>CAZLMZ010000186.1:0-6955 GCA_964560475.1 uncultured Anaerolineae bacterium
TCAACTATCGTTCGCTGCTGTGGTCGCCAGATGAGGCGCGGGGCGCATTTCGGGAGATCCTGCCCTACGTCAACCTGCTGATCGCGACCGAAGAAGATGCGAGATTGCTCCTGGGACAGACACGTGGGCGAGAAGCACTCCTGGAGAGGCTGCTCGAGCTCTATGCTCCGGACGCCGTCGTCATCACCTGTGGCGCCGATGGCAGCGTGGCGTGCGATGGCGCCGGCATGTACCGCTCCGACGGATATCAAGTACAGATCGTGAATCGTCTCGGAGCAGGGGATGCATTCGACGCTGGCCTGCTGTACGGCTACCTGACGTCAGGTCTACAAGCTGGGCTGGACTATGGGAGCGCGATGGCAGCGCTCAAGTTGACCATCCCGCAGAACGTGCCGCTGATCGATCTGCCGGATGTCAAGCGGCTGCTATCGGGGTGCGATCTGCACGTGTCGAGATAGCCCGCACGCCTCAAGTGGTGACTACCATCGGCCAACCGGTACCAAAGCTGTTGAGGAGGAAGGCATATGACCAAGAAGCCAGAGGGGATCATCCCTCCACTGACCACGCCCTTTACAGAGAACGGAGACATCTACGAGCGTGGGCTGCGTCGCCTGGTCGAATTTCAGATCGAGAAGGGCGTCCACGGGCTGTTCATCTGCGGCACCTATGGCTCCGGCCCGATCATGTCCGTGGAGGAGCGCCAGAAGGTGCACGAGATCGCCGTCGACCAGGTCAAGGGCCGTATCCTGGTGATCGCACACGTAGGCACTGCGTCCACCACCCAGTCGGTCGACCTGGCCAGGCACGCGGAGCGCGTCGGCGTAGACTGTATCGCCTCTGTCCCACCCTACTACCACCATCACGACGAGCACACGGTGGTCGCGTACTTTCGCACGCTGGCCGAGGCTGTGGACACCCCACTGTATGTCTACAACAACCCCAAAGCCTCGGGGGTGACGATCACACCGAGTTTCTTGCGCCATCTGGCCGATGTGGGCGTCCAGGGCATCAAGGACAGCGGTTTCAGTTTCATCGACCTGACCCATTTTATGCTGGCACTGGAGGACAGGCCCGATTTTCGTTTCATCATCGGCACGGAAGCGCTGGCACTCCCGGCGTTCATGGTGGGGGCCAGGGGGTGCGTGTCGGGGTTGGCCAATGCTTTCCCAGAACTCGTGGTCGGGTTGTGGGACCTGTTCCAGGCCGGCAAGTACCAGGAAGCGGCCCGCGTGCAGATGAAGGTCAACAGGGCCCGCCAGATCTTGCACATTCCTGGCTCGACCAACGCGGCCTGCTACGCGGCCCTGCACGCGCGGGGCATCGACGTGGGCTATCCCAAGGCACCTATCCTCCCGGTAGCACAGGGAAAGCAGGCAGCCATGATCGCCGGGTTCAGAGAGATGGGCCTCCTGTAGTGCAAAGCCGCTTTGCAGTACAGCCCCAGAAGGCATCATAGGAGAGCACAGGTATGACGGCCGATTCGGGGGATCTGATTGTCGCCCTGGAAGGCCTGCCTGAAGAAGACGTCCACTGCGCCAAACTGGCGGCGAACGTGCTGCGCGAGGCCATCGCAAACAGAGCCAAGTCAAAAACGGAGCGGTGAGGAAGGGTATCTGAAGGTGCGTGCGAGCCTCACACTCGACGTTTCGATGGCCGAAAGCGGAACAGGAGGCCAAAGGTGCATGAGGTGAGCAAGCTCTCTGCGGCAGACATCGCTGCCACGGCGATCAAGAGAGCGATCGGGTTCGTCAGTCGCCAGAAACGCAACTACCGTGTGGCGATCACACGGTCGGCAGCGAGCAGTGGGTTGATGAACCTGACTGCCCAGTACGATTCCATATACACGGTAGCTCTGGGCGCCGATTCGATCACGTTGGGGACGATCAGCAGTATAGGGAGTGGGATCGGCGCCCTCATCTCCACCCCTGTGGGGTGGCTGGCGGACCGCTATGGCATCAAGCCGTTCTACCTGCTCGGCATCGGGTTGCTTGCCGGCGGGATGTTGCTCTACGCTGTGGCTCCTACCTGGGAGGTCATCGCTGCTGCCACGATCCTGCTCTCGATCTCCATGCGGCTGACCGGGACGGGATGCAGTGTGATCTGCGCGGATTCGGTCAAGAACGAGGACCGGGCCACCGCCCAAAACCTATGCGTCACTCTCTCCTCCATCGCTTCTCTAATCGCGCCCTTGATCGCCGCTTACCTGATCACGCTCTTCGGAGGGCTGACTGCCGAGGGGATCCGGCCCCTCTATTACCTTCGTTGTGCGGGATATGGCCTCGTCGTGCTCCTTGTGGGTGTTCGGTTGAGCGAGCCCAGGCGGATGGGTAGAGCAGGGACAGGACCTCACCCGGGCTTTGCCACTCAATTCAGGCAGCTCTTTGAGGGCAGAGCGGTTCTTGGAAGGTGGATCGCTGTTGCCTCTCTCACCGGGTTGCCTATGGCGATGACCTCTCCTTTCCTCCAGCTATTCGCCCACCAGGTAAAAGGAGCGGACCAGTACCTGCTGGGGATCATGACCACAGCCGCGGTCCTGGTACGTCTCCTGTCCGGGATCCCTCTAGGCCGGCTGGCGGACAAAGTGGGGAGGAAAAGAGTCATCTACTTGCTCACGCCGCTATGGTACGCCTCTAGCCTGTTGCTCGTTTTCGCGCCCAACGCGGCTACCCTCGTCCTTGCAGGAGGCTTGCAGACTTTTTATGCCATCTCCTCGGGGGTCACAAGCGCCATGACCCTAGAGCTGGTCCCGCTGGAGCGGATGGGCAAATGGAGCGGTGTGCTGGGTCTTTTCGGAGGGCTGATCACTATCCCTGCGCCTGTCATCGGCGGCCTGATCTGGCGGAAGTTCGGACCGATGTACGTCTTTCTCGTTCCCCTGGTAGTGGATCTGTTTCTGAGGATCCCTTTGTTGATGACCATACCCGAGACACTGGCGGGAGCTGAATCCTCCAGCGAACGGGATCGGTAGGGCGATGGCACAAGAGCTCGGTAGTCCACAAAATGAACCCAGATTGCGTCAGACCCAAGGAGATCGCATGTACAAGACCATCCTGGTTCCACTGGACGGATCAAAGCGGGCAGAGGCGATTCTGCCCCACGTGCAAGCTCTGGCCCGTGATCACGGCGCCAAGGTGATCCTGCTCCACGTCATCGAGACCATACGCCCCCGTGGAGGCGCTGAGCAGGCCTGTATAGACCTTTGGGAAGAGTCCGAGTGGAGGGCAAAGCACACAGAGTCTTATCTGGCTGTCCTCCAAGACAAACTCCGCGATAAAGGCATCGAGGCTTGGACGCGCGTCGTCTGCGGCTCGGCCGTGGAAGCGATCATAGACGTTGCAGAACGTGAAGGCGCGGATCTCATTGCACTGGCTGGGCAAGATCGGGCTGGCTGGCCTGAGGGGTTGTACGGGTGCGTAGCGGCAGGTGTGCTGCATCAGGTAGACTGGCCCCTGCTGCTCATCCGATCGAAATAAGAAGTGAACGTCCAAGCCTTGTCTTTTTGCCCCGCTGCGCGCCCGGAAGTATAATCCCTCAGACCAGTATTACGCCGTTTGCCTCTGCTCTGTTCCTACTATGCTAGAGGTATCTACCTCGCTGACCCGCGTGCGAGAAACGAAAGGATCGATCTTGACCACGACCGGGAAGCCCAAGGGCCTGTTCCTCCTCGGCACCGACGCATATAGCAAAATCTATGGCGCCCAGGAGCGCGACGAGATCGCGGCTCTGGTCGATATTGTTGCCCCACAGCAGACGCCGGCCTCGATCGCCAACGACCCATCCCCGCTCCAGGAAGCAGAGCTGATCTTTTCCGGGTGGGGCATGGCCCGCATGGACGAGGCTTTTCTCGCTGGCGCCCCGCACTTGCGCGCCCTCTTTTACGGCGCCGGCTCGATCCGCGGCTTTGTGACCGACGCGGCCTGGGATCGCGGCATCCTCGTTACCAGCGCTTATGCCGCCAACGCCGTGCCCACCGCCGAGTACGCGCTGTCACAGATCCTCTTTTCTCTCAAGCGCGGCTGGTACTACGCACTGGAGATCCAGCGCACCGGGCGCTACCCCAGGCGTACTCCCGTCCCCGGTGCCTACCGGAGCACCGTCGGCCTCGTCTCGCTGGGCATGATCGGCAGCTATGTCGCCCGCCTGCTTCAGGCCTTCGACGTGCACGTACTGGCCTATACCTCCAGCGAGGAGAAGGCGCGCCGCCTCGGTGCCGAGCGCTGCTCCCTGGAGGAGCTCTTCCGGCGCGCTGACGTGGTCTCGCTGCACACGCCCTGGCTCCCCGAGACGGTGGGCATGATCACAGGCGCGCACCTGGCCTCCATGAAACCGGGCGCCACCTTTATCAACACCGCGCGCGGCGCCGTCGTGCGGGAGGAGGAGATGATCGAGGTCCTTGCACAGCGGCCCGACCTCTTTGCCGTGCTCGACGTCACCTACCCCGAGCCACCGGAGCCCGGTTCGCCGCTCTATACGCTGCCTAACGTCGTGCTCACGCCGCACATTGCCGGGTCGATGGATCGGGAATGTGAACGCATGGGCCGCTACATGGTCGACGAGCTCGAACGCTACCTGGCGGGCGAGCCGCTCCGGTGGGCCATCTCCTGGGAAGAGGCCGCCAACCTGGCATAGAAGAGGGAGAGCAAGATGATCCGTTCAGGGCTGGTTTCGATCACGTTCCGGCAGCTTTCGCCCGCAGAGATCGTAGCCCTCGCCACGCAGGCCGGGCTGGAGGCCATCGAGTGGGGCGGCGACGTCCACGTGCCGCACGGCGACGTCGAACAAGCGCGAGCCGTTCGCCACACAACCGAGGAGGCCGGCCTGCAGGTCGCTGCCTATGGCGCCTACTATCGCGTCGGCCACGAAGAACCGTGCCCCTTTGCAGACGTCCTCGACACCGCGGTCGCCCTCGGTGCACCGCTGATCCGCGTCTGGGCCGGCAAGCAGGGGTCCGATGCGGCGGACGACGCCTACCGTGCCCGCGTTGTCGAGGACTCACGACAGATCGCTGGCCTGGCTGCCGGTGCCGGGCTCGACGTCGCCTACGAGTTCCACGGCGGCACGCTGACCGATACGGGCGCGTCGGCGAGGCAGCTCCTCGAGGCCGTCGCCCACCCGCAGATGGGCACGTACTGGCAGCCGCCTGGCTGGGCTACCGTCGAGCAGGCTCTTGGTACGCTCCAGGACATCCTGCCCTGGCTGCGGAACGTCCACGTCTTTTCCTGGCGCCGCGCAGCGTCCGGGCAGAGGACGACGCGCCTGCCGCTGGTCGAAGGAGAGGCCGCCTGGATGCGCTACCTGCCCGTGGTCGCCTCGACGGGGCGCGAGTGCTATGCCGAGATCGAGTTCGTCCAGGACGATGCGCCGGAAGCTCTGCTGGACGATGCTGCCACCCTTGCCGCGTGGCTGTCGCGCGTGAACGGCTGACCTACGCGACCGTAGTCTGGAACCGCTTTCCGTCCTCCTTGCAGAGCGCCTTGACCAGGCGGCGGCCGGACATGACCCCGGTCGGCAGGCCGCCGCCCGGCTCGACCCACTGCCCGCACATGTAAAAGCGCTGCAGGCCGGGCAGGGTCTGCGACATAGGCTTCATCACGGTCGACGCGTTCTGCGGCGTGATCAGCCAGCCCTCGAACGTGCCCTGCCAGTTCCCCGTATAGCGCTCAAAGGTCAGCGGCGTCGCCACGTCCACCGTCTCCACCTGCTGGGAGATGCCGGGGAAACGCTGTTCCAACAGCCCCACCACCGTGCGCGCCACTTGGTCCTTCTTTTCCCCATAGGCCGCCCGGTCCTGTGCCAGCTCTTTCCAATAGGCATAGTCGCTGGGCATCATGCACACCAGGCTTGTCTTGCCGGGCGGGGCCAACGTCGGGTCTTGGTTGTAGATGTGGACCGGCAGTCTCTCCCGCACCGCGTCCCCGATCTCGGTCGGCTGGCGCAGCGGGAAGCTGAACCCCGAGACAGTCACCGGTTCGTCGGCAAAAGTGCGGTTCACCCCCACGCCGACGTACAGCAGCGGCGGAAAGATCGGCCATTTCTCATAGGGCTCGCGCGTCTTTTCGTCGGCGTACTTGTCATCCAGCATGTCGTAGATCGTGCTATGCCCATCCGCCGCCGAGATCACGCGCCCGGCGCGGTGCTCGGTCCCATCCGCCAGGCGCACGCCCACCGCCCTGTCCCCTTCCACCAGGATCTGCGCTACGCGACTGTCGTAGTGGATCGCTCCCCCCAGATCGGTGTAGCGCTTTTCCAAGGCCCGCGACATCGGCATCGAGCCGCCGATCGGGTAACCGGCATTGCGGTTATGTAAGTAGGCAAGGGTAAAGAGCATAAAGAACATCGAGAACTCGGGAAACCACATCTCTCGCAGCGCATCGCGGAGCACGGGGTCCTTGAAGCGTGCGGCAAACTCGTCTGCAGTCAGGTTCATCCACTTTTGCATCTCTTTGCCTTTGGTCACAAAGAGCAGCGTGAGCTTGAGGCTCTTCCACAGCCTCACGAGCAGGGGGTCCGACTCGGAGGGCTGGTCGAAGGCGATGCCCAAGCGGATGCCGCGGATGAAATCGCGGATCGGCTCGGCGTCCTGCGGCGAAAAGGCCAGCAGGTGCGCTTCCAGCCGGTCCACGTCCGTGTACAGGATCACCGTGCGCCCATCGGCGCCCTCGTAGCGAACGTATTCGTCCATGTAGACGAACTCGCGCCCCTGGGCGAGGCCCACTTCTTCCCAGTAGCGGTGCATGCCGCTCTCCGGGGATGAGCCTACCAGCCAGTGGATGCAGCCGTCGATGGTATAGCCCTTGCGCTTCCAGGCCGTGCACAATCCACCCGGCTTGTCGTGCAGCTCCAAGATCTGGGTGCGGTAACCGTTCATCTGGGCATAGATGCCGGCCGAGAGCCCGGCGAACCCCGCGCCGATGATGATGATCGAGTTGTCTTCCACGTCGTCCCTCCTCCTGTT
>CAZLMZ010000187.1:0-1854 GCA_964560475.1 uncultured Anaerolineae bacterium
TCTGGCCGATCAAGGGGATCGAGACGCCCAACCTCTTTCACGCCATTGCCGGGCGGGTGCGCGACGTGCCGAACGCGCACAACGACCCCGACCTGAGCCGCTGCTGGGGGTGGAAGGACACCTCGCTCGACAAGCGGTGGTGGCACTATGGCAAGGTGCTGCGCCGCCGGGCGACGCTGATCTCGCTCGACCTGCTGCCAACCTTTTACGCCTGCAGCGAGAACTATGGCGAGCTGGAGGATTACCTGCTCGAGTACGAGGCCGGGACCATGAGCATGGAGGCCAAGCAGATCTACGAGGCGCTGCTCGAACTGGGGCCGCTGGACACGGTGCGCCTGCGGCGCGAGGCACACCTCTCCTCGGATGGGAGCAAGTCGCGCTTTGACCGCGCGCTGACCGAGCTGCAGGTGGGGTTCAAGGTCATGCCGATCGGGGTCGCCGAGGCCGGGGCGTGGAACTATGCTTTCATCTACGAGATCGTGCAGCGCCATTGGCCAGAGCTCCCTGCCCAGGCACGCGCGATCCAGCGCAGCGAGGCGCGGGCCGTCCTGGTCACCCAATACGTCGACGACGTAGTCGCCATCGACCGCGGGATGATACGGCGCGTCTTTCATGTCATGAACTGGACGCCCGGCGAGTGGGAGCGCACGTTCGAGGCGCTGCTGGAGCAGGAGCGCGTGCGCGAGGTCCGCGTCAATGGGACGGCCGATCCCTGGCTGGCCTCGACGGCTTGACTTTCCTTGCTGCCTGCCTATACTGGCTCACAGCGAGCCCTAGCCTGGAGGAATTTGCATGCGAATCAAGTGCCTGGCATGTGAGGCGTTGGCGCGGCCGGTCTATCTCTGTGCGGCGCACTCGCCGCACATCGTGGACGTCGAGCTCTTTCGGATCGGGCTGCATCGCGAGCCGGCCGATTTGCGCGCGCGCCTGCAAGCGCGGATCGATGCGGCGAACCAAGGAGATGGGGAAGAAGACCTGGCAGGTTTGGGGACCGATTCCCGTCGGCAACCTGTCAGGCCTAGTGAGCAATTGCCCTACGACGCGGTGGCCATGGTCTATGGGCTGTGCGGGCAGTCGACGGCCGGCCTGGTCGCCCGAGACGTGCCGCTGGTCATCCCGCGGGCGCACGACTGTATCACCCTGTTCCTGGGCGATCGCGCGCGCTACGGCGAGGCTTTCCGCGCGCATCCAGGCACCTACTGGTATGCGCTCGACTATGTCGAGCGAAACGACGGTTCCACGGCGCTCGGCGCCGAGGCCGATGCCGAGGTGCAGGACGTGTACCAGGAATACGTGGAGAAATACGGCGTGGACAATGCCGACTATTTGATGGAGGTCATGGGGGCCTGGCAGAAGCACTATGACCGGGCGCGTTTCATCGACATGGGCGTGGGCGACGGCTCGCGCGTCGAGGCGCATGCCCGCGCCCTGGCTGAGCAGCGCGGCTGGGCGTTCGAGCGCGTGGCGGGCGACCTGGTGCTGATCCGGCGCCTGTTGAACGGCGAATGGGCCGGTGAGGGCGGAGACGATTTCCTGGTCGTGCCGCCCGGGCAGCAGGTGCGGATGACCTACGACGTGGACGTGATCGGGTGCGCGCTGGCGTCGGGGGCTCGTTCGTAGTAGCGACGTTCAGTCGCTATGCGTTCGTCGCCGCGACGCTTTCTGTCGCTAGAAGGCTCGTCAAGGCAGGGATAACCGGTAAACCGGTTACTACGAACGGCTGCCGGGGGGCGTTGGTAGTAGCGACCTTCAGTCGCTACGCGTTCGTCGCCGCGACGTTCAGTCGCTAGAAGGCTCGTCGAGGCAGGGATAACCGGTAAACCGGTTACTACGAACGGTCGCCGGCGAGCGGCG
>CAZLMZ010000187.1:1954-3192 GCA_964560475.1 uncultured Anaerolineae bacterium
ACGGGCACGATGCTCCAGACCATGGGCCTGCCCGCCGGCATGGCGCCCGATCTGTGGAACGTGGAGCGCCCCGACGCGGTCCGGGCGCATTATCGCTCCTACCTGGACGCCGGGTCGGAGGTGATCCTGGCCAACACGTTTGGCGGTAACCGGATCAAGCTCGAGCGCACGGGTGGGCTGGACGCGCGCATGGTAGAGCTCAACCGCGCCGGAGCCAGCCTGGCAGTGGAGGAGGCCGGCGGGGAGGTGTACGTGGCGGGCGATATGGGGCCGACCGGCGAGCTGCTGGCGCCCTATGGCACGCTGCAGTACGAGGATGCGGTGCGGGCCTATGCCGAGCAGGCGCTGGCATTGGTCGAAGGCGGGGTCGATCTGCTGTGGGGCGAGACGCTGACCGATCTGAACGAGGCGCGTGCCCTGGTGGAGGGCGTCCGGCAGGTGACCGACTTGCCCGTCTTTTGCTCGCTGACCTTTGGTCGCAGCGGGCGCACGATGATGGGCGTCACGCCGAGACAGGCAGCGGAAGTGCTGTGGCCGATGGGCCTGACGGCGATCGGGGCCAACTGTGGGGAGGGGATCCCGCCGGTCGTGGCGGCGCTGGACGAGATGCGTGCCGCGCTGCCTGACGCGGTCCTGATCGCCAAGCCCAACGCCGGGGTGCCACGGCTGGAAGGCAGCGAGACGATCTACCCGCTCGGGCCGGCAGAGATGGCAGCACAGGTGCCCGACCTGGTCGCGCGGGGGGCGCAGGTGATCGGCGGCTGCTGCGGCAACACGCCCGCGCACATTGCCGCCATCGCCGCGGCGGTCCGCGAGCTGCGAGAGGGTTAAGGGCTGAGGGGAGGCCCAAAGCCTTGGGGCTGGGAAGAGGGAGGCGCGTATGCTGCAGCAGACGATGGAAAAGCAGGTCCGCCAAGCGCTTAACACGGTGCGCACGGCGATCGAGGGCTGCCCTGAGCCCCTCTGGCGGGCCGGCGAGGGGGAATACCTGGTGATCGCCCGCCTGGCCTTTCACGTGCTGCAGGCGATCGACTATCACCTCGATGCACAGCCAGAGCAGTTCGACTGGAATGCCTACGGCATCGACTGGGAGGGCTCTGCGCCCGACGTGCTGTGGGATCAGGCGCGGACGCTGGCCTACCTGGACGAGATCCAGGCCAAGGCGCACGCCTACGTGGCCGACGAGGCCGGGCTGTTGAGCGAGGATGTCAGCCCGCGCTTTTTCGTCTCGCGCCTCG
>CAZLMZ010000187.1:3292-6948 GCA_964560475.1 uncultured Anaerolineae bacterium
CGATCACCTGTGCTACGTGCTGCGTCATACGGCGCAGCACACGGGCGAGATCAACGCCCTGCTGCGCCAGGCCGGCGCGCCGGTCGGTGGCTGGCTGCAGGCCGCGCCGTGACCAATCACCTGCTTCCTCGGGACCCAACGTCCTGGCTGATCGCTCAGCCTGGGCCCGGCGGACAAGCGTCCGGCGGACTGTCGCCCGAGGGGCGCGACGTGCTGCGCGCAAGGCGCCGCCTGGGGCTGGAACGTGACGGCGATGAGGAGGCGGCCGCAGCGTGGGTGCGCGAGCTGGCTGCCCGGCAGAAGGCTGACGGCAGTTTTGACGGGAGCCCGATCGCCACGGCAGGCGTCCTGAACTTGCTGGCCGACCTGCGCGTCGCAGGAAGCTTGGCACTGGCCTCCGCCGCTGCTTCCTACCTCCTGGCCCTCCTCGCCACGCAGCCCGGCTACAGCTCTGCCGGTGCCATCGCGCCGGGCAGCCTGCGCACGCCGTGCGACTTGGGCGGTTTCTTTGGTCCCTACGAGGAGCGGAACCGGCCTGCCACGATGGCACGTGGCGCGCACGAGATGAACCATTACCGCACCTACGAGCCGCTGCTCGGCCCACAGTCGCCTGTGCGCGGCGAGCCCCGTTCGAACCTCGATCGCGCCGGACCGAGCTCGTGCTATGCCTGGGGCCTCATTCCCCTGAGCTACGTCGTCGAGGCTCTCTGTCGCAGCGGGCACGCCGAACCGGGATCCGGCGGATTACGGTCCGGGGGACTGGGCACAGCGCTCCGCTCGAGCGCGGGGTTCGCCGACGACCTGATCCTCGCGCCGGCGGTAGCCGCCCTGCTGGGCGCGCAGCGCGCCAGCGGCGGCTGGTGCCGCAACCTCGGCGGACACCCCGGCTGCACCTTGCACGCCGTGCGTGCCCTGGGCGCGCATCCTGGGCTGCGCGGCAGCGTCTATGCCACGCGCGCGCTCGCCTTCCTGCGCTCGACACAGTCGGCGTGGGCCACGGGGACGCGCCTCTATGCCGCGCTCGATGCGATCGCCGCCTTTGACCTGCCGGAGGCGCGCGACCTGCTGCACGACCTGCTCGCCGTGGTCGCATCCCGCCAGCAGCGAGATGGCACCTTTGGTACGCCGTGGCGCGTGGAGCGCGTCGCCGCCGTCGTGGCGGCGCTCCGTGCCCTGGGCGCTTCGTCGAGCGCCCCACCTTTCTCCCTCAACTAGCGCGCATCGAGCGCCAAGGAGCTGACCATGAGCGAGGTTCATCTCCGCCCGGCTACGCAGCAGGATGGTCCCTTTCTCTACCACCTGGTCAAGACGACGATGCAGACATACGTCGCCCAGACGTGGGGCTGGGACGAAGAGTGGCAGCAGACCTACTTCTGGGCCCACTTTGACCCCGCCGACCGGCAGATCATCATCCGCGATGGCCAGGACATTGGTGTGTTCACCCTGGAAGAGCACGCGGATGAGCTTTTCATCGGCCAGATCTACATTCTGCCCGAGCACCAGGGGCAGGGGATCGGGACGGACCTGATCCGCTCCACCCTCCAGCGTGGTGCCGAGCTGGGCCTGCCGGTGCGCCTGCGCGTGCTGAGGGTCAACCCGGCCCGACGGTTGTACGAACGGCTGGGGTTCGTGGTCACAGAGGAGACGGACACGCGCTGCACCATGGAGGTACGCCCGGCAGCCGATCGTGTGACCTAGGCTGATCGCAGAGCCCTTTTGCCCTCTTACTTGTTTCACATAAGATCAACTTTGCCAGTTGGCCAAAGCAGTGTTATAATGATATAGAACTCTCAGCGGTGCCACATGCATCTCGCGCGCGCTCGATGCGCCGCTTTGCAGCAGTGTACAGCTTTGCCCGATACGAGTTCCGTGCCGGCTCAGGACCTCTCGATGATCATTGGCTCGATCGCTGATGTGCGTGATTACGCCCTGCAGGCGGGCCGCATGGCCATGCAGGCGCAGCAGGAGATGGGCTACGACGAGCGCGAGCTCAAGGAAGACGACTCGGTGCTCACCGCCGCGGACCCGCGCGTGCAACGTTACCTGCAGGAACAGATCGGGCGTGCCTACCCGGAAGCAATCGTGATCGGCGAAGAGCGTGTGGGGCCGGCGGACCAGGATCGAGTCGATGGGGATCGAGTCGATCAGGATCGGGCTGATCAAGGGGGAGCAGCAGGCCCATCGCGGCCGTATACGTTCGCCATCGATCCGATCGACGGCACCGACGTGTACAGCCAGGGGATGCACGGTTGGTGCGTCTCGATCGGGCTCCTGGACGAGGCGCTGCGGCCAGTGGCGGGCGTCGTTTATGCGCCGCGGCTCGATCTGCTGGTATTTGCCGATGTGGGCGCAGCGGCAACGGTGAACGGCGCGCCGATCGAACGCCTGGGTTACCCACTGCCGCTCGATGCGACGACCAACGTCATGGCACATTCCCGGGTGCACCGTCGGGGGATCCTGGCACGTTATCCAGGCAAGGTGCGAAGCATCGGTAGCGCCGCACTGCACATCTGTTTCACGCTGGTCTATCCGGGGATCTATGCGGCGATCGAGGGGGAAGGCGAGCACGTATGGGATATTGTGGGGGCACACGCGATCCTGGCTTCGCTCGGCTATGAGCTGACGTACCTGCGCAGGGAAGATGGGCATGCGGGGGAACTGGACTATGCTGCACTCATCCGGGGGGAGGGTGCAGCAGGGCCGATGCTGGCGGGGAGGCCAGAACGCGTCCGCGCGCTGCGCCAGGTATTGGTGGGCAAGGCAAGCTAGCGAGCCAGGAACGGTACGTTGGTAACACGGGGTACATCAGTGGGTTAGAGGGAGGGAAAGCAATGCTGCAGTGGATGATCGTCATGCCGGTGATTGCCCTGCTGGTCGAGCGGTTGCTCGAGATGTTCGATGCGCTGGTCACGCTGAACCTCTTTCCGTGGTGGCGCTCGGCGCCGCCTGCACCGCCCAGGGCCTTCTTGCAGCGGCCTTCGCGGACGGCGTGGCGCAAGGAGCTCTCGTCCAATTCGGCCACCGAGACCGAGCTGGCCAGGGTGGTGCACACCGTCGGCTCGGACAGCCTCGAGTTCCCGGTGCACGCCTTTGCCGAGGCCGTCCTCTACTACGAGAAGGAAAAGGCGCTCTATGGCAACCGGCTCAAGCATTACGTGAGCAAGTACGGGCACTTTTTACCGCGGCAGGCCGACGCCACCGGCGAGCTGTGGGTGCAGACATCGAACTGGCGCCTCGCCCTGGAATCGCGCATGGCGCGCAAGGAGCGGGTCCCCGACGTGGGCAAGGAGGCACAGTTTGCGCGCCTGGCGCGTGACGTGAGCGTGGATGGCCGGCTCAACGATCGGGCGCGGATCCAGACCCTGGAAAAACTCGCCGACTATTGCTACCTGCGCAACCGCTACACCTATCGTTCGTTTTCGTTCCTCAAGAAACAGGTCTACCTCGTACTGGGCATTGGGCTGGGGGTCGCCATCGCCGAGCTGGTGGGGCAGGGCAACTTGCTGCTGGCCGACCCGGCGTGGATACCGATGAGTGCGCTGCTAACCTCGGCTGCGGGCCCGACGGCCATTGCGTTCCGTGCCGTCGTCGGCGTGCTGGCCGGCGCGTTCAGCCAGCCAGTACACGGGTTGGTCGAGTGGTTCGTGCAGCTCGGT
>CAZLMZ010000188.1:0-1532 GCA_964560475.1 uncultured Anaerolineae bacterium
TCCTTGGTCTGTGTGTCGAGCTCGACGCACGGGATGAACTGCAGGTAGCGGAAATCGTGCTCCAGCATAAAGCTCAGGATCTCGTCCGGATGGTCCGCTGTCAAGCTGTTGACGACTGTGAGGATATTGAACTCTGCGCCGTGGCGGCGCAGAGTCTCGATGCCCTGCATCACGCGCTCAAAGCTGCCGCGCCCGTCAATCGCGGTTCGATAGTGGTCGTGCCACTGTTGTGGCCCGTCGAGGCTGACGCCGAGGAGAAAGTTGTAGCGAGCGAACAGCTCTGCCCATTCGTCGTCGATCCGCGTCGCGTTCGTTTGTACGCCGTTGGCCACCGACTGTCCGGAGCGACCAAACTCTTGCTGATAGGTGACGACGCGCCGGAAAAAGTCGATGCCGGTCAGCATCGGCTCTCCGCCCTGCCAGCCAAAAGTCGCGTGGTGGGGCATGAGGCGCATGCCCTCGCGGATCAGCGCGCGAAGGGTCGCGTCATCCATGACGTGTCGGCCCTGGACATCCATGTAGGGGTCGGTGGGACGGTCGTGGTAAAAGCAATAGGTACAGTGCAGGTTGCAGTCAGCCGAAGCCGGCTTGACAAGGATGCTTGAAATCGCGGGCCTTTGCAAGCGAGATCCCTTTGGCTAGATGCCTAGGTACCAGTTACCGAGACCAGATTCGCTGGATTCTAGCACATCCAAAGGAAGAAGGCAACCGCGTAACTGTACAAAGAACAAGCCGATGCTCCAGTTGAGCATCGGCTTGTACGGGTGCCGCTGTAAAGTGCTACAGCTTGACGACGTTGGCGGCCTGCGGCCCTTTGGGTCCTTCCTCAATGGTGAACTCGACCTGCTGGCCTTCTTTGAGCGACTTGTAGCCTTCGCCCTGGATCGCGGAGAAGTGCACAAAGACGTCCGGGCCGTCGTCACGCTGAATGAAGCCGTACCCTTTGGGATCACTAAACCACTTGACCGTGCCGATGATGCGCTCACTCATCTGCCTTGCATACTCCTTTGCTCCTGGTGCTCCGCGCTGCAATGGGCGGGCTCGATTGGCGAGTCGAGCGTTTCCGATACAGTGAAGAGACCATGAAACGAGACTTTCGACGTATTCACAATATAGCACACATTCATGGGGCTGTCAAATGTTGCCAAGGCAGTCGCATCTGCGCATGAGCCCGGTGGCACGTGGGGATGTGTTATCTACATCTGGAAGGCAAATGCGATCGTGTTGCAGCCGGGGGTGGATGAGCACCTAGGGAACGGAGGGCGAAGGGATGATCTGGGCGGACCAGGCGAGCTGCATGCGCTGCCAGTCTGCACTTTCTGCGCCGACGGTAAGGATGTGTTCAGCCTGTCCTTCCCCAGGCCATGGGTGGATCGAGTATGCTGACCAGTCGTCGTTGTGGTTGGTAAGGAACGCGATGCGCTGTCCATCCGGTGACCACACTGGCATAACGTCGGTGAAAAGGTTCTTTGTGATCTGGCGTACGTGCATGGTCTCAGTCTGGACGACATAAAGGTTCAGGCTGAGTCCAA
>CAZLMZ010000188.1:1632-6913 GCA_964560475.1 uncultured Anaerolineae bacterium
GCGCTCGGCGCTGTAGTCACGGTGATTGTCGTGCCGTCATTCAGATCCAGCGCGTAGAGGCCCGCTCCTTTCGGATCGACGGAGCGGTAAGCAAGCCATCTGCCGTCAAGGCTCACGTCAGGCTGCTCCGCGTTCAGGATCCAGGTTTCAAGCGCCTTGTCGTCCGCATTCTGAGCACAGACATCATACTGATCGTCGCGTGCGTTGTAGCAGGTGCCGATCAGAGTGCCGATATGCACCGTACTCCACGGTGAGGGGTGTCCATCTGGGGTCGGCGTTTCGAGCGGAATAGGCGTCGTGACTTGGCAGAGGTAGGCGGTATCTTGCTCGCGCTTGAGGACGCTGTCGTCGTCGCTCCGGATCTCGGCGGCCTGCTCAAATAGCTGCGAAGCGGCGCAGTAGCGCTCTTGCTTGATCAACTGATCGCCATACTCGATGCATGCTTCGTAGAGCCGGTCGGTAGCGTCCTTGTAGTCGGGCGCCAGGTGGTGAAGGGCGATCAAAAAGTTGACGACGCTGTCCCAATCCACCGACCATTCGCTTAGCGCCGACTGGTAGAGGTCAGCACGGCGCCGTAATTCACTGACTTGAGGGTCGCGTGGCTTCAGGTCGAGGGCCCGGTCATACTGCAGGATCGCAGCCTCGATCTTGTCCTGCTCGTCAAGCTCCATACCCAGGCGATAGTGGCTGTCGAACAGCATCTCGGCGACCCGACTGGCTTTGTAGTTCACGTCCTCAAGTCGCAGTTGCTCAAGCGTGGAGATGGCAGCTTCCCACTCGCCGTGCTCGTAGTGGGCCTCTCCCTCCTCAAACAGCACATCGGTCACGGGAACGACGACCACTTCCGCCGTCGGTGTCGGGATGACCGGCGTGCTGGTCGGCGGAGGTGAGGTCGGTGAAGGCGTAACTGTCTGCCTGGCCTGGGCGACGGACAGTTTTTGCGCTGCGCCAGGATAGTCGGGCACCAGGCGGAGCGCCTCTTTGAAGTGGGCTTCGGCGAGCTGGTTCTGCCCACACTCGAGGTAGGCTTCACCACGGCCATAGAGGACCTCCGCACGGTGACGGTTGGCCAGGTCTCGCTCCTGTGAGCCATCGACGAACCCGAGCAGGGCCATACCCAGTACGCCGAAAGCGATGACGACGACCAGGATGGCGAGAGGAAGGACCCAGCGGCGGAATGCGTGCCGTACCAGCACTGAGGCAGCGGGATGTGTCGCGTCGGCCTTGCCTGTAGGCTGCCCGCAGTGCGGACAGTAGGCGTAATCTGGAATCTCTGCCTTGCAGTGACGGCAGATCATCAACCCTCCAGTTGGGGCGTTCGTCGCATATTGCAGGTGACCGGATCCGCCCAACGGTAGACTGGCTGCTATTATATCGGCTTTCGCTGGCTCTGTCCAGTTGCTGCTCGGCCTCGACAGGGCTGCTATCAAGTCGCGGAACGTGCGATGCGAGCTGGCGCGCTGCACCGCACCAGCAAGCAGTGCACCGTCAAGTGAGGTTGACCGGTTTGCAGCGTGGCGGGCATCTGCGAGGATGCCGGCCCACGGTATTGTCGAGAGACGATGTAGCAGTGTGAGGCCCCGCTGCAGGAGCAACGACTGTGGGGAACCAGGGGGCCAGGCGATTTGCCTTCCCCCGATGGCTGAGTACAATAGCTCTGTTCACGTGGAACTGGATGCGAGTCGTGTGGAGGGGTGTTCATGCCAGACAGATACGATGTATTAGTCATCGGCGCCGGCCCGGGCGGATATGTCGCCGCGCTACGGGCCAGCCAGCTCGGCGCCAAGGTCGGGATTGTCGAGGATACGCATATTGGCGGCGTGTGCCTCAACGTCGGCTGCATTCCCTCGAAAGCGCTGCTGCGCAGCGCGGAGGTATACGAGACGCTCGGAGAGGCTAAGCAGTTCGGGATCGTGGTCGATGGTGCAGTCGAGCCTGACTGGTCAGCCATTCAGGCAGTCAAGGATCAGGCGGTCAAGCGCCTGACGGGCGGCGTAGGCACGCTTCTCAGGAAGGCAGGCGTGACGATCTACGAGGGACGAGGGCGCTTTCGTGACCGCAACACGGTCGAGGTCAGCGCAGCCGACGGGACGCGGTTGCTCGCGGCCGACAAGGTGATCGTGGCCACAGGCTCGCGTCCGATCTATCTCCCTCTGCCCGGTTTCGACCTGCCGGGCGTACTCGACTCGACCGGTGCCTTGAGCCTGGCGTCGCTGCCGGGCAGCTTGCTGATCGTAGGCGGAGGCGTGATTGGGGTCGAGTTTGCCAACATTTTCGCCAGTTTCGGTGTCCAGGTGACTGTGGTCGAGATGCTGGATCGCCTCCTGCCGATGATGGATCCAGAGATCAGCACGGAGGTGACCCGCTCCCTGCGTCGGAAAAAGGTTGCCTCCTACGTGGAAAGCCGTGCGAGCGAGATTGTGCAGCACGGCGACCTGCTTCGCGTCTCGGTAACGACGCCCAAGGGAGAAGAGCAGTTCGAAGTGGAAAAGGTCCTGGTCTCGGTCGGGCGGCGGCCCAACGTGGAGGACCTGGGCCTGGAGGCGATCGGCGTCCAGGTCGAGCGCGGCATCGTCGTGAACGAACGAATGGAAACGAGCGTGCCTGGTGTGTACGCGATCGGCGACGTGACGGGAAAGTGGTGGTTGGCACACGTGGCATCGAAGGAGGGGGTAGTCGCTGCAGAGAACGCGTGCGGACATCCGGCGCAGGCGAACTACAAGTCTGTACCTGCCTGCGTGTTCACGCATCCCGAGGTGGCCACGGTGGGCTTGACCGAGGAACAAGCACGCGCGCAGGGCTATGACGTGCTGGTCGGCAAGTTCCCCTTTCTCGCCAACGGCAAGGCCGTCACCTACGGGGAGCGGGGCGGCTTTGTCAAAGTCGTCAGCGAGCGCAAGTACGGCGAAGTGCTGGGTCTGCACATCGTGGGGCCGCACGCCAGTGACCTGATCCTGGAGGGTGGGTTGGCGCTTCAGCTCGAGGCTACGCTAGACGAGATCGACGCGACGACGCACGCTCACCCCACGCTAGGAGAGGCGATCGCCGAGGCTGCACTGGACGCGCAGGGAAGGGCCTTACAGATCTAGCATGACCGGGCGCCGCAGCCGGGATCTGGACCTGGATGAACGAGTGGATGGGTGTCGGGCACTCTTGGAGTGGTAATGGCATACATGGTGGATTTCGAACCTATCGGACGGCGCGTCGAAGCGGAGAAAGGGGAGACCCTGCTCGACGTTGCCCGGCGGGGCGGCATCGGTCTGGCCGCAGTGTGCGGCGGGGCTGGGACCTGCCGTCGTTGCGTGGTGCAGCTGATGTCGGGTGCAGTGTCGCCGCCGAGTGAGAGTGAGCAGGAAAGGGTCGGGACGGAGCGCCTGCAGAAGGGGTACCGCCTCGCTTGCCAGGCACGGGTGCAGGGCGAATGCAAGGTCAACGTGCCACCCTCCTCTCTGACGACACAACAGCGAACACAGATCGAGGGTCGCGGACAGGAAGTTGCGCTGGACCCGCTGGTGCAGTCGTATGCTGTGCGACTTGCACCCGCAACGCGACAGGATCTGCGTTCCGACGCGACACGGCTGTGCGATGCACTCCAGGAGCAGGGGCTGGGTTGCCTTCGCGTCGACCTGGCTGCGGCGCAGCGTCTGCCCGGGATCCTACGCAGCCACGACTGGCGGGCCACAGCCGCAGTGATGCACGACAAGGTGGTGGCGGTCCTGCCGCCGCATAACCCCCCGTTGGGCATCGCAGTCGACCTGGGCAGCACCAAGCTGGCTGGTTACCTGGTCAACCTGAGCGATGGTGAGATCCTAGCGGCACAGGGGATGATGAACCCGCAGATCGCTTACGGCGAGGACGTAATGGCGCGCCTGACTCACGCCGTACAGCACGCTGAGGGCGGGCGACAGTTGCAGGAGGTCATCGTTCGCGGACTGGACGACCTGGCGCGCATGCTGTGCCAGCGCGCGGGGCAGGATGCCGAGGACGTGATCGAGGCCGTGATCGTGGGGAACACGGCGATGCACCATCTCCTACTCGGCCTGCCTACCGCGCAACTGGGGGCAGCCCCCTATGTCGCAGCATTGAGTGAGCCGTGCGACCTGGTCGGGCATGACATCGGCCTCACGTTTGCGCCGGACGTGTTCGTACACATCCTGCCCAACATCGCAGGGTTCGTGGGCGCCGATCACGTGGCGATGCTGCTTGGCTCCGGCATCTACAAGGCGATGGACGTGGTGCTGGGCCTGGACATCGGAACCAATACCGAGGTGGCGCTCAAGGCGGGGGAGCGGCTCTATACCTGCTCCACTGCATCGGGCCCTGCTTTCGAGGGCGCGCACATTTCGTCGGGAATGCGCGCTGCGCCAGGCGCGATCGAGCGGGTCTGGATCGCCGATGGCACGGTTCGCTACCAGGTGATCGACGGCCTGCCCCCGGTTGGCCTGTGTGGCTCGGGGATCGTGGATGCGGTTGGGCAGCTACGCAAGATCGGCGTGCTAGACGATCGCGGGGCAATGTCGTTGGCGCACCCGCGCGTGCGCCAAGGGGAGCGGGGGCCAGAGTTCGTGATCGTGCCGCGTTCAGAGAGCGGCAACGGGAGCGATATCGTCCTGTCGCGCGCCGATGTCAGCGAGATCCAGTTGGCCAAGGGGGCCATGCGGGCGGGTGCGGAGGTGTTGATGGCGCAGGCCGAGATCTCGGTGGACGATCTCGACCGGATCGTGATTGCGGGCGCGTTTGGCTCGTATATCGACGTCGACAATGCGTTGCGCGTAGGCATGTTCCCGCCGCTGCCTGCGGACCGCTTTGACCAAGTGGGCAATGCCGCAGGTGTGGGGGCGCGATTGGTGCTGATCTCGCGCGAGCAGCGCGCCCTGGCTGCCGAGATCGCACTGCAGGCTGAGTATGTCGAGCTGACGAACGATCCGCGCTTTGCGATGGCCTTTGCCGAGGCGACGCTCATGCCCTGACTCTGGCGTAGGGACTCCGTCGAGCTTCGTAATACAGTCTCAAATGTCATCTGCTGTGCTCAACTTGACTTTCGCTGCCAGATACGCTATACTCGGAACACGCTCGAGCCGGCTTGGCAGCCGCGTCGTGCCTGGGGCGATGTCCTGGGTGCGACGAGGAAAGTCCGGACTCCACAGGGCACGGTGCTGGCTAACAGCCAGGCGGGGTGACCCGACGGCAGAGTGCCACAGAAAGGACACCGCCTCGCGCGCAGTCGCGAGGTAAGGGTGAAAGGGTGGTGTAAGAGACCACCGGCGAGGCGGGCGACCGC
>CAZLMZ010000189.1:0-6909 GCA_964560475.1 uncultured Anaerolineae bacterium
GGTGCCAGAGCCGGGCGCCTATGTCACCTTTACCGTCGAGGTCACCAACGACAGCGCCGAGAACGACCCGGTCACGATCGACAGCCTGACGGACGACATCCACGGCAACCTGGACGGGCAAGGCACCTGCACTGTTGGCTTTACCCTCCAGCCGGGCGAGACCTACACCTGCGCTTTCTCGGCCCTCGTCTCGGGCAACGCCGGCGAGAGCGAGACCGACACGGTCACCGCCTCCGGCTACGATGACGAAGGCACGCCGGTCCAGGACTCGGACGACGCCACCGTCACCATCACCGGCGTCGCCCCCGCGATCACGGTGGTCAAGACCGCCGACCCGGTCGAGGTGCTGGAGCCGGGTGGCCTGGTCGCCTTCACCGTCGAGGTCACCAACGACAGCGTCACCACCGACCCGGTCACCATCACCCAACTGGTCGACAGCATCCACGGCGACCTGAACGGGCAAGGCACGTGCAGCGTTCCCTTCCTCCTCCAGCCGGGTGAGACCTACACCTGCGCTTTCTCTGCTCAGGTCTCCGGCACATCGGGCGACAGGGAGATCGACACGGTCACCGCCTCCGGTGTGGACGACGAGGGCACGCCAGTCGAAGACTCGGACGACGCCATCGTGGACGTCGTATCAGCCAGCGTCCAGATCGTCAAGACGCGTTTGACCGAAAGCCCTGTCCTCGTAGGCGACATCGTCGAGTTCCAGATCGTGGTCACCAATATCGGTGAGGTGCCTCTCGAATCGGTGACGGTGCAGGATACCTACGATAATGACTATCTCTTCTACGGAAGCGTTCAGGCTGCGGCCGAACGGCAGATCACGTGGTCCAACCTCGGCCCGCTGGCTCCAGGTGAGTCGGTCACCATTCCGGTCGAGTTCACCGCCGTTGCATCCACCCAGGCGCTGGAAGGGAAAGAAACGATCAACACGGCGACCGTCACGGCGGCTGATGAGTCTGGCAACCAGCACGTGGACACCGACAGCGACACCGTTGGCATCTATGCGCCCGGAATCAGCATCGTCAAGACCGCAAGTGAGCCCGTAGTACCGCTCGACGAGCCCTTCACGTACACGATCCTCGTCACCAACGTCGGCGACTATGACCTGAATCCTGTCGCGGTCACCGACATGCTTCCAGACGGGATGATCTACGTCGATGGCTCTGCCGTGCCGGCACCGACGACGGTGGTTGGACAGCAGCTCCTATGGGCTGACTTGACCAACGGGGCGCCGCTCGCCCCTGGTGAGCACGTCCAGATCACGCTGCAGGTCTACGTCTCGGGAGGGGCGGGTACGTACGAGAACGTGGCATCGGTCGACGCCACCCATCCGCGCGGGATAGTCACCGACACAGGACCTGGACCGGTGCTGGCCGATAGTCCCCGCCTGGCGATCGACAAGAAGGTTGCTCCTCCTGGCAACGCGGTAAAGGGCGTGATCTCCTTCACGATCGAGATCCGCAACGTCGGTTCGACGACCATCGACGTGCTACCACTGACAGATGAGTGGACCGGTCCGACCACCTACATCGGCGGCGCGCCGACGCCTAACGCGATCGATAATGTGGCGCACGTGATCCAGTGGAACGACCTGACTGCGCCTGCACCCTATGGCTTTGGCAGCAACCTTGCGCCCGGCGAAGCGTTCACGGTGACCGTGCGTTTCCAGCTCAGCGCGTACATGGAGACGTTCTCGATGGTGAACACGGCGATCGTGGACGGTGCACGGGACATCTATGGCAACCCGGTAGCGCGGGTGGAGGACGAGGTAGCCGTCCACAACGTGCCGACGCCCATCGAGATCATGGGCTTTCGCGCCTCGCTAGACTCGGCCGGCGTGCTGGTCCAATGGGAGACCTTCCGAGAAGATAGGAACACGCTTGGTTTTGCGCTGCTGCGCAGCACCACCGGCGCTCTGGCCGATGCCCAGCAGGTAGGCTTTGTCGCTGCCACCGGGCTCGGCACGGGCGTAACGTCGTACAGCTTCTTGGACCAGGAGGTGCAGCCTGGTACAACCTACAGCTACTGGCTGCGCGTGGACTATATGGCGCCAGAGCTGCACTCTGAGACCTATGGGAACCGGGCCACTGTCACCGTGCCGCAGGCGAACATGCCTTATAGGTTCTACCTGCCAATCGTGTCCCACAACGCGGGCTAACGTTTGCCGATTCGACCGATCTGTCGTACAATCTGCACCTACTGTCAAGGGAGGCGAGACGAGCGGTGAGGCCCACGTTAGAGGGAATCTGCTGGGCGAGTGACGACTGGAGCCACTCCGCGTGGGCATCGAAAGCGGTCTCGCCTATAGACAACACGTAGGGCTGTATGCTGATGAAAATCGTGCAAGCAGGGCAAAAGCTCGTCATCTGCCTCTTGTTGGCAATTGGGGTGGGGGTCGTCTTGCCCCCACCCCAGCCGCTCGCCGCTGATGCAGGGGCGGCGCCTATCCGGATCATCTCATCGGATGCATCGAGCGTCGTGATCGAGTTCGCGATGCCCGACTATGAGCTGCAAGAGACCGAGATCGATGGGCAGGCGTGCCTCCGCGCGGAAGCAAAGGGCTACACTCCGCTCGCGGAACCGGGCAGGCCGTCGCTTCCCCAACTGGCGCACATGATCGGCTTGCCGCCCTCGGGCGGGTTCTCCATGCACGTCCTCGACGCCGAGCAGTCCTCTCGGGCAGTGGCCCTGCCTCTCTGTCCGGCGCCGGTGCCGCTCATCGATCGGGACGCACTGCCAGACGAGCCATCGTATGGTGTCGTCACCGGCTATGCTTCGACCCCTGACGGCACCGTCTATGGCCGCGACGCGCTCTATCCTGCCGAGGCAGCTACCGTGGCCGACGTGGGCAACATGCGGGGGCAGCGGATCGCTCAGGTCACCTTTAGTCCGCTGCGCTACAATCCGCTTCAGGGCCGGCTGGAGGTCACGCACCGCCTCTTGCTGGAGATTCGTTTTTTGTGGGAGCCCTCCCTTCAGGCTGCAAGCCCGCCGCGCCAGGCTGCAGACGCGTTCGATCGCTTGCTCGAAGACACACTGCTCAACTATGACCAGGCGCAGAGCTGGCACGTGGCGGGCACGGCGCCGCCGCTCTCCTTCCAGGCACAGGCGCTATCGTCTGCCTACAAGGTCACGGTCGACCGTCCAGGCCTCTATCGTATGACGTACAGTGATCTGGCTGCCGCCGGCCTGCCGGTAGAGTCTATCGATCCGGCCAGCTTTGAGCTCTCTACGGGAAACACGCCGGTCTCGATTCGCCTGCAAGCGGACGGAGATACAAGCTTTGAGCCCGGGGAATCGCTCCTCTTCTATGGCTACGTACCCGAGAGCCGGTACACGGATTATAACATCTACTGGCTCTCTTACGGTGGCTCCGCACAGTTGATGGGCACGCGCGCGGCAAACCCGCAGCTTGCAGACCCCGACGGCGTCCCGTGGGCAGTCGCGCGCTACGAGGTCAACGCCAGGTACGATCCAGCTTGCCGTGGCGCCGACGGCGATCGCTGGTTCGCCGTCGAGTTGCGGGCGGCCGACGCGCCTGCATACACCGCCCCCCTAACATTGATGCCACCCCTCGCCGGGGCGAGTGGGGCAGAGCTGAACGTCGGCCTGGTGATGAAAAGAGGCGGTCAACATCACGTCACAGTCACGGTCAACGGCACGCTCGTATACGACGAAAGCTGGGCGGATGCCGATCCCTATCGCAATCCATATCCTTACACGGCGACGGTGACCATCGACCAGGCGCTCCTGCACACGGGAAGCAACGACGTGCGCGTCAGCATAAGTGGGCTCAACGAGGTGACCTGGCTCGACGATGTCGAGCTCACGTACGCCATCCAGGCCGCTGACGGCGACCAGGTTTCCTTCCTCGGCCAGAGCGGCGCCCACGACTATACTGTCGGCGGCTTTACAGGCGGCCCGATCGAGCTCTATGATATCACGGATCCCGACCATCCGGTCCAGTTGACCGGTGCCACCGGTACGACCACCGGGCCACTCCTCACGTTCTCAGACAGCCCTCCAGCGGCGGCAACATACTATGCGCTGCGGACCACCCAGATCCAGCAACCGGTCTCGATCGTTCTCGATGACATGCCGGCACCGACGCTCCACGCGACCACCAATGGGGCTGACTACCTGGTGATTGCGTACGGCAGCTTTATCGGCGCGATCCAGCCGCTCGTCGCCCACCGCCAGAGCGAGGGCTTACAGGTCAAGGTCGTCGATGTACAGGACGTGTACGACGAGTTCAGTGGCGGGCTGGTTTCTCCCGAAGCGATCCACGACTTTATCTCGTACGCCTACTGGGAGTGGGCGGTTCCGCCTACCTACGTCCTGCTCGTCGGCGATGGGAGCTATGACTTTCTCAACCACGCAGGCTGGGACCCGCCGAACTATCTCCCGCCCTACCTGCAGACAGTCGAGTTTCCGTTGTGGGGAGAGCAGGTAGAGGCAGCAGCCGATAACCGCTATGCGACCGTCGACGGCGCGGACGCGATCGCCGACGTCTTTATCGGCCGTTTGCCCGTCACTTCAGCCAGCGAGGCAGCCACGGTGGTGCAAAAGATCGTCCAGTATGAGGACGACCCCGTTCCAGGCAACTGGAACGCGCGTCACGTCTTTGCTATCGACTATGAAGAAGCTGACGCGTTCGAGCAGATCATGGAACCTGCGTACGCGCACATCGTGGCGCCCGCAGTTAAGTTGGTCATCGACCTGGACACGTTCCGCCTGCCGGACGAGGTGCCGTTGGCCCAGCAGCAGGTGCTGAACGCATGGAACACAGGTTCGCTGTTCTATGTCTACTCTGGGCACAGTTCGTGGCATCAGTGGTCTGAATGGCGGCTGCTGCACGTCAGCGATGTCACGGCAATGAGCAACGGGAGACGGTTGCCTGTCATGTTGTCCATGACGTGCTATACCGGCTACTTTCATCACCCCGAGTACGGGACACTGGATGAGGAGATGCTTAGGCACAGTGGAGGCGGGGCCGTGGCCACGTGGTCACCGAGTGAATTGGCCAGCGGGCACGAGGCCCTCCTGGCAGGATTCTACGACGCCGTCTATGACGGGGGCCTCACCGAGCTGGGCGCGGCCACCGCAGCATCAAAAGCGGCACTGCCGGGCGCATACACGGACTTGCTCGACACCTATCACCTGTTTGGCGACCCGGCAATGAACCTTCACCTGTCCCACATCGAGTGGCCCTATTCGGCCTACTTGCCATCGGCGTTCAAGAGTTATCAAGGAGAGTAACACAATGCACAACACGACATCATCTCGCGCAATAGGAAGCTGGATCTGGCTCATCATCCCCCTGCTGGCCGCTGCCCTGCTGATCCCGGCCCTGGCCGTTCGCGCGGGCCCACCACCCGTACCGGCGATGGGCATCACACCCACGCCCACACCATCAGAGGGGTCGCCAACCCCTACGCCACCAGGAGAGTCGCCAACCGCTACACCACCGGCCAAGCAGATCCTGCCGGTCGCGCCGGCCATCACCAAGCGCAGCGACAAGGACGTCCTCCAGCCCGGTGAGGAAGCCACTTTCACGATCGAGGCCACCAACACAGGCGAACAGGCCGCCGTCGGCGTCATTGTGACCGACGAGATCTCCGAGTGGCTCGAGATCCTAGAAGTCACCACCACCCAGGGCACGGCGACCGTCAATGGTCAGACGGTGACCGTTAACGTCGGCGTCATCGGGCCCGAGTTCGTGGTCCAGATCCAGATCCGGACCCGGCTGCGGAAGGACACGCCCATTCCTATCGAGATCGAGAACGTTGCCACGCTCCGGTCGCCAAACGGCGGCGAGTGGCAGTCCTCACCCGTGTTGCTGCGCGTCCTCACCCTCCTGCCAGAGACAGGCGGACACCTCGCCCCATGGCTCCTGCTGGTCTTGGTCGGACTGGCCGGTGCGGGCGGCGGCTTGTGGCGACAATGGACAGCTCGACGCGATGGCCCGGAAGGACGTGGGGATAGCTAGGCGGTCCCCAGCTCAACGCCAGGCCAGCTCTTCGTAGACCTGGTTGTAATACAGCGCGCTCTCGACGGGTGTATTCGGCGGGATATGGTTGCCCACGGCGAGCAAGTAGCCGGGGCACGTACGGCCGAGAGACAGGCAGCGCATCACCTCGGCCCGGATCGCTTCCCGGTTCCCCGTCAGCAGCACGCGCGTATCGGCATTGCCGACGATGACGTGCGTCTGGCCGTACCGCTCGACGATAGTCGCCAGGTCGGTCAGCGGTTCGAACACGAACCCGTGCACGCCCGCGTCGGCAATGTCGTCCACGAACGGTGTGAAATTCCCATCGGAGCAGAACAGGATCCGCTTCCCGCTTTCCAGGAGCGGCCTAAAGTAGGCTCGATAGTTGGGAAAGACGTACTCACGGTACCACGCTGGCTGAAAGATCGGTCCCGCCGCCCACACGATATCGTCGTGCACCATCACCACAGGCACGTCCGTTTCGGCGAGCGCGTCAAAGAACTGCTGCATCCACGCTGCGTACCGGTTGGCCAGCGCGCCGAAACGCACCATGTCCGTCCCCGCCGCCAATAGCAGCATATCCCACCCAAAGAGCCCGATAAAGCCCGAGATCAGCGTGACATAGACCCCCGTCATGTTGACCCCAAAGTCATGCGCCTCGCGGTTGGCCCGGTAATGTGCCTCGAAGCGGCGCGTCAACGTCGCCATGTCACGCGGGCCGAGCGCCTCCCAGGGGTCGAACGCCAGCACCTGCTCTGGATCCTCGTACGGGCAGTACACCGTGTCGCGCCGATCCACGCCACCTGCCGCATACTCGGCGTGGCCCATGTCGGTGGCCATTTCGCCAAACTCCCCGTGACCGATCAGCGTGCTCCAAAAGAAATCATAGTCCCAGGCGCGCATAAAGGCCAGGC
>CAZLMZ010000190.1:0-6888 GCA_964560475.1 uncultured Anaerolineae bacterium
TCGTCCTCGTCCTGGCGCGCACGTGCGATCCCTAGCAAAGCGGCAGCAGGTAGCAGAAGGGCAGCCGAGACCAGCACGCCGAGCTGGTCTCGGGTCGGCCACAGCGCAGCCATCGCGCGATAGGGTCCCGCCAGGTTGTAATCCAGCGTCCAATAAACAAAGCCGTGCAGGGTACCCGCGCGCAGCAGTTGGTAGGCGAGAAAGCCGAGCAGAGGCAGCAGCACGGCTGCGCCGATCAGCAGCGTGTCGCGCAGGATGCCGCCAAGCGGGCGGCCTCTCCTCCAGCCGGCAATAGCATTCCATCCCACGAGGGCAGCGAGCACGACGATCGCGTGCTGCTTGATCATCAGGCCTATGCCGCCCAGGAGCCCGAGCCAAAGCAGGGAGCGGACGGAACGGCGGGTGGTAGTGGGATCGTAAGAGAGCAGGATGAGCGTATAGAGCGGCGTCAGCAAAGCCTCGTGCCACAGCTTGCCAAAGCCAAAAACCGGCGACCACACGATCAGGAACCCTGTAGCCCACAGCCCGCCCAGCCAGCCCCCCGCACGCCGACCGGCAAGGAAGGTGAGCAGGGTCGAGATCGAGATGATCACCACGAGCACGGCCCTGGCCATGCTGAGCCCGTCGGGAAAGAGTGGTATGAGCACGGACAGGAGCAGGGGAAGCAGAGGGCTGTGCAGGTCGGCGATCTCTTCGTAGAGCAGGTAGCCCTGGCGGAGCAGCCAGGGCTCGAGGATGACCCGTGGGCCTAGCGAGAGTGACAGGCGAGAAGCATAGGCGAATGCCTGTGCACCAATCAGCCCGGCCAAGGTGGGCAGGGTCAACCAAGGCGCCCATCTGCGCAGCATCGGCCTGGCCAACTCACGCAGCCCGGCGCCTAACGGCTCTGCTGCCTCGTTCATCTACAGCTCGATGCCATTGGCCATGCACCACGCCAGGGAGCGCCGCATGCCCTCCTCCAGCTCAATCGACGGCCGGTAGCCAAGCTCCTGCCTCGCTTTGTCGATCGAGCAGGCGATCGTCTTGTTCATCTCGGACAGGACATGCAGCTTCTGATGATAGAAGCCCAGTCGCTGGATCCACTGATCCAGCAGGCGTGCCATTTCGCTGGCCAAAGAGGGCAGCCGCAAGCGCCGGTGCGCGACGGGAAGGCCGAACTCGTTTTCCATCAGCTCTTCGACCGTGTCTACGACCTGGTTCATGGAATACGGCTGCTGGTCCGCGACCCAGTAGGTTTGGCCGTTGGCAGCGGGGTTCATGCTACACAGGAGCATAGCCTGGCACACGTTGTCAACGTAGGACATCGAGCGCAGATTCTCGCCTGCTCCCACGACGGGGACGAGGCCCTTCCGGATCATCCGAAAGAAGGTCGTCTGGCGTTCGGGCTGCCCCGGCCCGTAGAACCACGCCGGCCGCAGGATCACCGTCTCCAGCTTGCCGCGGGCCTGCACCTCGTGGGTGACCCGCTCCATGAGCATCTTGGAGTGACCGTAGCACATGTAGGGATCATAGGGCGAGTGCTCGTCGAAGCGGTGGTCGCGACCATGGTTCGTCCCGACGGGTGAGTTGGACGAGATCACGATTGCCCGGCGAACGCCTGCCTGTTCGGCAGCCTGCAGCAGGTGCCTGGTGCCCTTGACGTTCACGTCGTACAGGTCCCGCACGTACCGTGCTGGATGGACGAGGCCTGCGCAGTGATAGAGTGTCCCGCCTGCGGCATTCCTGCAGAACGCCTCGACCTGGTCGTGCGAACGCAGATCGCCGGTTACGAGCTCGATCTGCTCCGAGACGGGGAGGGGCGAGGGGTCGATGCCGGGCATCAGCAGGCAGCGAATCCGGCTCGCAGGAGCGGTTTGGGAGAGGACCGTCAGTTCTGGTACTTGCTGCAGTAGAGACTGGACCAGGCGCGTCCCTAGCCAGCCGGGCGCGCCCGTGATCAGTATCGGGGACGTCATCGGTGGTGCGCTCCTCCAGTGCTGTTCCTCGTGGAAGCAATCGGGTGCCAGACGCAAGCGAACCGGGCTGTCGTGGCCTGGGCACTACCGTTGGGTGGCGATAGAGTATGGTCTTGGGTTGTCTGGCTGCTGCGATGACGTACGCTTGAATCCTGAGCAACCTTGCTATGATACACCCATCTTTCCTGTGCTGCAAGTGGTGTCGAGCAGCGCGCTGGCCTCGCGATAGTCAGCCGTCTCGAATCCCTCTGTAAACCAGCCGAGGATGCGGCTCAAGGCAGCGTGGGCTTCCTTGTCCCTGCCCTGATCGTGCAACAGGCGGGCCAGGCTGGTCGTGGCGCGCAGCTCCCACCCTCGCGCGCGCTGTTCCTGGGCAACTTCTACGGCGAGCCGGAAGGCGGCCTCCGCGTCGCCGAGCGCTCCCTCGCGTCGCCATAGCTCTCCTCGCAGCCGGTGTAGTTCTGCCTCGCATAGCCGGTGCTGCTGCTCAGCTGCCGCAGCCAGTGCCTCCTCGAGGACCTGCAGCGCGGCTGTGGTCCAGCCGATCTGCACGTAGGTTTCGGCCAACACCACGAGGGCGTTGGACACGGTCACCGCTGCCCCCATACCACGCCAGGATGCGATTCCCTGCCGGAGGTGGGCGATCCCCTCCTCGATATGCCCGGCCTGGGAGAGCCCCCAGCCAATCAGTATCGTGCCCCACCCCTCATAGAGTGGAAAACTGCGCTGCGTGGCGATCTGCAGCGCCTTGGGTGCCAGGTCCGCCACGGCCTCGTGGTCCCGCCGCAGGAGACGGATCAAGGCGGTGAAAAAGGTTGCGACACATGTTGTGAAGGGATGGGCCAGCTCCTCCGCCGCAGCCATCGCATCCTCTGCTTCCTGCAGCGCACGATCCGGATAGCCGAGGTACCACAAGCATAGCGCCCCAAAAGTGCGGCTGGCGATGCCCGTATCGTTGCCAAAGAGGTAGGCATCCGAAGGGTAGCGGGCACGATCTACCTGCTCCCATGCCCGCACATACTGCGCCCGCGCATCGTCGAACCGGCCGAGATGGTAGAGCGCTTCGGCGTGCATCATGTATGCGCGTGCAACATACGCCGGATCGCCTCCCCCTTCTGTCAGGGCGAGCAACTGCTGCGCGTGCTCGAGCGCTGCCAGGAGCCCTCCCCGGAGCAGATGATACCTGCGCAGGCCCAGCGTGATCTGGAAGCGCTGAGAGAGCGTGCACTCTTTATCGCACAGCTCCTGGGCCCTCCCGTAAACGCGCGCGACCTCTGGATGCGCGTGCCCGCGTTCGAGGACGAGCGGCACGCCGAGCGCCACGAGCAGCTCGAGCTCGCGCTTGGCGCGCTGGGGTGTCTCTGGCGCGGCCTCGATCAGCTCCAAGGCCCTGGTCAGCTGGGCGATGGCCGCCTCGTTCGCGTGGTTGCGCTTGGCCTTTTCTCCAGCCTGGAGCAGGTAGGCTGTGGCCTGTGGGATCTCGGCCGCTCGTTCATAGTGATAGGCCAACTCTTCATAGTGTTCCGCCAGGGCTTCGCCGTACAGGTCCTCGATCGCGCTGGCCACGCGCCGATGCATGCCCTCCCGGCGCCGCCGGACGATGCTGCGATAGACTGTTTCTTGGGTGAGCACGTGCTTGAACGAGTACTCGACCTCCGGGATCGTCCGCTCCTGGTAGACCAGCGCGCGGTCCTCGAGCTCCCACAGCGCACGGTCGAGCGCCACCTCGGTGTCGATGGCGCGCGCCAACACGCGTCGCTCGAACACGCGGCCGATGACGGAGGCCACTTGGAGGACATGCTGCAGCTCGCCGGCGAGACGACCCAGGCGGCTGAGAAGCACGCTCTGCACGCTCTCTGGGACGCTCAGCGCCAGCACCGATTCGCGCACGTACCACCGGTTCCCTTCCTGATAAAAGATGCCCGCGTCAACCAGCGATCGGACGACTTCCTCGATAAAGAAGGGATTGCCCCGCGTGCGCTCCAGGACCGCGTCGATCAAAGTAGGAGGCAGCGCTTCGATGCCCGTCAGTGCGGACAGCAGCTGCCGTGCCTGTCCGCCAGTAAGCTCGCGGAGGTTCAGCTCAGTATAGGCCTCGCCACACTTTTCTGCAGCGATGGTCCCCAGGTGCCTGCATCGGTGCTCTCGCTCGGACCGGTAGGCGCATACCAGGAGCAAGGGGCTGTGTGCAAGATCTTCCATCAGCAGCGAGATCAGATCGAGCGAGAGATCGTCCGCCCAGTGGAGATCCTCCAAGACCAGCACCACCGGCTGTCGACAGGCGAGTGCCGTAATCAGGTCGCGAATGGCGAGGAAGGTATCTTGCTGGACCTGATCGGCTTCTGTCCGCTCAAGCCGCTGCGTCCATTCTTCAGACCAGCGAAGCGCAAAGAGGCGTGCCAGCAGGGCGCCCATCTCCTCTGCACGCGCCGCGGTGAGCTCGCCAGACGCGACCAGATCCTGCAGTACAAACGCGATACGTTCCCGGCGCCGCCGCTCGGTTTCACGGGCACCCCACGCCAGATAGGTGCGTAGGATATCGAGAAAGGGGGCGTAGCTTGGCGCGGTGTCCAGTTCGAGACAACGCCCCTCTAGCCAGAGGGGCACCGTACCGCTCGCATCGGGGACGAGGGCAACCTGCCGCAGTTCGGCGATCAGGCGCGACTTGCCGACGCCGGCCTCGCCGATCAGCGAGATCATCTGCCCCCGTCCCCGCACTGTCTGGTCCAGGGCGCCCTGCAGCTGTGCCCGCTCTCTATCGCGCCCGATGAGCTCGGCATAGAGGCCGCCCAGCCTGCCCACAGGCTGAGGCTCGCGGCGTAGGCCATCCACCAGGTAGAATGGAGCGTGTCCGGACTCGCCATCTCGGCTTGCGGGGTGAGGCAAAAAGGCGACCGCGCGATGGGCAGAGCGGTAGGTGGACCCATCGACCACGATCTGGCCTGCCGTGGCCTGGCGGGCAAGGCCTACGGCCTGGTCGACGACAGAGCCGACCAGGTCGAACGTGCCTCCGCTCTCTGTGGATGCACGAGATAGGATCGCTTCGCCGGTGCTGATCCCAAAGTGAGGGCTCAAACCCACCTGGTTTGCCCTCTCGCGCGTCTCGAGTGCGGCACGGATGGCCAGCTCGGCTGCGCTCTCGCGCGGCTCAAAGGCCACGAGCATGCTGCGGCCAAGCTGGCGCTGCAGATGTCCGCCGTACCTGGGCAGGACTGTGGACAGAATTTCGACAAAACGCGCGATTAGGTCGGCCTCGTCCTCAGGAGCGCGGCTGTCGAGCTGCTGCAGCGCGCCGCTCAAGTCGGCCAAGAACACGGTGACGATGCGCAGCTCGCCCTGCGTCCTCGCCGTAGGAAGGCCAGGCGTGGAGGGAAAGCGAGGCGCGGCCACAAAGGTGAGGTCTGCCTGCGGCTGCTGGAGCGGGACAGGCGGTGCGGGCACGCGTCCCTCCAGGATCGCGCGATAGAGCGCAGTCGTCGCGGGCTCGGGCCCGACACCCAGCTGGCTGTCCAGCGTGCGCCTGCACTCTTCGTACTGCTGCAAGGCTGCCGATCGCTGGCCTTGCCAGGCATAGAGCTCCATCAGGCGGACGTGTGCGTCCTCGCTCAGCCGTTCGCGGGCCAGCCAACGCCTGGCATAACGGAGTGCGGTGTCATAGGACCCTTGTGCAGCGTGCGCTGCCACAAGCTTTTGCAGCGCGTCGATTAGCTCGTGCTGTAGCTCGTCGGTCTGGAAGAACTGCCAGTCATCAAAGTTGACGCTGTCGCGCAGGGTAAAGCCGCTCATAAAGTCGGCGCGGTAGAGGGCGATGGCGTCGGTGAGGAGGGGAATGCAGGAGGGACAGACCTCAGAGGCGGCGTGTCCGTGCTGGCGACATGCGGAGAGCAGGGCGTGAAACTGGTCGACGTCCAGCCACAGTTCCCCATCAGGACTGAGACCGATGCTCTCGCGGTCCACCTCGAACACGCTGTGGGCTAGCGCCTTTCGCAGGACAGAGAGCGTGCGCCGGAGGGCAGCGCGCCCGCGCGCCTGGTCGGCCTCGGGCCAGAGGAGGTTGACCAGTGCGTCACGCCTGTGTCGTTCGCCAGTGATGGCGACGTAGGCCAGTAGAGCGGTGGCCTTCCGCGTGTCCACCTGGATCGGCGTCCCATCGCGCTCGATCCGCGGCGGGCCCAACAGGTACAGGCTCAAGCGCGGCATCTCGCACCTCCGGCCCCAGTGTATCAAAGTAGAGGGATCCTGTCAACTATATCCCGGCACTCTGGTTCGTCGTGATGTTCCTGGCGAGTTCCAGGTGGGTGTACCCACTGTAACAAGATTGAGCGAATTTGTCAACAAAACCCGCGACGCGCACTTTCGTAACGTTTTTCGTAACGGACTTGGGACGGAGGTCTGCTATACTGGTAGCTGTAAGTGTACTGGCAAATCAGTTGGCACTGGAGAGGGCAGCGGGCCCTCCTTGGAACGCCAGTGCCGCAGCAAGAAGGGAGTGCCGAATGTCGACAGAAGCGAACAAGGCCTTTATCCTCCGCTATTTTGAGGCTATGGGGAAAGACAAGTCGCCCGCATCGGTCGATCAGTGGGTGGCTGATTCGGACCAGCAGCTCAAGGCGCACATCGCAGAGATGGAAGCTGCGTTTCCCGGCTACCAGCTGGAAGCGGAGGATCTGGTCGCCGAGGGAGACAAGGTCGCCGTGCGCGTGACCGTCACCGGGACACACCAGGGCGAGATGGCCGGCATCCCGCCGACGGGCAAAGCGGTTAGCGCTTCGGGGATGCTGATCTATCGGATCGCTGGCGACAAGATCGTGGAGCACTGGATAGTCTTTGACAACCTGGGGGTGATGCAGCAGCTCGGCGTCATCCCCGCATCGTAGAGGCTGAGCAGGAGAAGGGGAGCATAGAGAAAGGAAGGCACAGAAATGAACCTCGT
>CAZLMZ010000191.1:0-6858 GCA_964560475.1 uncultured Anaerolineae bacterium
TGCGCGTCTACCGTGCCAAAGCCGCCCTCTGCGGCAACCAGCAGTGCGTTCCGATCGCGGTGGAACGGCGGCGTGAGCCAGTCCGCGCTTGGATCGTGTCCCATCAAGCGAGCCGCACATGCATCGGCCGCCACAACCTGATCCCCTGCGACCAGCGCGTTGGTGACCCGCGGGTTCGCTTCCCCCCACTCGCGGCCAGCCTGGCTTACCAGTGCATCTACGATGTTCAGCGCAGGATTGAAAATGCGTCCCAGGTCGGCCAGGACGTAGGGCATGCGCACCAGATGATGGTAGTACTGCCGCGAGCGCCCGTATGGCTCGGTCGGGACTAGGCCGAACAGGTTCTTCAGGCACAGGGTGACGCCCATGAACGCGTGGTTCTTGAGTTTTTGCACGCTGACGAACGCGTCCGCATCGACGGCGGCCTGTGGAAGGAGGTACTGCCGGAACATCTGTCCACCACCGGGCACGGCGTACGTCTTGTGCGGCGGTTGGTCGCCATCGACAAAGGTAACACCGTACTCTTGCAGCAGCGGCAACAGCGTGATCGTCCCATTGTTCTTGCGCTGCTCCGCGGTGCCGTTGACGCTAATCTCCGCACAGATCAACTCAGCGCTCGTCTCCTCGCTCAAGAGGCGCAACGTCGCGCGCGCGACCTTTTCGCTGACCAATTGCAGGAGCTGTCCACCATAGTACACGTGCCGGTCTGGCGGCCACGCCTGGTTGAACTTGATTGCGATCCGCTTGGCGGCACGTAGCTTGGCCCACGCGGCGCCGAGAGGAAGCGTCGCACGTCGCAGCGCTTCGTACACCTGATCGTCGGTGGCTGTGTGGTCGCAGCGCACCGCCCGAACCTGGGGCAATGGTTGTCCTGGCATCTGGCTCCTTTGCTTCGTTCGCGTCATGGCCGTCCGTGTCCGGCACGGACGGGACACGTGCATGTTGCCACACTATCCCTCTTTCCCCGACAGGATCCGCTCCACCTCCTCCATCGGCAGTGCGTGCGCCACGAGCGGCTGTGACCCATCTGCCTGCCCCTGCTGCCACGTCGCGAGGATCCCCGCGCCTGTCACCAACGTGCTGACGTAGCGGCTGCAGCCCGTCCCCCACGGCGAGATGAACATGGGCTGCAACTGCGAGAGCCGCGTCAGCGATGGGAACGACCCGTCCCATCCCCAGAACGCGCCCCCGATCTCCTCGCACGAGTACCCGCGCGGCCGATGGTGGGCCAGCGGGTTCTCCTCGTGCGGGCGCAGGCACTCTGCCCCATCATAGAAATAGACAGCCGCCCTGGCCCGATCGGCCAGAATGCCTACCTGCGGCAGGGCCATGCGACCGGTGATCCGCGTCGCCGCCACATCCCACGCTGGCCCGCGCGAGACCATCTCCCACGCCTCTACGCGAAAGCCGGCGTCCGTACCCTCCCGCAGGGCCAGGCCCGTGTTCGACGACGACCAGGAGAACGGGTGCGAGCAAAAGACCATGGCTGTGCGCCCGATGGACAGATCGAACACCACGGGATCCTTGATCTGCAGGTATCCCGGATAGGCCCGGTTCACCAGTACTGGGGCCAACGTAGACGCGTCGAGCGTATCTGGCGAGTCACCGACCATGCGGTCGATGCTCCACACGCCCGTGCCCCGCTTCTGGAAGGAACGGAGCGGCTCTGGATATGCCGCACGCTTTTCCGAGGACACGTACAGCTCCCATCGCCCATCCGCCGCCCGGTACAGCGCAGTGCCCTCGATCGACAGCACCTCGTTCCCCTCGTAGGACAGATCCGCCTTGGACCAGCTCGCGACCTGCTCGAACGTCGCCCCCCCATCCTCCGAGCGCAGAAGAACGCACTCGAGCCCCCGCGCACCGGCCTCCAGCCCGAGACGCGAATCGCCGGACACCCGATAGCGCCCGCTCAGCCAGATCGTGCCCTGCTCGTCCTGGGCCAGCTTGCCGCCCCCGAACCAAAAGCCAGGCGCAGGCTGACGAGGAGGCACGATGACTCGTGCCGCCTCTTGATCGATCAGGGCAGCCAGCAGCACGCGCACCCGCTCCTCGATCTCGTCCATCGCAGTCATCCTCCCTCCACCGTTCCTACTGGCGTTACACGCAGCTAGGACAGCTTGCGCCCGTCGCGCCCGCCCCCTTGCCCGCTGTACGGCAGGCCCGGCTCCCAATCATTCGGCTCGGGCGGGACGAACGTCGACAGCGGTAGCGTCACCTGGCAGCCGTACCGGCACGAGAGATAGGCCGCCTCGACCACCTCCAGTGCTGCCAACGAGCTTTCGGCAACGGTATAGTCAGGTGTGCCGCGATCCATCTCCAGCGCTATGTGCTCCAGGTGTCGCTGGTGCCCGCTCTGCGGTCCAGGGCTGACCTCGATCATGTCCCCGCTCGGGTGTGCACCATTGAGCAGGCGGTAGCACGGCTCCCAGCCATAGAACGCGATCGTGCCCGCTGTGCCTACCAGGCGAAACAGCGTACCCGCGTCCAGTACCGAGATCTCGACCTCGTCCCCGGTATGCATCACGATCCGCATACGGTTCCGTAGCTGGGCATAGGTCACGGCCATCGTCTCCACCTGCATCTGGTCGCGGTAAGTGCGTGTGCGCGTATCGCACGCCGCCATCACCCACGCCACCTGCTCGCCGCCCGCCAGTACGAGGACATAGTTCAGCCAGTGGATGCCGGCATTGATGATGTCCCAGCCCCGGCACTCGATCTCGACCAGCTTGAGCGCGCCGATCCGCCCCTGGCGCACCAGGTCGAGGATCTGGCGCGCGTGGTCAGCGACCAGCAGCCCGTGCGGCACCGCCAGCGGCAGGCCCAGCGCCCGCACGCGATCCAGGATCGCATGCCCGTCGCGCCAGTTGTCGGCCAGCGGCTTTTCGACCAGGATCCCTTTCAGCGGCAGCGCCAGCGCATCTTCGGCCACTGCACGATGCGTCGGCGGCCAGGTTGAGACGCAGACCACGTCCAGCTCGTGCGCCGAGAACATCTCCCGATGATCGCCGTAGGTCTTGATCCCCGGATAGGCCTCCCTGGCTCGTGCCAACGCCTCCTCGTCAATGTCCGCCACCGCGACGAGCTCGTACCGCTGCGACGCCGCCAGCGCGCGCATGCTCAGCGTGCCCCCTGCCCCCGCCCCGACGACCGCTGCCCTATAGGTCTCGCTCACGCCTGCCTCCCAATCCGCTAGGCTCCTATGGCTATACGAAAGCTAGTTCGGACCAGTCTCTCAGCCTTACCCCAGGTCGATCCGCCGCCCCTCCGCCATCGAACGGTACGCGCCGAGAACCATCTCTACCGACACGCGGCCCTCTTCTGCCGTGATCGTCTCCTCCGTCAACCCACGTACATAGTCGATGAACGGGCGTGGTATCGCCGCCAGGCGATCGCGCTGGCTGCCCGGGATCGGCAGATCGAACTCGGTCCACGCCGTTTCCCCGCGCCGGATCATGCGCAGCGGGACCGCACCCTCGGGCCGCGGCGCTGCGGTCGCTGGCGCGTCGCCATAGTCCTGGATGATCGTCCCTTCGTCGCCATAGATCTCGGTCGTCGAGATCGCAGCCACGGTCGTGGACGAATTCAGCAGGATCCCGATCTCACCCCGTGGAAAGCGATACACCGCCACCCCGTTGTCGTCTGGCGCCACATCCGTCACTACGTTGTCGATCTCGGCGATCACGCTGCTGGGCTGCCCAAAGATCCAGTAGAACCAGTCCGCGGCGTGCGTCGCGTCGTCGAAAAACATGCCCACGTTGGCCACCGGATCGAGGTGCCAGCGCGTCGGGCCGTTCACGAACGAGGGACTGAGCAGCACATTGATGGCGTGGCGGCGCCGCACCACGGCGATCTTGCCCACCGCTCCGGCGTCCACCAGCTCCTTGATCTTGATGTTCACCAGGTCGCGGCGCATCTGGAAGGCCATGCTGAACTTGACTCCCGATTCGTGTACCGCGTCGATGATCCGGTCACAATCCGCCAGCGTCGTCGCCATCGGCTTTTGCAGCAGGATGTGCTTCCCCGCCGCCGCCGCGCGCTCGACATAGTCGGCGTGGCGGTTCGTCTCCATGGTCACGATCACCGCGTCGATGCGCGGATTGCCCAGCACCTCGTCAGCATCGCTGCGAAACGTCATCCCGTACGCCTCCGCTGCCCGCTGCCCTCGCTCGACGTTATCGTCCCAGTTGGCGACTAGCTCTACGTCTGGGAAGTCCTTCATCACCTCGCAGTACACGTTCGAATGCCCGTGCGCGTGGCTGAGCACGCCGATCCCTACCTTCTCCACATCATCCTCCTGTGTCCTGTTCTCGCCCTATCTTCACCAACATGCATATGCGCCCCCAACGGGTCCGATCACGCTTCCAACGCCTGGATCAGCTCTTGCGTCCGCTCGCGCGGCTGGTTGAGCGCCAGGCCGAACTCGATCTCATCGCGCCCCAGCGGTCCCGTCTCTAGCTCTACGAACATCAGGCCCGCAATCATCGCACCCACGTCCAGGACCGCCGCGCTCCCGGACTGCCCCCGCGGCACGAACATGGTCAGCGAGCTGTCCTTCTTCCCCGCCCATGCCCACGGCTGCCGCACGTCCGGCTGCCCAAAGAAGGGCATCGGCGTGCGGTGCCGGGTCCACGACTGTGTGCCGCCAGGCACGTGCAGCACCGTCTCCTCCAGGTCGCCCTGCAGCGCCAGGTTCAGCATCAGGCCGCCGACCCAGCGCAGCCTGCGCGGCGTCGGGTTCTCGTGCGCCAGGCGAATGCGGATCACCGGGCAACCAGGGAGGACCAGGTAGCTCACACTGTAGCACTGTCCGCGCAGCCGCTCGCGCTTCTCGACGGCCCACGACGCGCGCGCACCGCGCCACAAGCCTTCCTCCACTGTCTCGACCGCCACCTGCTCCAGCGCCTCAAACGGGTCCTCGGCCGAAGGCCAGAACGCAATCGGCTCTACGCCTCCGATGTGGGAGGTGAAAAACAGGTACGGCTTGACCTCGGGGAACTGATCGTAGAGGTAGGTCCTGCCCTCCGCATCCTGAAGACGGATCAGGTTGCCGCCCACGTTCGCGCACACAGCAAAGCGCAACACACCGTTCGAGACGGACAGCACGCGCTGACCCGACAACTGCTCCGCCGCGACTTCGACCTGGCCGCGCTGTGCGGCGAGCACCGCCAGTGGGAAACGCATCTCCCATTCGCCGCGGAACTGCAGTTCGATAGTGGCCGATGCGGCTGCGCTTGCCTCAGGGACCATAACCTCGATCTCGAGCTGAGCTGGGGTCTTTGGCGTTGGGTCCGGCATTGGGACGGCAGGACTGGGCCCCTCAACCGTGACGAAACCCGCCTCCCAGCCGTCCGGAACGCCGAGTCGCAGCTCACCCTCGAACGGGTAGGCAGTGGCGAAAGAAAGCTCGATCACGCGCCGGTTCGTGCCCGGGTGCAGGACCTTTTCGCCGACGAGAGAAGCGGCGAGCGGGGCAACCGTGTCCGGGCCGAAGGTCCGCTCGTCATAGGGCGCCTGCGCCGCGCCAACCAGTTGGCCCCAGCGTACCCGCACCTCGCTCACCCGTGCATAACCCAGGCCGAACCACAGGTGACATAGCTCTGTGTTCTCTCCCGGCTGGAGGGACACGGGCTCGATCTCCAAGGACGACAGCGCTCCGCCCTCCATCTTGACCTTGCTCACGCCTTGCGCCTTCCAGAACCAGGCCGACAGGCTGTCGTCTGCCCGGTACCGGACTGCAGCCCACGTCTCCTTCCAGGCTGCCGGCTCCTGCGGGATCACGTTCTCGTTCACCACGTCGAGCGTCGCATCAGCTTCCAGGACACGATCGCCCAGCGGCACCACGACGCGAGCCACGCTGGCAAACGGGTTGATCGTGAACCCGCCGTGCCCCCCTGGATGCACGCGTGCGCCAATCGAGATCGACCCGCCCGGCCGGAGTTGGCTCACCGTCACCCAGCACTCCACCTCGCGCACGCCTGGCCTGACCCGCACGTGCTTGCCGATCACCAAGCCTGCCACCTGCCGGCTCTCGGCCCGCAGCGTGAGGGTGAGCGCATCTCCCTCGCGCTGCGTCTCCCATGCGTATTTCAGCGTATGATCCAGGTTCAGCCCGTACGGGGGTCCGAGCTCGACCCTCACGTGCTGCCACGGGCTTGGTAGTGACCGGCGGCCCACGCGAATTGTGCCCCCCTCCAGGTCCACGGACACATCCACCTGGTCGGTAAGCAGGTGAAGATGATCCTCGTCGTGGACTTGCACCACGGTAACGAGCCCGTCTGCGTCCGGCACGATCGGGAGACGGTACTCGGGCATCTCCCGCAGCTCGCCCTCATGTTCGAGAATCGCCATCGCGTGCAGCGTATAGGGGGAAGGTGCTGCGGGCGCTGGCAGCGTCAACGGGATCTCGACGCCACTCACTTGGTCCTCGCTGACCGCATAGGGCAGCACTTGCTGGCTGCCCGATATCCCCTCGACAAAGGCTCTCACCTCGCCCATTACTGGCTCGTCGACGTGGTTGCCGAGATCGAGGTAGACCCGTGTCTCTCGCCCAGGTGAGGCGACGCAGTACCCATCCTGGTACATCAGCTCCACTGCCGGCTGGATCTTTCCCCCGGTGACTAGGTCGAGGACGCGCCCATCGAGGAGGATGCGCGAGCGCACCGCTTCCGAGGCCTCGCCCTTGTAGGTCTCAGCCGTCCGATCGACGGTGAACGTGCGCGTCACGCTCGCTTGCTCGTGTGCGGGCAGGTCGAGCGTAAGTGGGAAAGCCTGGTCCCAGGCCAACCCCTGGAAAGGCTCGATCATCAGCGCGACCGACACCGGTTCGTCCTTGCCGTTCTCGACCGAGATCGTCAT
>CAZLMZ010000192.1:0-3985 GCA_964560475.1 uncultured Anaerolineae bacterium
CTACATCATCCGGGTACTTGGCGGCGCCAGTGACCTTGTCGCGCGCGTCGATGCGCGTGGCGGAACGACCAACGACGTCGGTCACAGTGTCCTCCATTCGGACCGCTCCGACGCGGCCTGCTCCGATGCCGCCCGCTCGACAGCGCGCACGATCTTGTAATACCCGGTGCAGCGGCATAGGTTGCCGCTGATAGCAGCAGCGATCTGGTCGCAGGTTGGGCGCGGGATCTCCTGCAAGAGGTTGGCGCTGGCCATGACAAAGCCGGGGGTGCAGTAGCCACACTGCACCGCGCCCTCGTCGATGAATGCCTGCTGCACGGGATGCAGCCGCTCGCCATCGACCAGGCCCTCAACCGTGACGATCTGCGTTCCGTGCGCACGGGGCGCCGGGACGAGGCAGGCCAGGACCGCGATCCCATCCATCCACACAGTACAAGCGCCACACTCGCCTTCGCCGCAACCCTCTTTGCCCCCCGTGAGGCCGAGGTCCTCGCGCAGCATCGAGAGTAGCGTCTTATGGCCTGCCCCTCTCACGAGGACAGGTGCCCCGTTCACCGTGCAGGCGATAGGCCGATCGCCGTCTCGCGGCGAGCCTGGGATCTCTCTATCCAACGAGGGATAGTGCCCCCCTTTCCTACCCCATAGCATAGGCACGTGCAGGGGGATAGCATCAACCATAGCCCCCTCTCGAATGGACAGCAGGACACGATGCACCAGCACGCGGACCATGCGCTGCCGGTAGCCGGCGCTCCCGCGGAGGTCAGAGATTGGCACCGCGCGCTGGGCGGACCGCTCGGCAGCCTCCTCGATCGCCGTGTCCTCCAGCCCGGTTCCCACGAGAGCACCCTCTGCCTCTCGTGCGCGGACCACAGTCGGCGCCACGCTTCCCAACGCGATCCGCGCGCTGGCCACGTGCTCGTCTTCCATCGAGATCACCACGGCAGCGTTGGCCAGCGCGATGGCATGCGTGCGGCGCAAACCCAGCTTGACGAACGCGCCTCGCTCGTTCTCTCGCAGCGGCCGGAAAGAGATATCGGTGACGACCTCGCCCGGCTGCAGGACCGTCTGGCGTACGCCCCGGTAGAACTCAGTGAGCGGCAGCGAGCGCTCTCCCTGCACGCTGCTCAACGTCAGGCGCGCATCCATGGCCAACAGCGCCGGGATCGCATCGTTGGCCGGTGAAGCAGTAACCACGTTGCCAGCCACCGTCGCGCGGTTTCGCAGCGCAGGTGTGCCCACCTGCCAGCACGCCTGCACCAGCGGAAAGGCCCGCTCGCGCAGCAGCGAGGAAGCGACGACCTGATTGTGGGTCACCGCCGGGCCGAGGTGAATCGTGCCCTCTCCATCACACCAGATCGCGTCGAGGCCCGGCACACGCGTCACGTCGACCAGGGCCGGGCTCCCGTGCAGCCCTCGCCGCAGCTCGACCAGCAGGTCGGTGCCGCCAGCGATGGCCCGCGCCTCATCTCCAAGCTCGTCTACCAGCGCGAGCGCCGTCTCAAGCGACGCCGGTTGGTAGTATGCCTTCCACATCGGCTCGTCCTTTACCCAGAGCTGATAGCCGTGCCCGCCTCACCGTCCAGTGCTCGCACGATGTTGGGAGGGTCGGTGATCAGCGCTCGGCCCCCTGGTCGGGCCTCCAGGTAGGAGATCACTGCCTCGATCTTGGGCCGCATGCTGCCTGGGGCAAAGTGCCCTTCGCCCAGATAACGTCTTGCCTCTGCCACCGTCATGTGGCTCAGCCACCGCTGCGATGGCAGGCGATAGTCGAGAGCGACCTGGGACACCGAAGTCGAGACCAGGAATAGGTCCGCACCCAGTTCACGTGCCAGCAGGCTCGAGGCAAGGTCCTTATCCACCACAGCCCAGGTCCCCGTCAGGTCGCCGCTCGCCTCTTCCCTCACCACCGGTATACCGCCCCCTCCGGCAGCAACCACGATATAGCCCTCCCGCCCCAGCGTCCGGATGGCATCCACCTCCAGGATCGCCAGAGGAACGGGGGAAGCGACGACGCGGCGCCATCCTCTCCCAGCGTCTTCAACCACCTGCCAGCCACCTCTCTCGAGTTCGCGTGCCTTGTCCTCGCTCGTGAACCCACCGATCCCCTTGCTGGGGTGATCGAAAGCAGGATCGTCTCGATCGACCAGCACCTGGGTCACGACGCTGGCGATCGGTCGGCGGATGCCACGCCGTCGCAAGTCGTTGCCCAATGCCTGGGCGATCATGTAGCCGATCGAGCCCTGCGTGTCGGCGACGATCAGGTCGAGTGGTGTGGTGTGCAGCTCAAAGGCAGCTAGCTCGTTCCTGCGCAGGATGAACCCCACCTGGGGCCCGTTTCCATGCGTGACGATCAACGTCCAATCGCGGGCCACGAGCTCTGCTAGGTTCTTGCAGGTCTCGCGACATGCAACCCACTGCGAAGGCACGTCCTGGTGCCAGGCGTCAGCGATGAGCGAGTTGCCACCGATGGCAACGACGGCGACCTTGCCGGAAGCGCTCATAGTTGTCTCCATTCCGCGGCCTGGATCTGCGGCACGATCCTGCCCTGGCGTGTCAGCGCTACAGCCTGCCCGTTACCCCCGTCCTCTCGTTGAACTGCTCGATCAGGCGATCGATCTCGTCCACCTGGTTGTGGATGCCAGACCAATAGCCGCGGTCGTACCATTGAGCCTGGATCTCTTCGTACGTCTTGCCTTGTTGCTCGACCCACGTATAGTACTTCAGGTTGTGGATCCGCTTCCGGTCCCAGTAGCCGAGCTCTTCCACATAGTCGGTTGTCGTTCCGAGCAGGTACCGGGCATAGTCCGATGCGGCATCCACCTCCTCGTATGCGCCGAATTGCTCGCGCAGCTCGATCACCCGGCTCCCGTACAGTTCCATGGAATCGGTAAGGACCGTGAGCACGATATCCTCGGGCCCCAGTTCGTACCATTTCGCGAACTTGACGCCTGACAGCAGGTTGGCGATCCCCGAGATGCCCAGCAGGTCCAGGTTCTCGACCCACTCCTCAGGCAACCCCTTTCGCGCCAGGTAGGCGCGCCCGGCAGGTTCGTTGAACAGCCGCACCAGGTGCATGCAAGCCTCGTCGTCGATCGCCATGGCCAGGTCCGTCTGCGCGAGGTCGTGGATCCAGGGAACATGCTTGTCGCCGATGCCCTCGATGCGATGGCCGCCAAACCCATTCATCAGCAGCGTCGGGCACTGCAAGGCCTCGCTGGCTGCCACCTTGCTCGCCGGGAACCGCTCCTTCAGGTAGTCTCCGCATCCGATGGTGCCTGCAGACCCCGTGGTCAGCACCACACCCCGGTAGCGGTCGTGTGGGCGCATCTCTCGCCGCAGGACCTCCTCCATCGCGTGCCCGGTGACGTCATAGTGCCACAGGTGATTGCCGAACTCTTCGAACTGGTTGAACACCACGATCTGGTCGCCGCGTTCCGCCTTGAGCGCCCAGCACCGGTCAAAGATCTCTTTGACGTTGCTTTCGCATCCCGGCGTGGCAATGATCTCGCCGGAGACCGTAGCCAGCCACTCGAAACGCTCGCGGCTCATTTCCTCGGGCAGGATGGCCACCGATTCACAACCCAAGAGCGTTGCCACATAGGCGCCACCACGGCAGAAATTGCCCGTCGAAGGCCAGACGGCCTTTTGCGTCGTCGGGTCAAACTGCCCGGTCACGAGGCGTGGGACGAGGCAGCCAAACGTAGCGCCCACCTTGTGCGCGCCCGTGGGGAACCACTTGCCGACCAGGGCGATGATCCGCGCTTCCGTGCCGGTCAACTGACGGGGAAACTCGATATAGTTCACGCCCCCGAAACCACCCCCGTGCGGTACGGGCTCGTTCTGCCACGTGATGCGGAACAGGTTGAGTGGATCGACGTCCCACAGGCCCACCTCTCCCAGCCGGCCTCGCACGCGCTCTGGGACGAGCTGTGGGTCGCACATCTGGGCAAACGTCGGGATCACGATCCCCCGCTCGCGCGCTCGC
>CAZLMZ010000192.1:4085-6736 GCA_964560475.1 uncultured Anaerolineae bacterium
TCGTCGGTTACGGACAGGAACGCCCCACCGCTCTCGCGCACCGCACGCATCGCCTTGATCCGGTCTCGAGGGAGACCGGCGGCAATGCTGTCTGCTACCGTATCGACTGGTACCGGCGCCATTTCTGCCGCGTCGAGGCCCCGCTTCCAGGCGTCCACCAACGGCGCCGCCCCTGCTGCCTGCACGCCGATCAACCGCGGCATGTGGTCGATCAGGCCCAGCGCCAGCAGGTCTGACAGCCCCTTGTGCACGCCGCCGATGATACAGCCATCGCCCACCGGCACCAGCACGACGTCAGGCGCGCGCCAGGACCGTCCGTCGCCCAGTTGCTCGCAGATCTCCAGGGCCGCCGTCTTTTTCCCCTCGCTCATGTAGGGGTTGTACCCCGTATTGCGATTGTACCACCCGAACTCGGGCGCCGCAGCGAGACACAGATCGAATGCCTGATCGTACGTGCCATCTACGAGCAGCACCTGAGCTCCGTAGACGAGCAGTTGTGTCACCTTGGCCTCTGGCGCCGTGCGCGGGCAAAAGATGACGCACGGCTGCGCCACCGCCGCGCACAGCCCCGCCAGTGCCGCAGCCGCGTTGCCTGTGCTGGCGGTCGTGATCGTAGTGTATCCACCTTCCCGAGCCTTGGCGATCGCGATCGCCGACGCGCGGTCCTTGAGCGAGGCGGTCGGCTGTCGCCCATCATCCTTGATCCACACGTGTCGCAGTCCCAGCCGCTGTGCGAGCCGCTCCACTGGATAAAGAGGCGTCCACCCCACCGAAGAGAGCACGTTGCCCGTGACGAGCCTACGTGCTGTCTCAGGCTCGACAGGCAGCAGCGCCATATAGCGCCACATCGAGCGCAGTTCCGCCCATTGCGCGTCCATAAGATGCGCCGCGACCCGGTCATAATCGTACTGCACGTCGAGCGTGCCATCCACGCCGTGCTCCGGGCAGACGTACGTGACCTGTTGCGGGGAGTATACGCTCCCACAGATCGTGCACTTCAAGCCCATCACGTGTTCCACGGCTCCTCCGTCAGCCTGCCCCACCGGTCAACAGCGTCAAGATCGCCTTTGCCGTGTGGAGCCGGTTCTCGGCCTCGTCATAGATGATCGAGTTCGTCCCATCCAGCAGCCCGTCGGTGATCTCGTTGTTCCGGTCGGCCGGCAAGGCATGCATGATCTTGGTGTCGGGCTTGGCCAGGGCGTACCGCCTGTCGTCGAGGATCCAGCTCTTGTTTCGCTCCAGGTTCGCTCGCATCGCCTCGCGCGATGCCTCGGTGTCCTCGAACGGATCCAGGTAGGCGAACCCACCCCAGTTCTTGGGAAAGATGATATCCGCTCCCTGCATCGCCTCGTCCATGTCCTGTACGAAGCGCAGGCTGCCGCCTCCCTCCTGTGCGCGCTGCTGCGCCCGGTCAACAATTGTGCCTTGCAGCGGGAATTCGGGCGGATGAGCAACGACCACGTCCATGCCATAGCGCGGAAAGAGCAGGATCTGCGACTGCGGCACCGAGAGTGGCTTGGCGTGGCTGGTCGCATAGGCCCAACTGACTACGACCCGCAGGCCTCGTGGGTCCCCAAAGTGCTCCCGGATCGTCATGAGGTCGGCTGCTGCCTGCAGCGGGTGGTAGACGTCATCTTGCATCGAGATCAGCGGGATGTCTGCGTGCGCAGCGATCTCCTTCAGATATGGGTTGCCGATCTCGTAGAAGCAGTTCCGGATCGCGATCGCCTCTCCCATCCGCGAGAGCACCTTGGCGGTGTCCTTTGGCGTCTCGCCGTGCGAAAGCTGCATCTTGTCCGGCGTCAGGTCGTGGGCGTGGCCGCCCAGCTGCGTCATAGCCGCTTCCATCGAATTGCGCGTCCGCGTCGACTGCTCGAAAAAGATCATGAACAGCGTCTTGTTCCGGAGCAGTTCCGTCGGCTGGCCCATGGCCCGCAGACGCTTGAGCTCAGCGGCGACCTCGATCGCGGCGTCGATCTCTTGTGTGCTCCAGTCGTCCAGCGTGATCAGGTGCCGTCCACGCAGTCTTTCCTTCATATGTCTCGTCCCTCCAGGATATAAGGCAGGAGTGCATAGAAAGCGGAAGCCTTGGCCAGGTGCGCCACCGGAACCGCCTCGTTTGGAGCATGGGCCAACGCTTCGTTGCCCGGGCCAAAGCCGATACACGGGATGCCGTGCCGGCCACAGATCGCCACGCCGTTCGTCGAAAAGGTCCAGCGGTCGATGCGTGGGGCCACGCCGAACAGTACCTCGTAGGTCGCGCTGCCCGCCTGGACCAGTGGATGATCCGCCGCCGTGACCCAGCTCGGAAAGTACTTTTCCTGGCTATAGACCGTGCCCCGGTAACTGGCCTGCTCGTAGCGTGGAACCACGATCACCGTCCTGTCATCGCAGATCGCGCGCAACTCCTCGGTCGCGCTCTCTGCCGTCTCGCCCCACGTGAGGCGACGGTCGAGGTGTGCCACGCACCGATCGGGGATCGCGCACAGCGACGGCGAGTCCGAGCGGACCATCGTTACCGCCACGCTCCCCTTCCCTAGGAAAGCGTCCTCAGGCAGCCGGCGGTTCAGGTCGCGCACGCGCAGCACCGCCTCTGAAGCGCGATAGACGGCATTGTCACCTCGCTCCGGTGCCGATCCGTGTGCCGATGT
>CAZLMZ010000193.1:0-2192 GCA_964560475.1 uncultured Anaerolineae bacterium
CATCGCGGTCGGCGACCGGGTGCGCGTGGAGGGCGTGATTCGAGAGGGCGAGGACTTGGCGCTGCTTGCCGAGCGGATCGTGCTGCTCGAGGGGCAGGGAGCGCCTTTCAGCCTGATCGGGGTGGTGCAAGAGATTGGCGAGGCGCACTGGCTGGTCTCCGGCATCTCGGTCACCGTCGACAGCGAGACGACCATCGATCCCGCCCTGGACGTGGGTCACGTGGCGCGCGTACGCGGCGTGATTCTGGATCTCGACGGCACCTGGCTGGCGCGCTCGATCGCGCCGCTCGTGGCGGAGGAAGCCAAGTTCGAGTTCGCCGGGACCGTGGAAGCGATCGATCCCTGGGTCGTGTCGGGCATCCCGCTCGAGACGCGGGCCTGGACCGAGATCGAGGGCCCGATCGTGGTCGGCGACCGGGTCCGGGTCAAGGGCCGGATCCTACCCGATGGCACGTGGCTGGCCAACGAGATCGAGCTGCTCGACCGCGAGACCGGCCTGTCCTTTGCCTTTGCCGGCACCGTCGAAGGGATCGAGCCTTGGGTGGTGAGCGGCATCTCGCTGGCTGTCGACGCGGAAACCGAGATCGTAGGCCCGATCGATGTCGGCGACCAGGTCGTGGTCAAGGGCCGGATCTTGCCTGACGGCACCTGGCTGGCGACTGAGATCCGGCTGGTCGACCCCCAGTGGGGCCATGGCTGCATGCTGGTCACCTCGCTCGTGGTCGGCGTGGACGGGGGCACAGTCGTGCTGCAGGACGGCACCACGATCGCGCTAGATACGGGCGTGCAGATCGACGGCCGCTTGCAGGTGAACAGTGTGATCGCCGTTTACGCCTGTGTCGACGATCGCGGCAACGTGACCATCGTCAGCATCATCGTCCTTTACCAGGTGCAGCCCTTGATCGTCGTGCAGCCGCCGCCAGCCAGCGACGAGGATCACGAGGGCGACGAGGACGCGGGACGTAAGGTCACGATCTGCCACAAGCCGGGCAGTAAATCGGGCGGCCACACCATCGTCGTGGCCTGGTCGGCCTGGATCAACGGGCACAGCCGACATGGCGACACCCTGGGCCCGTGCAGATAAGCCCGTAGGGGCGGGGCTAGCGAATTCTGATTCGCTGAATCGGAATATTGCGCTCGAGCGCGTCGGGTCCCCGCCCTCCCTGCGCCATACCCCGGGACCGCCAGGCTCCAGCCTGGCATGGGACGCTCCACCGTAGGGGCGGGACTCTGTGCCCGCCCCCTGCGTACTGCCGAAGGAATTCCAGTTCTTGTAGGTCGCGCGAACGAGGCGTTCGTCATCCTATGTGACCCCGGTGGGAGCCCCCGTACCATGGCGGGCCGGACGTGACACACGTCCGCTACAAGCCTCCCCGTTCCCCAGCGAAAATCGGTGCTCCTGTGGTAGGGAACGCGCGTATTTGACAGCCTATTCGAAACGTGCTAAGATGGGTCCCACTTCGCACCGGCAGGTTTCGCGTTCCATAGCAGATCCCGACTCTATTCCTCCATCCTCCTGACGAGTGGGAGCTGCTCCATCTGCGTAGGCCGCAACAACCGAATACGACCGCATTTCGGTCTAGAAAGGGGGATCGACCGGCGGAAACCTGATCTACGTCGCTATTCGTGCCTTCAGCAGCTTCATGTCTTAGGAGGAAAGTGATGAAGAAGGTAACACGTAGAGACTTTCTGCGCCTTTCATCCCTCGCGGCAGCAGGCGTCGCAGCAGTGGCCTGCGCCAAGACAGCCGCACCGACCGCACCGCCCGAGCAAGCAGCTACTGCTACATCCGCGCCGGCGGCAGCGACGGCGACCACTGCACCGCCGACGGCAACAGCCGCACCGCCGACGCCAACATCCGCGCCTGCAGTCAGCTCGCACCAAGCTTTCCAGTTCCAAGAGCTGGTCAAGTCCGGCGCACTGCCGCCCCTGGAGCAGCGCCTGCCCAATAATCCCAGGGTGATCGAACCGTTGGACACCATTGGGGAGTATGGCGGCCTCATGCGCCACCCGCTGCTCGGTTCGTGGTCGTCCCGCTTTTACTCGTTCATGGGCGACGAGAACTTTTTGGTCTGGACGCCCCAGTGGGACGGCCTGCTCACCAACGTGGCCGAGACCTATGAGGTGAGCGAAGACTCGAGCCAGTTCACCTTCCACCTGCGCGAGGGCATGAAATGGTCCGATGGCGAGGA
>CAZLMZ010000193.1:2292-6652 GCA_964560475.1 uncultured Anaerolineae bacterium
GAACCGGCCGGCGGCGACGTGACGCGCGCCGTTTCCGAGCCGAATCCCTACTACTGGAAGGTCGATACCGAAGGCAACCAGTTGCCCTACATCGGACGCATCGAGTGGGAGTTCCTGAGCGATCCAGAAGTGCTCCTGCTGCGCACGCTGAACGGCGAAGTCGAGTTCATGAACTATTATGCCAACTCGCTCAAGAACAAGGCCGTCTTGTACGACAACATGGAACAGGGCGACTATCACTTCTTTGACCAGATCCGCGACCAGGCGTGCACGACCGTGATCCACCTCAACTGGAACACCATGAACGAGGCCTTGCGCGAGGTCTTCCAGACCAAGGATTTCCGCATCGCGCTCTCGCAGGCCATCAACCGCCAGGAGATCATTGACACGGTCTTTGTCGGGCAGGGCATCCCCTACCAGGCGGCGCCCAAGCCGAGTGCCCTATTCTACAACGAGACGCTGGCCACCCAGTACACCGAGTACGACGTGGCCAAGGCCAACCAGCTTCTCGACGGCCTCTATCCGGAGAAGGACGCCAGCGGCGTCCGGATCGGGCCGGATGGCAACCCGATCAAGTTCGACCTGATCGTCGACGCGACCCGCATGCCGGACTGGATCGACGTCCTGGAGATGGTCAAGATCTACTGGGATCAAGTGGGCATCGACATGACCATCCAGGGCATCAGCGGCGAGTTGCTCGACGAGCGGCGCCAAGCCAACGACTATGATGCCACCGCCGGCTGGAGCGATGGCGGCCTGGCGACCCTCCTCACCCCCAACCAGTTCCTCTTTCCTTTGGGCTGGGGCAGCACGTTTGCCCCGGCATGGGGTGAGTGGTTACAGCCGGGCGACTTTGGCGGCGAACCCGAGGAGCCCCCGGCCGACGTCATAGAGCAGAAGGAGCTCTATGACCAGGTCAAGGCTACCGCCGATCCCGACAAGCAGGCCGAGCTCATGAACCAGATCATTGACATCGCCATCGACCGCTTCTGGACGATCGGCATTAGCCTGGATACGGGCCAGTTCGGCGTGGTCAAGAACAACTACTACAACGTGCCGCTTGCCATGCCAGAGTCCTGGAACTATCCGGATCCCTTCCCGACCAATACGTGCACCTATTGGATCAAGGAATAGGACCACCGGGATGGGCGTAGATTGGTAGTCTGAAAGACGGGCACGCCCACGTGTAGGGCCGTTGGCACGTGGGCGTTGCCGTTTTTGCGATGCTGTTCTTGGAGGAGAGAATCGATGCTCCGTTTCGCTGCTCGGCGGATCCTGTACATGGTCCCTACCCTGGTCGTCGTCTCTATCCTTTCCTTCATCATCATCCAACTGCCGCCCGGCGACTATCTTACGACCGTCGTCACGAACATGCGGGCGAGCGGCGAAGTGGTCGACGAGGCGATCCTGGCGGCCATGGAACAGCGCTACGGGCTCAACCAGCCGGTGTATGTCCAATACTGGAAGTGGATATCGGGCATCGTTCTGCGCGGCGACTTTGGCCAATCCTTCGAGTGGAACCAGCCGGTGAGCACGCTGATCTGGGGACGCCTGGCCCTGACCTTTGTCATGTCTCTGGCAACCCTGCTTTTCACCTGGCTGGTGGCCTTTCCGGTGGGCATCTTTTCTGCCGTGCGCCAATACTCGATCGGCGACTATGTCGCGACGATCATCGGCTATGCCGGCCTTGCTATCCCCGACTTTCTGTTGGCGCTGGTCCTGATGTACGTCGCTTTCAAGGTCTTAAACCAGAGTGTAGGCGGGCTTTTTTCGCCGGCCTATACGGATGCACCGTGGAGTTGGGGCAAGATCTGGGACCTGCTCAAGCATCTCTGGATTCCTGTCCTGATCATCGGCACGGGGGGTACAGCCGGCCTGATCCGCATCATGCGTGCCAACCTGCTGGACGAGCTGCACAAGCCCTATGTGACCACCGCGCGCGCCAAGGGCATGAGTGAGTTTCGCCTGATCCTCAAATACCCGGTACGGATCGCGCTCAATCCCTTTGTCAGCACGGTGGGCTGGACGCTGCCGATACTGGTCTCGGGTTCGGCCATCGTCTCGATCGTCCTCTCCATGCCCACCACAGGCCCCCTGCTGCTGCGGGCGCTGATGTCGCAGGACATGTACCTGGCCGGCAGTTTCATCATGCTGTTGAGCGTGTTGACGGTCATCGGTACCTTCATCTCCGACATCTTGCTCGCCTGGCTCGATCCACGCATTCGCCTGACACAGTGAGGGAGTCTCTTGATGAGCGCTGAGGGGGTCCGATGATGGACACTAGCGACGATCGTGGGCCCGTTGAGAGGCCCGTTGAACCGCCTGCGCCCAGCTCAGCCGTGCCAGATGCGGAGGCCAAGATCCTGGTGGCGTCCCAATGGACGCTCATGTGGCGCAAGTTCCGCAAGCATCGCCTGGCTATGGTGGGCGGCACGGTGACCATCCTGATCTACATGGTCGTGCTGTTTGGCGGGTTTTTGGCCCCCTTTCCCGACGCTGCCTTTAGCTCCCAATATCCCTATGCGCCGCCCCAGCCGCTGCACCTGTTCGATCGCACCGCAGGGGGCCTGCGATTCTCGCCCTACGTCAACGGCTATTCGGTCACCGTGAACCCGGTGGCCCTAAAGCGCGAGTTTGTCGTGGACAGAGAGTCTCAAGTCCCTGTGAGCCTCTTGGTGCACGGCACGCCCTACAAGCTGTTGGGGTTGTTCGAGACCGACCGGCACCTGATCGGTCCCCTCGAGTATGACCAAGATCCGCTCCGGATCGTCACGCCCATGTATCTCCTCGGCGCCGACCGGTTGGGGCGAGACGTACTGAGCCGCATCATCCACGGCACGCGCATCTCGATGACCCTCGGCCTGGTGGGCGTGGCGATAAGTTTCGTGATCGGGCTTACCCTGGGAGGGTTGTCCGGCTTTTACGGCGGCTGGGTGGACAATGCGATTCAGCGTGTGATCGAGCTGCTGAGATCGATCCCGACCATCCCCCTGTGGATGGGCCTGGCTGCCGCGTTGCCTTCCTCCTGGACGGCGCTGCAGGTCTTTTTCGGGATCACCATCCTCCTGTCGCTGATCGGCTGGACCGGGTTGGCCCGAGTGGTGCGCGGCCGCTTTCTCGCCCTGCGGACCGAAGATTTCGTCATGTCTGCGCGCCTGGATGGCAACAGCACGATGCGCATCATCCGGGTCCACATGATCCCGGCCTTTGCCAGCCACATTATCGCCTCTCTGACGCTGACCATCCCGTCCATGATCCTGGCCGAGACCGCCCTGAGTTTCCTGGGCCTGGGCCTGCGGCCGCCGATCGTCAGTTGGGGCGTCCTGCTCAAGGAAGCGCAGAACATCCGCGCTGTGGCCACCGCTCCCTGGCTGTTGCTGCCGGGCGTAGCGGTCGTCATTGCCGTGCTGGCCCTCAATTTCCTGGGCGATGGGCTGCGGGACGCGGCCGATCCCTATGGCCGCTGATACCGGATAGGATACGGACGGATGAGCAACTCAGACCTTCTTCTCGAGGTTAGAGACCTCAAGACCCAGTTTTTCACCGAGGATGGCATCGTGCGCGCCGTAGACGGCGTCTCCTTTGAGATGAAGCGCGGCGAAACGCTGGGCATCGTCGGCGAAAGCGGCTGCGGCAAGAGCGTCACCGCGCGGTCGATCTTGCAGATCCTGGACCATCCCGGCCGGATCGTGAATGGGCAGATCCTCTTTCACCGGGTCAGCCGGGAGAACGGCTCCGAGGTCAGGGAGACGCTGGACCTGGTGGCCCTTGGCGCGCGTGGGCCCGAGATCCGCGACGTCCGAGGCAAGGACATCGCGATGATCTTCCAGGAACCGATGACCTCGCTCAGCCCGATCCACACCATCGGCAACCAGATCATCGAAGCCATTCGGCTTCACCTCCCCGTCTCCAAGTATGAAGCCAGGGAGCGCGCGGTCGAACTGCTGCGCAGGGTGGGCATTCCCAGGCCTGAAGAGCGTATGGATACCTATACCTTCCAACTCTCTGGCGGTATGCGCCAACGGGCCATGATCGCCATGGCACTGAGCTGCAGTCCCAGCCTGCTGATCGCCGACGAGCCGACCACCGCACTGGATGTCACGACCCAGGCGCAGATCCTGGATCTGATGAGAGAGCTCAAGGACGATATGGGGATGAGCATTGTCCTGATCACGCACGACCTGGGCGTGGTGGCCGAGATGGCGGATGACGTGGTGGTGATGTATCTGGGCATTGTAGCGGAAAAGGGCGGGGTGGTCGATGTCTTTCACGATGCCCATCATCCCTACACCCGGGCACTGCTGAGGTCGATCCCGAAATACGGTTTGCGCGCCGCAGGCCAGCGCCTGGACTCGATCCG
>CAZLMZ010000194.1:0-2072 GCA_964560475.1 uncultured Anaerolineae bacterium
TCGAGGAACACGAGCGTCAGCCGCTCGCTGATCCGCTCCTCTTTGAAGGGCGCATAGCCCAGCTTGTGATAGAGGTGCAGGTTGCGCGCGCTGCAGTGGCCGGTAAAGAGCTCGAAACGCCGGGCAGCGGGGCAGGCGCGCTCGATCGCGTACAGGAGCGCCGTGCCGAGGCCGCGGTTCTGCACGTCGGGGTGCACGATCAGGCGTCCGACGTAGCACGTATCGTCGACGACGCGCCCCCGGACGGAGCCTGCGATACGCCCCTCGACGCTGGCCTTGAGGGCAACCTGCTCCTGCAGGTCAGCCTCCATCTCTTCCAGTGTCTGCGTCAGCGGGGCGATGGTGTCGTCGTCATAGATCGCGGCCTCGCTCTGGTAGGCCAGTTTTTGCAGGGCCAGGATCTCGGCTGCGTCCCCGGTACCGGCCCGTTCGATCGTCCAGTTCACTGTGGTGCTCCATCCATCCAGGATCATGGACCCGTTCTCTATGGACCCGTTCCTTCGGAAAGGGACGGGTCCATGATCCTCCATAACTACAGTTCGAGGTGAAAGTCGCGCTCTCCGGAGGAATAGGCGACGATCATGTCGGCGTCCTCGTCCCCTACATTGGCCGCATAGTGGGCCACATTGGCCGGCACGGTCAGCGTGTCACCGGGCTCCAGGATCACGGACGCGTCGCCGATCCAGTGCTCCAACCGGCCCGAGAGCAGGTAAAGCACCTCCTCGCAGGTCGAATGGCTGTGCCGCGGGTTCGCCTGGCCCGGCTCGATCGTCACCCGGCCCACGGTCACGCCCTCGGCGTTGCCAATCGCCGCGCTGGCCAGCCAGTTGAGGCTTCCCCACCCCTCAACGATCCGCGCCTGCGCTGCTTCCGCCGCCCTGCGGACCGTATAGTCCATGTCACTCTCTCCACGCTGACTGCGCCTTTCCAGCCGCGCGTGTATCTCTTGCAGCTCCTGCTCGCTCAGCCGCTCCACTTCGCGCACCGGCACCGGCCCGATGAACTCGACGCGCAGCTCGCGGCGGGTGAGCCACTCTTTGCCGGGCGGCATCGACGAGCGAGGATGCGGGTAGACGTCTTCCTCTGCCACCGGGTCGATCACGCGGTAGAGATAGCCCGCAGCGGTCCCGTTGTGCCGGATCGTGCCGTCGTCCTCTAGCGAGACGATCGGCGGCTTGTGGGAAAAAACCTCCGCCAGGTGCCGGTCACGGGTGATCGTGCTCCCCTCGCGCAAGACAGAGAGCCGGTAGGGAGATCCGTGGTACCACGTTTCACTCATCTGGCCACCGTCTCTAGCGGACGCGGATCGTCACGCACTGCCCGGCCTTGAGGATCAGCGGCTCGCTGAACAGCACCGTCCAGCCCACTCGCTCCGCAGCCAAGGTCGCCGCGACGGAGTGCCCGTCGACGGTCACCTCGGCCGAGCGGACCTCGTCCAGGCTGCCCAGATGCAGCGCTTGTAGCTTGAGCTCGCCATAGGCCACCGAGAGCACGGCCTGGCCCCCATCGGCATCCGAGCGCTGTGTGTAGCTGCCCCAGCCTGCATCGAGCGACCAGAACGTGCGGAAATCGCCCGCGCGCAGGCGAGGGGTAAAGCCGATCCGCCCATTGGGAACGTCGAATTCGTATCCTGACAGCGCGGTCAGCACCGCCCACGAAGCCATCGAGCGCGCATAGTGGCTGCCGCACTCGAACTCGTTCCACGGGTTGCGCCGCGCGCCGTCGTGCCGCACGCGCACGCCCTTGACGATGCTCAGCCCCTCTTCCAGCAGGCCTTCGTAGATCAGGTGGCTCGCCACTTGGTACTCGATCCCGCACCACACCTCGTCGGAGTAGACAAAGGGCAGCTCCGGGCGCCCGCCGCGGGGCCAGGTGCACAGCAGCAACCCCTGCTCGTCGTTGAGGGCATAGATCCGCTGCGGGTTGGCATGGTCCCAGAAATCGGCGTGCCAGTTGTAGTGGTAGATGGCGCGCAGCGCACTCCGCACGTGCTTGGGATCGAACAGGTCGCCCAGCCCGACGATGCGCGCCACCCACTGCCCGATCAACTGGTCGGAGAGGCAGCCCTCGCC
>CAZLMZ010000194.1:2172-6622 GCA_964560475.1 uncultured Anaerolineae bacterium
TAAAAGCTGCCCATCATCGTGTTGGGGCCCCAGAACTCGATGTCGTAGGTGTTGTGCTGCACGCCCTCCATCACCCCATCCCGGTCGATGTCCCACGCCGCCCAGGCATAGGCCAGCGCCCGTTTGAGCTGGGGCCAGATCGCGCACAGCCAGGCGTCGTCTCCGGATAGCTTCCAGTCGCGGTAGACCTTGAGCATGCCCCCCATCTGCCCGTCGGCAGCGGCGTGAAACTGCGAGGGCGCGCTGCCCAGCGGCAGTTGCAGCCGGAACCCCATGCGCCCGTCGGGATCGACGTTGTACGTATAGTCGGCGCTGCGCATCGAGCGCTCGAGGGCCGGGAAGAGAAAGGCCGGCGTCTGGGCATAGTTCCATACGTGCGTGCACGACCCTTCGCAGCAGCCGGAGGTGGTGTGACACCCTTCGAAGCCATAGAACGTGCCGTCCTCCAGCCGCAGGCAGGTCGTCGTCTTGAGCGTCGACATCTGGCTAGAGACGGCGTCGAGGACGTAAGTGGGGAGCGTGCTGGCAAAGAGCGTGTCGTGAAAGAGGCGCGTCTCGGCTTCCAGCCGCCCGGCATTGGCGGCGAGATAGCTCGCCACCTCAAAGGCGTCGTCGAACCAGGTAGCATAATAGTTCTTCCAGCCGGGGCGCGCGCACGCCTCGCCCTGGCAGTCGCACGCCGCCGCTCCCCAGTACTTGACGAAATTGGCAAAGTGCCAGGTGAAGTACACCGGCAGCGTCACCGTCTCGCCCGGTTCGACCGTGGCCTTGAGCACGATCGAGCCCACGTCACCCTGTCCCTCGGGCGAGGGGGTGTTGTAGGTGCGCTCGGGCAGCGTGCCGCTCGAGGAGAACTCATCCCAGAACTTGTGGAAGGCGTCGTACCAACTGCCCCGGAACCAGCAGGTCTGGTGGTCGATCTCGGGCCACGGCGTGGTGAGGGCCATGGAGCCGAACCTCGGGTCGTCCTCTGCGTAGCGATCGCTGCTCATGAACAGGCCGCGTACGCCCTCGCGCTCGAGGTAGGCGTTCGTCGAACCGCCCACGTCCGGCGCATAGAACGAGCCCTCGCCCGGGTAGCCGACCGCGTTGTACAGGTTTGCCGCCAGCGCAACCTGCACCGCGCGCTCGCCTGGGTTGTGGAGCTCGACCTGCAGGATCGCCGCCGGCAGGCCCGAGTCCTTGTCGTTGAGCGGGATAAAGGGGTTGTAGGCGTGCAGGGTCACCTGGAGCGGCACATCCGGGTCCTGGAACTCGATCCAGGCCAGCGGGTACTCGCCGTGAAAGGTGCCCTGCCGCAGGTGCGGGAACCCCGCACCGTTGAGGCGCGAGACGCCAAAGCCATACCCCTGAAAGTTCGTAGCGCCCTGGCCCGAGAAGGGAGGATGGGATGGCGATTGCACGACCTTGGTGACCGGCGCCTCTCCTTCAGCCTGTGCCCACAGGGTGAGGAAAGAGTAGGGCAAGAAAGAACCGATGTTGGGCCGGTTAAAGATCTCCCAGTCGCGCAGTGCACCGGTGCCCGAGAGCGACACGCTGCCCGTGCCGATCCCGCCGATCGGAAAGGCGATCTCGGCAAGCCGGGCGCCCTCGTACGCCCGCGGCGCGCCAAACTCGTACAGCTCACTCTGTGAGTAGATATCCCCTTTCACGGGCTCCTCCCCTCTCGATAATGTATCCAGCCTGGCTTGTTTGAGGTGGGGCTACAACCGTCCCCTACCCTACAGGTCGACCTCGACCTCTCGTCCAGAAACGGCAGAGCGCTGCACGGCATCGAGCACCGCCATCACGTTCAGGCATTCCTGGCCCGAGGCGATCATGTGCTTTTCCGGGTCGCGGATGCAGTCGACGAAATGGCGTCGCGGCGTCAGCCCGGCCTCGATTTCCTTGATCTCGACCTTGTCGCTGTGCAGCTCGCCCCAGCGCGGCTCGCTGTACACGACCGGGGGATAGACCTGCAGCCCGGCCTCGGTGCCAAAGACGCGCACGTTGATCTCGTTGTCCTGGTTGGCCGCCCAGCTCACGTCAAAGAACGCGGTCACGCCATCTTCAAAGCGCACCAATGCCGACGAGAGCTCGTCGACATCGTAGGGGACGCCGCGCCGTTCGAACTCTTTGTTCCACAGGTTACGGTAGCTCGACGCCGAGACGGAAACAGGCCTGGGGTTGCCCATCAACCACCACGTGAGGTCGAACATGTGCACGCCGATGTCAAAGAGTGCGCCGCCGCCCGCTTTGTCCTTGTCCACGAACCAGGAGCCGCGTCCCATCGACCCGCCGGAGCTAAAGTGAATCACCGGCACGCCGCGGCGGCGGATCCACGTTCCGCGCGCGTAATAGACCTCGCCCAGCTCGCCGCGCTCGACCATGCCGCGCAGCGCCAGCGACTCGGGCTTGAAGCGCTGGCTCATGCCGATCATCAGCCGCTTGTTTTGTTCGTTGGCGGTAGCGACCATCTCTTTCGCTTCCTGCAGCGTAGTGGCCATCGGTTTTTCACAGAGTACGTGCAGCCCGCGCCGCAGGGCCTCGATCGCGATCGGGGCGTGGAGATAGTTGGGCACGGCGATGCTGATCGCGTTGAGGTTGGGCACCTCCCACAGCTCCTCAACGTCGGTCAGGATCCGCTCTGCGCCATACTCGCGGCCGAAATACACTGCCTCCTCACGGTTGAGGTCGCATACTGCTGCCAGCTTGACGTTGGGCGACTCGACGAACTCTTTCATGTGGTAGCGCCCCATGCCAGTGCCGATCACGGCGACTCGTAGTGGTCGTTCCATCCGGTGAAGCCTCCTCGTATGTGTGGTCTGACTGGATGCTGTGCCGGCGCGGGTGCTGCGCCGGCCTACTTTCTGCGCGACCTGTGCCGGCCCGTCCCGCCAAGCACGGAACCCCGGTACCCCGGCGCCAGGATGGCATAGATCTGGCAGCGCGTCCGATCGAGCAGGCGTGAGCTCAGCCTCGGGTCAAGGTCCTCGATCCGCTGCGCGGTGGTGATCACGGTCGGCAGTCGCGCGTTGTAGCGATAGTTGAACAGCTGGTAGAGCTTTTCCCTGGCCCACGACGTGGCGCTCTCAGTGCCCAGGTCGTCGAGGACCAGCAGCGGGGATTTGCGCACCTGCTCAAAGAGCTTGTCGTACGAGATGGCGCTCTGCGGGCTAAAGGTCGCACGCAGGTGGTCGAGCAGGTCGGGCACGGTCACAAAGAGCGCCGACTCGCGCTTGGTGACGCAGTGATTGGCGATCGCCGCTGCCAGGTGCGTCTTGCCGCAGCCGTACGTGCCGGTGAACACGATCCAGCCGGCAGGCGACTCGGCGAATCCCTGAGCCGCCCGGCAGGCGACCTGCAGGCTGTTGTACTCTTCCGGGTCCATGACGCCGCGGGCGAGGTTGAAGGAGCTGAAGGTCTGCTCAGCGTGCATGCTCAGGCTGCTCAGCTCGGTCTGCTCGCCCTCGATCCCGCTCCCGCGATAGTCCGGGGCCAGGATCGGGATCATGTGCACCAGATCGGTCGTACTGAGGCGCGAACGGATGCGGGCATCGATCTCTTCCAGGTCGCAGTTGGTGGTGATCACGGTGGGCAGGTGGGCATTGTAGCGGTGGTTGAAGATCTGGAACAGCTTTTCCTCGGCCCAGGCCGTCGTGCTCTGGGAGCCGAGGTCGTCCAGGATCAGCAGCTCGTGCTCGCGGATCTCTTGAAAGCGCTCGTCGTAGCCGACGGCACTGCTCGGGCTGTAGGTGGCGCGCAGCCGGTCGAGCAAATCGGGGACCACGACGAACAGGGCGGGGTGTCCCTCCTGCAGTCGTGCGTTGGCGATCGCCGCCGCCAGGTGTGTCTTGCCGCAGCCATAGCCGCCGCGAAAGAGAAGCCACCCGTCCGGCTCGGCAGCAAAGGAAACCGCATACTCGTATGCCAGCCGCAGGTTGCGCTGCTGGTCCGGGTTCAGTGCCCGGCCGTCGGGCACGAAATTGGCAAAGGTCATGTGGCTGAGCGGCCCCAGGTTGCTCACGTGCCGCAGGCTCTCGGCACGCTGCTGCTCCAGCTCGCTCCGCGTGCACTGGCAGGGATAGAGCCGTCCAAAGTCGGGATGACCGACCGGTACATCCCTGACCAGGTACCCGGCGCCCCTGCAAATCGGGCATACCTCACGCTCGGTCACGCTCTATGCTCCTCAGTGCAGGATCTGGTCGCCATATTCGCCCTCGACGTAACGGCGGCGGTCCTCTTTCGATTCCGAGGTACGCCGGTCGCGGCCCTCCCGTGCCCAGCGCTCCAGGATCCCCTGTACGTAGGACCACCGTCGCGCGTTGTTGTTCACCGCGATGCGGAACGCTTCCACAATCCACGCCGGGGGATAGGCCTCCTCCGCTGCTTCCAGCTCCTCCGCCAGGATCGGCGACCGGATCAGGCCAATGTTCTGCTCGTACAGGTTATAGATGTTCGGCCGGCGAGG
>CAZLMZ010000195.1:0-4839 GCA_964560475.1 uncultured Anaerolineae bacterium
GTCTGCTGCCGCGGCTCCACGTCGGGAAAGTACAGCATCCGATCTTGCAGCAGGTAGGCGGCGAGGACCAGCAGCAGGTAGCTGGCGACGATAGCGATCAGGAAGACGATCCATCTACCTAACATGTGACGTGAAACAACCCGATCACCCTTCCCTTGGCCTCGTTCCAGGCCCGGGCCGCCTTGGACGTCCGCAGCAGCGTCACCGCGCACCCCTTACGCCGGAAATAATCCGCTGCCTCGTCAGAGAGCTTGACCAGCCCCACGTGCCCCGTCCCGACGATGAGCCGCTCTGCGCCCTTTTCGTATACGTGCTTGGCTTCGGCGAGGGAGAGCAGGTGCGAGGTGCCATAGGTCTCCTTGGACAGCTTTTTCTTGCGCTTTTTAACCGCCCCATCGAGCCGGATCAGCACGTCGTGCCCGATCCGCTCTCCCCCAATCGTGATCGAGCCAAACTTAACTCCCTTGATCTTGGGTTTCATCTTTCCACACCTCCTACGATGCCCCCCTTCTCTCCCCCTGTGGCCCCCGGGAGTCAGGGCGGGGGCCAGGAGCACCGATTTTGCGTTATTGTAGGTCACGCGAACGAGGCGTTCGTCATCCTACGTGACGCTGGGTAGGAGCACCGGCGCCAAGACGGGCCGGACGTGACACACGTCCGCTACAAGCCTCCGGGTTCTTTGGCTAAAATCGGTTCTCCTGTGAGGGCGTGCCCCTCGCTTGACACCGTCGCCTGCTGCCACTAAAATAGCTGCGTACTGTCGATTCACCACGCGTTCACACGATAACGAAAGGAGCCATCTCATGGCCTTTACACTGCAACTGGGCGAAAAGCCGCCCGCGTTCTCTCTGCCCGCCACCGACGGCAAGACCTATTCGCTCTCGGATTTCGATGACAAGTACCTGGTCGTCTTTTTCACCTGCAACCACTGCCCCTACGTGCTGGGCTCGGACGAGGTGACGCGCCAGACGGCGGAAAAGTATGCTTCCGCGGGCGTCCGCTTTGTCGCCATCAACTCGAACAGCAAGAAGACCCACCCCGAGGACGATTTCACGCACATGGTGGCGCGCATGAAAGAGCAGCAGTTCCCGTGGCTATACCTGTACGACGAGCCACAGGACGTGGCGCGCGCCTATGGCGCACTGCGCACGCCTCACTTTTACGTCTTTAACGAGGCCCGGGAGCTGGTCTACACCGGGCGCGGCGTCGACAATCCGCGCGACACAAGCAAAATGACGGTCAACGACCTCGACAACGCGCTGGGCGAGCTGGTCGCCGGCAAACCGATCTCTACCCCACTCACCAACCCGATCGGCTGCAACGTCAAGTGGGAGGGCAAGGACGCCCACTGGATGCCTGCCGACGCGTGCGACCTGGTCTAGCGACCGGGCAAAAAGCCGTGCAAGAGGCAATCTTGCACGGCCTTCTTTTTTACTCGACTGTCTTTAGCACGCGGCGCAGCATCGCCTGCTCGTCTGGTTCGAGGAAGGCGAGCACGTCCTCCTTGCCCTGCAGCACCGCCTGCCCGATGCCCGAATCGCGAAAGGCTTTCAGATCCTCCTCGTAGGGGTTCTGCACGGCGTGTTCGCGCACGATCCGCCCGTCGTGCATGACCAGCACGCGATAGGTCCGCCGCGCCACCGCCAGGTCGTGGGTCACGATCACAAAGGTCGTGTCGAGCTCCTCGTTCAGGCGATGCATGAGGGCCACGATCTCGTCCCCGCTCTGCGAGTCGAGGTTGCCGGTCGGCTCGTCGGCCAGCACCAACGCCGGTTCGTTGGCCAGCGAGCGCGCGATGGCCACGCGCTGCCGCTGCCCGCCCGAGAGCTGGCTGGGCAGGTGGTCCATGCGCTCCGTCAGACCAACCCGTTCGAGTAGTTCCCCGCTGCGCCGCCGCCGCTCGCGGCGCCCGATCGGCTGTCCCATCATCGGCACCTCGACGTTCTCGCGCGCGTTCAGGGTGGGGATCAGGTTATGGAGCTGAAAGACGAAACCCACTGTTCGCGCCCGAAAGGTATCCAGGTCGCGCACCGTGGCCAGATCCTGCCCATTGACCAGCACCTGGCCCTCGGTCGGCCGGTCGAGCGCGCCGAGCATGTTGAGGAGGGTCGATTTGCCCGAGCCGGAGGGGCCCATCACGGCCACGAACTCGCCCCGCGCGATCCGCATGTCGACCCCGTCCAGCGCGCGCACGCCCGCCCCGTCACCGTATACCTTGACCAGGTTCCGCGTCTCGATGATGGGTTCGCTCATCTGCTCATCCTCGTTCGCCCGAACAGGCGCCTCACTCATAGCGCAGGGCCTCGACCGGCTGCAGCCGCGCGGCACGCCAAGCCGGGTAGGCGCCGCCGACCACGCCCAGGACCAGCGCCGTGCCCAGCGCCTGCGCTAGCAGGCCGGGGGTGAAGGTAAGATGGATAAAGCCGCGCAGGAAGGGTAACGCGTTCAGCGCCAACCCCAGCCCGATCCCGAGCGCGATTCCCGCCGCGCTGCCTAACAGGCTCAACGCGATCGACTCGCGCACGATCATCCACACCACACGCCACTGCCGCCAGCCTAATGCGCGCAGCACGCCGATCTCGCGCGTCCGCTCGGTCACGCTCATGACCATGGTGTTGGTCATGCCCAACCCGCCCACGATCAGCGCCATGGCGGCGATGGCCCACGTGCTGGAGCGCATCATCTGCATATCAGTCAGGTCTTCGGCAAAGGCACTGGCCTTGGAGAGCGAAACCTCGGGGAAACGCGCCTCGACCTGCCTTGCCACTCGCCCTGCCTGCTCGGCGTCCTCGAGCCACACCCCCATAAAGCTCACCCGATGCGGCTGCCCAAACAGTGCCTGTGCATCGCGCAGGGTCACCACGCTGCCGCCATCCTGAAAGGGCTGCCCGGTCTCGTAGATGCCCACCACCTTGAACGAACGCTCAAAGATGCGCACCGTCTGTCCCACCCGCTTGTCGAGGTTCTCTGCCGCCACCCGGCCGAGCAGGATCTGGCGGTTGGTGGTCAGCGGTTCGCCCTCGACGATGCGGAACTCGCGTATGGCCAGGCCACGCGGCGGGTAGCCAAAGACGATGAAAAAGGGCAGGTCGCCGAGGGCCACGTATCCGGTCAGAAAGCCCTCTGCGGCGCGCACCTCGGGCAGGGCAGCGATGCGCCGCACCGTGCCCTCGTCGATCTTGCTCAGGTCCACCGAGGCATCGGCCTCGATCCCGATCAACTGCGCGCCCATACCGCCCGCCATGCCCGACATAGCCTCTAGCATACCTTCGCCCATCGCCCCCAGCAGGACGATAGCCAGCATGGCGATCCCGATCCCGATCACGGTCAGTAATGTGCGCACCGGCTGCCGCAGCACCTCGCGCAGCGCCGCCGAACTCACGTGCCGCGTAGTATGGACGGCAGCCCCGCTCTCGGCGCGCATGGCCTCTGCGGGCAGGAGCCGCGCGGCCCGCCACGCCGGGAACGCGCCGCCGGCCACGCCCAACGCCAGGGCGACGATCCCGGCCTGCATAAAGAGGGCCGGCGAAAACGACGACGGCAGGATGCTGCTCACCGCCGGTGCCTGCTCCACCGCGCGCACCGCCCCCACGCCCAGGGCCATGCCCACGCCCCCGCCGAGCACACTCAAGGCCAGCGATTCGCCCAACACCATGCGCAGCACCTGCGGGGATCGCCATCCCACCGCGCGCAAGACGCCGATCTCGCGCGTCCGTTCAAAGACGCTCATCAGCATGGTGTTCATCACTCCTACCCCGCCGATCACCACGGCGACGAGCGAGACGACCCAGGTAAAGGCATACACGTACTGCATCCATTCTTGCTCTTGCTCGAACCCGGACGAGGTCGTCGCCGTGACGTCGGTAAAGCGCTCCTCGATCCGCTGCCGCAGCCGCTCCACGTCGGTGCCGTCGCGCACCTGGATCAGGAAGGCGTTCACCTGGCGCGGTTTGCCGCTGATCGTTTGCGCGTCCTCCAGCGGGACCACGGCGGCCCCGTCCTCGAACGGCTCGCCTGTCTCATAGATCCCGGCGATGCGGTACACAGTTTCGTACAGGCGAAAGGTATCGCCTACTTCCTTGTCCAGATCCTCGGCCGCCGCCTTGCCCAGCAGCAGCGGGCGGCCACCGTGACGAGCGCCCGGGTTCCGGCTATTGCTCGCCGCGGCCAACGTCTCGCCGCGCACGACCTTGAAGTGGTCGATCGCAAACCCCGCCGGGTCGTACCCATAGACGATGAAATAGGGTGCGCCATCGGTGGCAGCAAAGGTATAGACCATCTCCGATATGCGCTCCACGCCCGACAGCCCGGCGAGCGTGTTCCCCAGCCCCTGGTCGACCGCGCTAAAGACAATGTCCAGCGCATCGTCCTGCATGACCAGCAGGTCAGCCCCGCTCCCGCTCGAGAGCGCACTATAGCCCTGCATGAAACCATTAGCCAGGGCCCCCAGGGCGACCACCGCCGCCACGCCGACGGCAATGCCAAAGGCGGTCAGCAGGGTACGCGCCTTGCGGCGAAATAGGCTACTAAAGACCATCAGCGATCACGCCTACCGGGCAACGCGGCCCTTCCCACGGACACCTATTCCCCCGCCTCGATGTCGACAAAGGCCGTCATCCCCCAGCGCAGTGCCGGATCCATCTCTTCCAGCGCGATCACGGTCGTATAGTGCACGCCGCCGGTGCCCGATTCGGCCATCGGCGAGATGCGCGTCACCTGCCCCTGAAAGACGCGATCCGGCAGCGCGTCAAAGGTCACCGCGACTTGCTGCCCGGCAGCAACGCGGACCACGTCGATCTCATCCAGGTCGGTCGTCTCGACGCGCAGGGTGTCCAGATC
>CAZLMZ010000195.1:4939-6596 GCA_964560475.1 uncultured Anaerolineae bacterium
GCCTCGATCTCGGTGCCCAGCACGTCGAGCGCGGCCTGGTGCGCCGCCTGGGCAGCCTGGGCCTGGGCCAGCATAGCTTGCACCTCTTCCAATTGTGCCTCGAACACGGTCATCCCACGGTCGTGAGCTAACTGCGCGGCCTGGGCCTGGTCGAGCTGCGCCTGCGCTGCACGCCGGTCCAGCTTGGCCTGCACCAGCCGGTCGGCCCACGTATCGCGGATCGCCTGGTCCTCCCATGGGCGGTCGAGGGCCTTGTTGTATTCGTCCTGCGTATCGTCGAGCGCGATCTGGGCTCGCTCCAATCCTACCTGGGCCAGCTTGACTTGGGGCACCGGATCCTGCGCGCGCGTCTGTACGATCTGGCGCTCGACCTGTGTCACACGCGCCTCTGCCGCGGCGACCTCTGCCGCCGGGTCCGTCGCCTGCGCCTGCGCCAACTGCTCCCGCTTGGCCTGGAGCGCGCTCTCGGCCTGGGCCACCTGGTGCGCGTGATCGCGGTCCGCGCGCGCGATCGTGCGCTCGGTCGCCCCCGCGCGGAGCATGGCCAACGCAGCCTGCTGGGCCATAACCTGCTCCTGTACGCGCTGCAGGGCCAGCTCGAGATCGGAGGTGTCGAGGAGGACCAGCGGCGCGCCCACGGCGACGCTGTCGCCCGGCTCGATCAGGACTTCTACGACCTTGCCGCCCGCCTCGTGGCTGAGCGTCGCTCGTCGGGCTGGGATCAACTCGCCGGTCACCGAAACGACCGGCACGTAGTCCGCGGTCAGGGATGGCGTCGGCGTCGGCTGTGCGCCACCCTGGCAGCCTGCGAGCACCAACGCGACCAGGAGCACGATCCCGAACGCTCTTTTCATTGCACCTCTCTCCTTACTCAGCTCACCGCCCCCCTCTAGCTCCCACCCTTCGGGTATCTACGACCCCAGCAGGGGGAGGACCTAGACCGCCTCCCGCGCCAGCCACGGCGCGCGAAAGAGGGGGCCTCTTAGTCGAACGCGATCCCCTCGCTCTTCCCAAAGTTGAGCGTATAGACCCAGAAATTACCATAGTAGCGCTCCCGGCTGAAACCCATCGCCTCGACCAGTTGCACGGTCTCGAACGGAAAGGCATAGTCGGGATCCGTAAACTCTTCCGTGATTGACAGCAGACCGCCCGACTTGAGCACGCGACGCAGTTCATCCAGCGCCCCGTGTTGGTGTGGCACCTCGGGCAAGACGGCAACCAGAAAGACGCGGTCCACGCTCTCGTCCGGCACCGGCAGATCGTCTGCGCTCGCCGCGTGTATCTCTACATTGTCTAGGCCCGCCTCGTACACCTGCCGCTCGACGTCGGCCGCCATCCGCGGCTCCTCTTGCACCACGATCAACTTGCCGCGCGGTCCCACGCGTCGCGCCGCCTCGATCGTGAGCGGGATCGGCCCTGGCCCCAACTCGAGCACGGTCTCGCCCGGCCGGACGCCCACCCGATCGAGCACGGGGTGAACGTACCGCCGCCGGATCGGGTTGTCCATCAACCACGACACCCTGGATGGTCCGGGCACATCCACGCCGAGTCGCTCAAGGAGCCGGTAGATGATCTTGATCAGCACCAACCAAAAGAGCAGCAGCCCGCTGATGCTGATCAGGACGATCTCCAGTGCCAACAAAAAGCGCTGCTTGCG
>CAZLMZ010000196.1:0-1317 GCA_964560475.1 uncultured Anaerolineae bacterium
GGCATGGCCAGGACGAGGGGCACGCGTGCCTCCGCTCCGGGCGTAGCCGTGGGCTGGGCATAGACCGGCGTGGGCGTCGAGGTAGGGGGCAGCGGCTGGATCAGGGTCGGCGTCGGCGATGGCGTCGGGGTGGCTGTATTCGTCGGCGTCGCGGTTGGCGTGGCCGTGTCCGTCGGCGTGGGTGTCGCGGTGGGCGTGTTTGTCGGCGTCGCCGTGGGTGTGCTGGTCGACGTTGCGGTTGGTGTGTGCGTCGCCGTGGCTGTGCTCGTCGGCGTGGGTGTCGCGGTGGGCACTGCCGTCGGTTGGCCTGCCGTACAGGCCACGCACAAGAGAAGGCTCAGGCAGGCGGCCGCGCATGCCGCGGCCAGCAGCCGGCGCGAGAGAGGCAGGGCATGCAGTGGAAAACGGGATGCAGAACGCCGGAAGAAGGAGATCATTGTATCTCGCCTTGGTATACGAACTGGCCGCCGACCATGGTGGCCAGAACCTGTGTGTTCAGGATGTCCATTGGCTCGATCTGAAAGATGTCGCGGTCGAGCACGACCAGATCGGCCAGCTTGCCGGGGCGCAGCGAGCCCTTGAGCTGTTCCTCGCCGCTGGCGTACGCGGCACCCACGGTGTAGGCGCGAAGTGCCTGCGCGACGCTGAGCGCCTGTTCCGGATGCCAGCCCTCGGGACCAGGGTAGCCGTCGGCGCGGCGACGCGTCACCGCGGCGTGGATGCCGGCCAGCGGCGAGATGCTCTCCACCGGTGCATCGGAGCCAAAGGCCAGGGCCGTGCCCGTACTGAGCAGACTGCGCCAGGCGTAGCTGGTCGCGCCGCGAGCGCCCCAGTGGCGTTCGACCAGGTCGATGTCCGCGGTGGCGTGGATCGGCTGCCCCGAGGCGATGACGTCCAGCGCAGCCAGGCGGGGTAGGTCGTCGGGGTGGAGGAGCTGGACGTGCTCGATACGGTTCCGCAACGGCGCAGAGAAAGCGCCGTGCGCTGCCTCGATCGCGTCGAGGACGGCCCGGTTGGCGGCATCGCCGATGGCGTGAACGGCGACGCTCAACCCGGCCTGATTGGCCTTGCGCACCAGGTTACGCAGCGCATCCGGCGTGATGGTGGGGATGCCGTGGTTTCCGGGCTCCCCCTCGAAGGGTTCGAGCATCCAGGCGCTGCGCGAGCCCAGCGAACCGTCGGCAAAGGCCTTGATCCCCGCCAGGCGCAGCCATTCGTTGCCCAGGCCGTCGCGCAGCCCGAGTTCGATCGCCGCGTCGAGGCTGTCGGCGGGGATGTGGGCCAGCACGCGCAGGGTCAGCTCGCCGGCCTGCGCCA
>CAZLMZ010000196.1:1417-6569 GCA_964560475.1 uncultured Anaerolineae bacterium
CGTTCCAGGGTCTGCTCGAGCGATGGCAGCTCATAGATATCCACCCGCTTCAGGCGCAGGCTGTACTCGACAAAGTGGAGATGTGCGTCGATCATGCCAGGAACGACGGTTTGCCCGCCGAGGTCGATCGCCTGCCCACCGGGGACCAGCGCCTCGCGCAGCGCGGCGCTCTCCCGCTCATTGCTGGCCAGGGCAGCAATGCGGTCGCCGGTAATGGCTACCGCGCGCGCCACCGGCGCATCGGGCTCCATCGTGTGGACTGTGGCATTGTACAGCACGATATCAGGTCGATTCATCGTCTCTCCAGCTATTTGCAGGCCGGTGTTCCGTCCACGCAGCACTGCGCCGCGTGGCGTCCTCTGCGACGGGGGCTGCTGTGCTCTCGGCGGTCCGCAGCGTGAACAGCGTGATCTCGGGGCGGCAGTTAAAGCGAACGGCAGGGCGGTTGACGCCCAAGCCGCGACTTGTATAGACCCACATCCCGTTCACCCGGTTGAGCCCGATCGGGTACTTGCGGCCCATGACAGGGAGCAGCAGCGCACCCAGCCCGGGCACGCGGATCTGTCCCCCGTGTGTGTGTCCCGAGAGCTGCAGGTCGATGGGGAAGAGCGAGGCGCGGTCCGCCAGGTCGGGCTCGTGCACTAAGAGGATCTTGCACGCCGTCTCGGGCACGCCGCGCAGCGCCTGGTGCAGATCGCTGCGGCGCATGAGCACGTCGTCGATGCCGACGATCCACAATGTGTCGCCGTCCACCTGGATGGAGTGGGCTGCGTTGACGAGTACAGTCAGTCCCACGCGGCGGAAGGGAGCCTCGCCCACTTCGGGGGGCTCGTGCCGCTCGTGGTTGCCCATCACGACGTAGGTGCCGAGCGGTGCCCGCAGCTCAGACAATTCTGCCGCGCACATCCAGGCTGAGACGGCCCCGCGATGGAACATGTCGCCGGTGATGGCGACGATGTCCGGGTGCAGTGCGTTGACCGTGTCGACATAGCTCCGGACCCGGGCCGGGCCGGCTGCGTATCCGGCGTGCAGGTCGCTCATCTGGACGATCGAGAGCCCGTCGAGGCGTGCCGGAAGACGTGGGAGGGGCAGCTCGAGGCGCACGATCTCGGGCCAACGGGGCTCGATATCGGCTGCGTACACGGCAAGCATGCTACCAGCAGCAGCGGCGCTCCCCAGGGCGGCGGCCAGAGTGGGCCAGGAAAAGAGTCGGGTCATGCCTCGGAGTGCCTGTGCTGGACAAGAAGTTCGTATAGTGCATCGAGCTCTTCATCCGAGTAAAAGTGGATCGTGAGGTGTCCACCGCGCGAGCTGCGGCGCAGCCGCACCTTGGTACCCAAAGCGCGCGCGAACTCGCCCTCCAGCGCCCGCGTCTCTGGCGCGACGGTGCGCGTGGCCTTGGGCGAGGCCGGAGAACTGCGCAGGCGGCGTACCAGCTCCTCTGTCTGCCGCACGCTGAGCTGTCCCGCGATCGTCTGTTTCAGCGCGTAGCGCATGACCTCCAGGTCGTCCTCCAGGCCGAGGAGCGCCCGGGCGTGTCCCTCGCTGATCTGCCCACTGGCCAACACGCTCCTGCAAAAGTCGGGCAGGCGCAGCAGCCGCAGTGCGTTGGCGATGGATACACGGTTCTTGCCCACGCGGTCGGCGATCTCTTGCTGCGTCAGGCCGAAATCCTCTGCCAGGTGCTCATAGGCTGCGGCCTCTTCTAGCGGGTTGAGGTCGGCGCGCTGGATGTTCTCTACTAATGCCAGTTCGAGCATCTGCTGCGGCGTGGCTTCCTTGACGATCGCCGGCACCGCCTCGAGCTCGATCAGCTTGGCTGCTTCCAGGCGGCGTTCGCCCGCGATCAGGTGGTAGCGGATGCCCGGTGCCGCGTCGGGGCCGGCCTCGCTGACGATCAACGGTTGGATCATGCCGTGTGCCTGGAGCGAGGCCGCCAGCTCGCGCAGGGCCTCCAGGTCGAGGTACTGGCGGGGCTGTCGCGGGTTGGGCGCGATCTCGTCGACCGGGATCTGCAGTACGGCCCCTGTGTCGGAACCCAGCATGTCACCCGATGGGATCAGCGACTCGAGTCCTCTGCCGAGCGCACGCTTTTTGCTCATCGGGTTACTCTCCCTTGACTACGTCGTGGCCCTGCGGGATCTGCCAGCCATCGGCTCGCAGCAGTTCCACGGTCAGGTTCTGGTAGGCACGCGCGCCGCTCGAGGCAGGGGCATAGTCCATGATCGGTTTGCCGTAGCTGGGCGCCTCGCCCAGGCGCACGTTGCGGGGGATGATGGTGCGAAAGACCTGCCGCCCAAAGTGCTTCCTGACCTCCTCGACCACCTGCTGCGAAAGGTTCGTGCGGGCGTCGTACATGGTCAAGAGCAGACCGCGCACACGCAGGTGGGGATTGAGGCCGGTGCGCACCATGCGGATCGTCTTGAGCAGGTCGGACAGGCCCTCCAGCGCCAGATACTCGCACTGTACCGGGATGATCACCCCCTCCTGCGCTGCAGTGAGGGCATTGACCGTCAGCAGCCCGAGAGAGGGAGGGCAGTCGACGAGCACATAGTCGTACCTCTGCAGAAGCGGCGCCAGGGAGCGCCGCAGCAGATGCTCGCGCGCTTCCTCGCCCACCAGCTCGATCTCGGCTGCGGCGAGGTCGGAGGAGGAGGGGGCCAGGTAGAGCCCTTTCCACTGCGTGGGGATGATCACCTCGGAAAGGGGATAGCGCTCGACCAGAGCATCGTAGGTCGACAGCCCGACCTCGCTGCGGGCGATGTTCAGGCTCGACGTAGCGTTGCACTGCGGGTCGGCATCGACGATCAGCACCTTGAGACCGATGCTGGACAGGTAGGCGCCGAGGTTGACCGCCGTCGTGGTCTTGCCGACGCCGCCCTTTTGGTTTGCGAGCGCATACGTGCGGGTCATATAGCTGACCTCTCGCTCGGTTCAAGCGACCAGCGCGCGCGACAGCGCGCAATCTCGCGACCGGTAGGGATGCTGGCCATACCGCGGCGCTCGACCGAGTGTGCGGCCACGCAGTTGGCAAAGCTGGCAGCGCGAGAAGGCTCGCCGCATTCGTACAAGGCGATCAGGAAAGCGGTGGCAAAGATGTCTCCTGCACCGGTCGGGTCGACTTCTTTGACGCGCGGGGCGGCAAAGGCGCGTGTCTGGTCGCGGTAGTAGACGGTGGCGCCCTTCCAGCCGGCAGTGAGCACCAGCAGGCGTGCCCGCGCCGCATAGCGCTCGATCCGCGCTGCGTCGTTACCGACGTCCTCGCGGCTCAAGATCAGGGCATCGGCGCGGGCGAGCAAGGCGTCCGAGGGCTCCCAGGGGGCAGGATGTACGATCCCATCCTCATCCCAGCGGCGCATCCATCCCTGCGGCGTCAGGCCGAGCAGCGCTCCGCTCAAGTGCGCGGCGATCGCCTCATCCACCTCCTGGGCCACCGGGCCAAAGTGGACGATCGGGCTCGACCGCCACTGGTCTGGCACGTCGCTGCCGCGTAGCAGCGCAGCCCGGGCACCGATCTGCTGACGGCGATGCCCGTCGTGGTAGATGTTCTCGAACGTGGTGCTGGCTGCGCACGGGCGCAACTGGACCAGCACGTCGGAGGGAAGGGGGCTGAGGTCGATGTCGGGCCCGTTGCTGCTCACGATCCCAGCGTGGTACCCCAGGCTGCGCGCGGTCAAGGCGCTATAGGTCGCCGTGCCCCCGATCTGGTATGCTCCGTTGTAAAGGTCTTTCGTAATGTGTCCGATGACCAGGTAATCGGGATGGACGGCCATGATCGGTGGTGCATCCTCCTCTCGATGCTGGTGCCCATTGTAGCATACTCCAGGGGTTGGGTCAAAGGGATGCCGCGGGATGACGCCGGGCACGAGCCGCTCGGGTTTCGAGATCGTTATTGGGGGAGGACCTCGGGGCCGTCGAGCAGCAGTTGCTGGTCAGGGAGCGAGGTGCCCTGTGCCGTGGTGACCGGCAGGCGTTCCATGGTCTGCAGGACGTACATCCCCACCGCAAAGCGATATGTTCCGGACGGTGCATCGAGAGGGAGATCGAGTTGGTATCTGTCCTGCACGCGCTCGCCGGGGTCCCACAGGTAGGTCGGGTACATCCCGCCCTGGGGAGGATTGTCCTTCTGGGCGCGCGTCTCGCCAGTGCCGTCGATCAGGTGGGTGAATACCGTATAGTCGCCCGGCTCCTGTCCTGTGCATTCCCAGTAGAGCGTCAACCGGACCTGTTCGCCGGGCCGCACCTGCCGGGGCTCGAACGTATATCCGAGCAGCTTGACGTCCTGGCCCACCTGGGCTTGGACCCGGTTCGCGATCGTGGCGTCATCGATCGCAGGGCCCGTCTTGTACACCCAGACATAGGGTACGCCGTCGAATGCGACGACCAGCTTGGGCTCTCGCGTCCGGTATTCCTCCCACACCGGGCCCCACTCTTCTACCTGGACGCTGCGGAGCAGCTCGCTGCGCGTGAACAGGATATAGTCGGGCTGGTCATCGGTCAGCGGGACCGTCTTGCCCTGAAAGTGAAAGTAAAAGCCCCCGAACGACTGGGCGCCGACGACGAGCAGCTTGGACATCGGCAGGTGGTTGAGGTAATCTGCTGCGATCTCGAGCCCTTCTCCCTTTTCCTGGCCGGGCACGATGCCGCGGCCGAGGATCACCCTCGGCCCGCCGAGGAGATAGTTATAGTGGGTGCCATAGTAGGGATGCCGCGGGACAGAGACTAGGAATTGGGCGGCGATGACCACGATGAGCGAGAGAGAAAGCAGCCGCGACCGGCCTCTCGTGGCCCAGCGCAGCAGCGATACCCAGCCCACTGCGGCAAGGATGGTCACGAACTGGAGGGCCGGTAGGGCATAGCGGGTGAACTTTTTTTCTCCCAGCGTCATCTGGGTCGCGAAAAAGAGCACGAACCCCAGCCCGAGCAGCAGTGCCAGGCGCTTGTGCGGCGCGAGCGGCTGGCGAAGCAGGACCAGGCTAGCCACGAAACCGAGGGTGGACACGGCGGTCATCTTGATCGCCATGTTGATCGGGTAGAAGGTTGGTCCCGGATCGGCCTCGGTCGGCTCACCGAGATAGTAGAGCGGGTTCTCGTGCGGCGTGTCCCGGTAGTAGAGGGCACCGCCAAAGCTGACCTCGACTGTCTTGAGCGG
>CAZLMZ010000197.1:0-4687 GCA_964560475.1 uncultured Anaerolineae bacterium
CCTCTGCATCGCTAGAGCGCGCGGCTGGCTACCCGACCGTATTCCAGCGAGATGGCGGTACCGTGACCCCCTACAATGCGTGCCCGCTCTCGGATGGGGCGGCAGCCCTGCTGGTAGCGAGTGAGGCGGGGATCCGCGCCCTGGGGCTGTCGCCGCGTGCGAGGTTGCGCGCCTACGCGTACGCTGCCCTTCCTCCCGAGATCATGGGCCTTGGACCTGCCTATGCGGTGCCCAAGGCGCTGCAGCGCGCGGGCCTGGCGCTGGACGATATCGACCTGGTGGAGCTCAACGAAGCGTTTGCTGCGCAGTGCCTGGCTGTCGGCGTAGAGCTTGCCGACCAGGGCTGGGATTGGAAAAGGGTTAACATATATGGTGGTGCGATCGCATTAGGGCATCCCGTCGGGTGCACGGGTGCGCGCCTCGTCGTGACGTTGCTCAACGCCCTCGATGACCGGCAGGCCCGGCTCGGGCTGGCGACGGCGTGCGTAGGCGGCGGCATGGGCGGTGCGCTGATCATCGAGCGCGTGTAGGGACGCGCGACCAGGCTGGAGGCGAACGTGCCGGAGCAGGCATACTGGGAAGACTCGGCGGCGAAAGAGGGGCTGCGGGCGCAAGGCCGTGTTCTCTATGCACGGGTCAGGGCAACGCTCGAATATCAGAGCGGCGTATTGGCGATCGAGCCGCAAAGCGGGACACATTTCTGGGGCAGGACGCTTGGAGAGGCAAACAGGCTGGCCTACGAGACGTTCCCGGATCAGTGGCTCTATTTCTGTCGCCTCGACGATCCGGCTGCCGAGATCGTGCTGCCCACCTGGTAAGCGCGAGTTGGAGGGGAGATAGGCATGGAGATCCAAAGGGCTGCGGTCGTGGGTGCAGGCGCCATGGGCGGCGGAATCGCATACCTGCTCTCCGCAGCCGGGGTCTCGGTCGTGGTCAAGGACGTCGTACAGCGGCAGATCGATCTGGCGCGCGATCACCTGCACGGGATCTATGAACGGCGCGTTGCCCGCGGCCAGATCGATGCGGCAGCGATGCAGCAGGGCCTGGAGCGGGTCGCGTATACGCTCGACTATCGGACGTTCGGTGACGTCGATCTGGCGATCGAGGCCGTGCCGGAGGATATGGAGATTAAGGCGCGGGTATTCCGCGAGTTGGACCGGGCCTGCCCGCCACACGCGATCCTGGCCTCGAACACCTCGGCCCTGTCGATCAGCGAAATGGGTCGGGCTTCGGAGCGCCCGCAGAACGTGCTCGGCATGCACTTTTTCAACCCGGCTCACGTGATGAGACTGGTCGAGATCATCCCGGGTGCGGAGACGAGCGACGAGGTGGTGGCTACCGTGCACGCGCTGGCCCGGCGGCTGGGTAAGGAGCCGGTGCTCGTTCGCGAATGCCCCGGCTTTCTCGTGAACCGGGTGTTGATGCCCTACCTCAACGAAGCCGTAATCTGTCTTCAAGAGGGGGCGGCTTCTGTGCCCGAGGTCGATGCTGCTCTGGGGTCAGAGGGGTTTGGCTGGCCGATGGGACCGTTTGCGCTGATGGATATGTTGGGCCTCGACGTGTGTCACCATATCCTCGCCTACCTCGACGCCCAGTACGGCGACCGCATACAGGAGGCAGCACTCCTACGCGAGCTCGTGGCAGCGGGCCAACTCGGACAGAAGACATGCGGCGGCTTTTACGCGCATCCGGGCCATCTGCCTTCTGATCGAGTCGACCAGGTCGTGGGCATTTTGCAGTCGGGTGGGCAGATCGGGCATCCGGGCTCGACATTCTCCGTGGATCGCCTGGTACTGGCCCTGGTGAATGAGGCTTTCCTATGCCTGGGAGAGGGGATTGCCAGCGCTGAGGACATTGACCGGGCGTGTGTAACAGGCTTGGGCATGGCCGTTCGGTTGGCGGATCGACGCGTGCCGTTGGGCCCGGTTGCCTACGTGGAGTGCACGGGCGCGGAGGGCGCGCTGGATCGCTTGCGCCATCTCGAGGGGACGCTGGGCCGGCGCTTTCGGCCTGCACCGGCCCTGGTCAAGAGGGCGCAAACACGTGCCGCGGGCGGGGCCGCTGATCTTGCTGCCAGCGGCCCACCTCGCTGAGAGGAGGGCGAGTGGAAGACCTGGCATACGTGCACGTCCGTACTCAAGATCGAATCGCCGTACTGGCAATCGACCATCCACCCGTCAATGCACTGGATGAGGCCACCTTCGCGGACCTGGAGGCTGTCCTCCGTGGCGCCCAGGCAGACCCGATGGTCAAGGTGATCGTGATCACAGGAAGCGGACGCTCGTTCGTCGCCGGTGCAGACATTGGCTACCTGGCAGAGATGGCGACGCCCAAAGATGCAGAGGAGCTGGCCCGGTCGGGACAGAGGCTGATGTTACGCATCGAACGCTCTCCAAAACCGGTCATCGCCGCGATCAATGGGCGCTACTGCCTGGGAGGCGGGAACGAGCTGGCGATGGCCTGCCACATGCGGATCGCCGAGGAGCAGGCTGAATTCGCCCAGCCTGAGATCCGGCTGGGGCTGATTCCGGGCTGGGGCGGCACGCGGCGCCTGGTACACTTCGTCGGCCTGGGCAAGGCAGTGGAGCTGATCCTGACCGGAGACCGCATCCCCGCGCGCGAGGCACTGCGGTTGGGCCTGGTGAACCGGGTTGTTGGCGAGGGAAAGGCCCTTGAGGAGGCGATGTGCCTGGCGGCGCAACTGGCTGCACTGAGCAGCGAGGGGCTACGCCTGGCGCTCGACTGTATCTACAGCGAGCTGGATATGGGAACGCGTGAGGCCATGGCGTGCGAGGCGCAGCACTTTGCCGAGATGGCGTGCACGTACGACAAATGTGAAGGCTTGAGCGCGTTTCTGCAAAAGCGGAGCCCCCAGTTCGAGGATCGCTAGATGGGGTAGGCGGTGCCTTGCACGTGGCACTGGGCACCGCCTATGAGGAGGCACCTAGATGAAAAACTGGATCTGCGACTCGCTGGCTTCCTTGATCATCTTGGCCACGCCGACCACATCTTCCACTTCGTCGATCAGGTCTGTGCGATCGATCTCCATGACGTCCATGCTCATCTTGCAGGCCAGGAGATGAACGCCCAGGTCGACGCACATCTCCCGCAGTTCGGTCAGCTTGGCGACGCCCTTGTCGGCCATCATCTTCTTGAACATCCACCGCCCCAGCCCACCAAAGTTGAACTTGGAGGGACCCTGCCGCTCGATCCCGCCGCGGTTGATCAGGCCGAGCATCTTGCCCATGAGTCCCTTGCCGGTGCGGTTGCCCTTCTGGATGCTCTTGATGCCCCAGAAGGTAAAGAACATAGTGGTGTCCATGCCCGCAGCCGCTGCCCCCGTGGCGATGGTATAGGCGGCGAATATCTTGTCCATCTCACCGCTAAAGACGACGATCGTTGCCTTGTTGTCTGCCATCGATACCGCGCCCCCTAGCCCGCCTTGCGCACGAAATAGCGATAGTACCCGTCCGCCTGCTCCTCGCCGAGCAATTCGTTGCCCGTCTGTTCGCACCAGGCTGGAATATCCGCGTGAGCGCCCTCGTCGTCGGCCTGGATCTCGAGCACCTGCCCGGGCTCCATTCCTCGCATGTTGCGCGCCATGAACGCGATCGGCATCGGGCAGAGCTGCCCGATCGAGTCCTGTACCTTGTCCGCCTGAATGTCCATGCTAGTCTCCTCTGTGTGGTCGTTCTATAGCCATGGAGCAACGTCGTGTTGCTCTACCAATTCCACAAAGCCCTCGTACGTGATGACCTGAACGCCCACGATGACCGAACCAATTCCTCTCGCTTCCAGGTCAGCATCCAGCGCATAGATCGGGTGATCGGACAGCGCATTCTCTACCATCGCACTGCTGCTGGCGCCGCGCGCGGCGGCATAGACACCGTCCTCATACAGCAGGAGCGGTGCTCCCGCCGGCGCGATGCGCAAGACCGATGAAAGGCTGTTCGCCGAAAGTGGCGCCTTGTTGACTGTATAAAGCATCTTCCGCTCCTCTAGAAGGGCAACACCTTGCCGGCTGATTCGAGTATCTCCGCGACCTGTGCGCCATCTATGATCTCTACGTCCATCACCAAATCGCCTGCAGTGAGGCCGCGCTCTCGCAGCGACTCGTCGTGGACGTAAAAGTTGCTCACCCCAAACTCGGCCAACATGGGAAAGCCGTCGCCCAGCGGCTTCATGTCCAGCTTGCCGGGGGCCTGGCCTGCGACCAATGCATAGACGCCATCGTCGACGAAAACCACGCTGATATCCATCTCAAAGACGGCGATCCCCATCAAGGTCCGAAACCCCTCGGCCGTATAGACCGTGCCGTACGGCGCCTTGCGCATCACGACAGCTACCTTGTTCATGGCATCCTCCTCTAGTCGCCGAATGTGACAAAGCGGTCGGCGGTTCGCAAGAATTCGGCCAGAGACCCCAATCCCGACAGGCGGGCATGCTCGGTCTTGAGGTTGGGGCGCAGGCCGCGAAACTTGGCACATGCAGTACATGCGATGATCGGGATGCCCTGCTCGGCCAGCTCGTCGAACCGATGGGCAATGTTGCGCTCGCCGGGCGGGTTGATGAACTGATTGATGTTGTTCACGGCATCGGTATAGAGAAAGACGCCGATGATCTCGTGCCCGCGCGTGCGCGCTGCCTGTACGAAATGGTACGCCGAATCCGCTGCCTGGTGTTGGTA
>CAZLMZ010000197.1:4787-6536 GCA_964560475.1 uncultured Anaerolineae bacterium
CCTTCCACGACCTCGACGCCCAGCGCGAACAGCGCCTGGCGACACATCTCCTCGATCTGGCCGCAGACCACGGCCTCGACACCTTGCGCGGCGAGCGCCCGGATCGCGTAGAGGCTGGCCTGGCGTGGGTCCTGCTGCTCTGACGGGACAGCGATCACGATAGATGCCATCGTCTCTGTATCGACCACCACGAACTGCGAGCAGAGGCCGAACGAAGCGCCTGCCCAGGCATCCAGGGACGTACCCATCGAAGCGACTGCGATCTTCATCTCTTCCTCCAGGCGGATCAGTCCGGCGATTGGAGCGCGTCTACGTTCGACGTGAGCTGCGTAGCCAGTATTTCTCTCATCAGGTCCAGCGCATCGATGATGCGCCGATCGGCGAGTTGATAGTACACGGAGGTCCCCTGTCGCTCCGCCTGCACCAGGTCACGCTCACGCAGCACACCCAGATGTCGCGACACGGTAGGCTGGGGAACACCCAGGCTGTCGACCAGCTCACTGACACACTTGGGGCCATCTACCAGCAGGTAGAGCAACAGCACCCGCTTGGGGTCGGCGAGCGCCTGGCAAATGCGACTATGCAGCAGGTCGATCTCTTGCTCTAGCTGAGGGTCAACCATCCGTATCCTTCATTCCGCATATTCGAATATCCGAATACAAGAATGATTGTACCACAGAAATGGGAAAGGCACAAATCGGCGTAGCACACGGCAAGGAAAGTGCGACTGGCATGAGGGGTATCGAGCGTATACGCAGGGGCAGAGACTGGATGGGTCCCTGCCCCTGCAACAGCAGCGAAGGGCTCGTTCTACTTGTGGAAATACACGTCCCAGCCTAGGTATCTGCTGAATGCTTCGTTGACCGCCGCTGCGCATTGTGAGAGGTTGATGGCAACGTGATGCTCAAAGCCGTTCTCGCAGATGTGGTGCAGCAGTTCCTGGAAGCGCGGGATCTGGACCACGCCATAGCCGCCGAACGTGTCGAGCGGGTCGTCGGTCAGCGTACCCTCACCTAGGTAGGCACGGATGCAGCCCCGTTCGTCGTCGGTAGAGACGCGGCAGTAGGTAAAGGGGCCGCTCTTGATCCGGCCGACGACCGTCCCATACGTGTTCTCCTTGCCCACGGTGCCGGCGATGATCTCTTGATAGTCCATGCTCATCTCTGCGAACACGCCCTGGGGGAGGTTGCTGCAGTGGAACACGACCGCTTTGTCCTCGTCGGTGCCATAGTTGTTGTTCCAGTCGGTCAGCGCGCTGGGCCGCCTAGAAGCCAAAGCCATCGCGTACATCCCGATGGCTCCGGTGATGTCGGTCTCGCAGGCACTGGGCATAAGCGCGTCGCTGAGCATGCTCATCACGGTGCACGGGACGACGCCAAAGAATTCCTCCATCGAAGTCCAGCACTGTACGGCCGTGGCGACGAGTTCGTTCTCCTCGATCCATTCGCGCATCACCAACGCGAACTTGGCCATCTTGAGCAGAGACTCTTCCGGAATGCCCTCGGTACCTACATAGGCCCTGATCTCTCCCAACTGTGCCTGTACTCCGGGGTCCTCGTCACCGAGGCGCGCGGCTCGGCCGAACGCTTCCGAGAGATCGAGCACCTCCACGCTGATGCCGGCCTTTTCGAGCAGCTTTTCGCTGTAGCGGACGGTGATGAACGCTGCCGGGCGCGCGCCGAGCATGCCGACCTTGGCGCCACGCAAGCCATTGACCACCTTGCATGTGCCTGCGAACTGCTGCAGGTC
>CAZLMZ010000198.1:0-4793 GCA_964560475.1 uncultured Anaerolineae bacterium
CGGATCGCGACTATAGAGGATACATACCCGGAGCGTAATAGTGCACCCGCGGGTGATGGAGAGATGAGCGAGTAGTGACAGAGACACTGCGCGGTGTGGTGGAGCGCGTCACATATGCCAACGAGGAGAACGGCTACAGTGTCGTTCGGTTGGCAGTCAAGGGCAAGCTCGACCTGGTAACCATCGTCGGCAACCTGGCTGACGTGAACGCAGGCGAGACGCTCGAACTGGAGGGCGCCTGGACACGCCACCGCAAGTATGGGCTGCAGTTCCAGGTGCAGCAGTACCGTACGGTGCTGCCGGCGACGGCAGAGGGCATCGTGCGCTACCTGGGTTCGGGGTTGGTCAAGGGGATCGGCCCGGTGATGGCGGGCCGGATCGTGGACAAGTTTGGCGTGGACACGCTGGACGTGATCGAACGCGAGCCGCAGCGCTTGCTCGACGTCCTAGGCATCGGCCACAAGCGCGTTTCACAGATCACCTCCGCCTGGGAGGAGCAAAAGCAGATCCGTGAGGTGATGATCTTTCTGCAGGGATACGGTGTGCGCGCCTCCTGGGCCGTACGTATCTTCAAGGCGTTCGGACAGGAAGCGATTCAGGTGATCCAGGAGGATCCCTATCGCCTGGCCCGCGAGATCCACGGTATCGGTTTCAAGACGGCGGACCGGATCGCGCGCAAGCTGGGCCTGCCTCTCGACTCGCCGCGCCGTGTCGAGGCCGGAGTCGCGTATGCGCTCGGTGAGATGGCCAACGAGGGACACGTCTACGTGCCGGAGGAGGAGCTCGTTGCCATCGCGGCAGAGATGCTCGAGGTGCCGGTTGAGCTGGTGCAGGAGGGCGTCGTCGCGCTCCAAGTCGCGGATGAGGTACATCGTGAGGAGCTTGCCTACCCGATGGCCGGCGCGGCGCACGACAGCGCAGTGCGCGAGGAGCAGGCCATCTACCTGCGGCCATTTTACTATGGCGAAGTCGGCGTCGCCAATCGGCTGCAAGCGATGCTCGGTTGTGCAGAGACGCGGCTGGGTGTGCTCCAGGGCGTGATGTGGGAAGCGCTGCTGACGGGAGGGAACGAGGTGCAGCTCTCTCCGCAGCAGCGAGAAGCGGTGCGAACCGCCCTGACGCGCAAGGTGACCGTACTCACAGGTGGCCCGGGCACGGGCAAGACGACCACGATGCGGACGGTAATCGAGCTGCTAGAACGCTATCGCTGCAGGTACGCGCTGGCCTCGCCGACCGGGCGGGCGGCCAAGCGTCTCGCCGAGACGACCGGTCGTCCAGCCAAGACGGTTCACCGCTTGCTTGGCTTTAACCCGGCAGAGGGCTTCAAGTATGACGAGACGCGTCCGCTCGACGTGGACATTCTGATCGTCGATGAAGCAAGCATGCTCGATCTACTGCTGACCAATCACTTGCTCAAGGCGCTCCATCCCTCGACGCATCTGCTCCTGGTAGGCGATGTGGATCAGCTACCCAGCGTGGGGGCGGGGAACGTGCTGCGCGACGTGATCGAGTCGGGGCGGGTGCCCGTCGTGCGGCTCGATCAGATCTTTCGCCAGGCGGAGGGTAGCTTGATCGTGACCAATGCGCACCGCATTAACGCAGGACGTATGCCGCTCTTGAGCCGGACGGCGCGCGATTTCTACCTCTTTGTGCAGGACGACCCCGATCGGGCCGCTGGGCTGGTCGTCGATATCGTGCAGAACCGCATCCCGCACAAGTTTGGCTACCGCCCGATGGAGGACATCCAGGTCTTGAGCCCGATGTACAGAGGGGCCGTGGGGGTCAGCCACCTGAACGAGCAGTTGCAGGCTGCGCTCAACCCGCCCTCAGCACGCAAGGCAGAACGGCGCCTCGCCGGAAGGGCTTTCCGTGCTGGCGACAGGGTGATCCAGTTGCGCAACAACTATGACCTCGAGGTCTACAACGGGGATTTGGGCCGCATACAGGCGATCGATGCAGTGAACCAGACGCTCCAGGTGCGGTTCGACGAGCGGGTGGTGAGCTATGAATGGAGCGAAGCGGATGAACTGGCGCTGGCCTATGCGATCAGCATACACAAGTCGCAGGGGTCCGAATATCCGGCGGTGGTCATCCCGATCATGACGACCCACTATATGATGCTGCAGCGCCCGGTGCTCTACACTGCAGTCACTCGGGCGAGGGAACTGGTTGTGCTCGTGGGCTCGCGCCGTGCGATTGCCATCGCCATACACAACGACAAGGTTGCACAGCGACATTCTGGGCTGGGCATTCGCATCGCGTCCTAGCACTGAGCGAGCAGCCGCAAAGGGGGCAGGCGTCCTCCGGCCGGGCTCGGTGACGGGTACGCCAGCGTCCCGCAAGGCCCCTTGCGGGACGCTGGCGCTGAGGGGAAGACAAACGGGGGTGGAACGAGACTACCAGTCGTCGTCGTCCTCTTCTTCGTCCTCGTAGTCGTAATCGTCGTAAGCCCAGTCCAGCTCGAGGGGCTCGATCTCGACGATCTCGAGTTCGGCGTCGCAATGCGGGCAGACTACTTCCTGCCCAAGGCGCACGGGGGATTTTAGGTTGATCGTCTCACCGCAATCCGGACACACAGCCTTTGCTGTCTTGACCTCGCTCATGAGTTGCCTCCTTTACTCTTCAGATCCAGCCGCGTCACGCGGGCCTGGAAACTCGCCGACAGTATACTGCACCCTGGTGCAAAAGTGGTGCAAAAACCGTGACAAAACCGTGGTAAGGAGGGTCGCCGCGTACTATTTTTGTCACTCCTTTTCAGGATCGAAAGAGTAGCCGACGCTGGGTACGGTGACGATGAATCTCGGGTTTCGCGGATCCGGCTCGACCTTGGCTCGCAGGCGGCGAACCAGCCCACGCACCAACTCGCGATCTCCGCGCCCCGTATATCCCCACACGCGTTCGACAATGCTCTCGGTGGACATGATGTGGCTGCGATGCAACATCAGGGTGTAGAGAAGGCGGAACTCGAGGTGGGTCAGCCGGCGCGGTGGCTGGTCCGCTACCTGTACCGTACGCGTGGCCGGATCGAGGGTCAGGCCGCCCAGGCTGAGCGTAGGCAGGCTAAAGAGCGATACGCCCCCGGCACGCCGCATCAGGGCGCGCATCCTGGCAATCATCAGCCGCGCCCCATATGGGCGCAGGATCACCGAGTCGGCGCCGGCTTCGAAAAGGGCTGCGAGCGCATCCTCAGCAGCGGGATCGGTAATCACGACGAGCGGCACCGAAGTCACCGAACGCAGGCCGCGGATGTAGGGAAGGGGGTCCCCGGGAAGGGACAGCATGATGACGTCGGCGGGCTGGTCAGCCCAGTTGTCGACGGCGCGCTCGGCGCTGTTGACAGTGTGAACAGACATCCCGACACGCTGCAATACCAGGGTCAGGATCGCCGCCTCGTCAGGGTTTCTCGACAGTAGCAGCGCATACATGGTATCCTCCGCTCTGCTGGGCAGGGTCGTAAGTATACGGTAGTGCATCGTGCATGTCAACTTGGGAAAACGGCATCGTGGGGCTATAATCGGGCGACGATGCTGAGGAGCTGCTATGGTACAGTGGCTTGAGCCCCAACCTGTCGACGTCCCTGCGGCCCTGCGCAGTGTGGTAGAAGCTGTCGGCCTGCCAACAGACGTCTCTCTGATCGCCGAGCTCTTGGTGCGGCGCGGGATCGACGATCCGGCCCAGGCGCGCGGGTTCCTCGACCCCAATGCGTACGCGCCCGCGCCACCTCAAGCGCTGCCCGACCTGCACGTGGCCGTCGAGCGCCTGGCACGCGCGGTGGTGCAGGAGGAGCAGATCGCCGTGTGGGGCGATTTCGACGTCGATGGCCTGACGGCAACGGCACTCTATGTTCAGGCCTTGCGCGCGCTGGGCGCTCGAGCGACCTTTCACATTCCCTCACGCCGGGAATCGCACGGGCTGCACCAGGCTGGCGTGGAGCAGTTGATCGATGCGGGCGCGGCCGTGCTGCTGACCGCAGATACAGGCATCGATGGGCATCAGGCGGCTCGCGCTGCGTTGCGTCGGGGCATCGACCTGCTGGTCACCGATCACCACGATCTGCCCGCTGCCCTTCCTCCTGCCCTTGCCGTGGTGGACGCCAAACGGCTGCCGCCAGCACATCCGCTCTACGAGCTGCCTGGGGTTGGTGTTGCCTACCAGGTCATCCGTGCCCTCTATGAGCGGGTGGGACGAGATGCAGAGCATCTGCTCGATCTCGTTGCACTGGGCATTGTCGCTGACGTGGCGATGGTGCGAGACGATGTGCGCTACCTGCTGCAGCGTGGTATGGATGTGCTGCGTCGGACGCCGCGGGTCGGATTGCAGGCACTGATCGAGCTGGCGCGGCTCGACGCTGCCAAGCTGCAGGAGGACGACATCGGCTTTGGGTTGGCACCGCGCCTGAACGCATTGAGCCGGGTGGGGGGCGACGTCGACGTCGCGGATGGCGTGGAACTGCTCATCACTGAAGACGTCGTGCGCGCGCGTACGATCGCCCAACGCCTCGAGGCGCTGAATGCGGAGCGTAGGTTGATCACGCAGCAGACGATGCGGCGGGCATTGCAGCTTCTGGAGAATGAGCCCGAGCTGCTGGCAGGCCCCGCGATCGTGGTTGCTGATCCTGCCTGGGATCCCGGGATCGTGGGCATCGTGGCTGGGCGCCTGGCCGAGCGCTATGGCAAACCGGCGATCGTGATCAGCACCCCGGAGGGCGAGATGGCGCGTGGGTCGGCGCGCTCGGTGGAGGGAGTCGATATCCACGCCGCGATTGCTGCTCAACGCCAGCTCCTTTACCGCTG
>CAZLMZ010000198.1:4893-6536 GCA_964560475.1 uncultured Anaerolineae bacterium
TCCGGGACGAGGCCGGGACGGAGCGGGAGGTCATGTGGTGGCACAGCACCGATCGTCCGCTGCCCGACGGGCTCTTTGACCTGGCCTACACGATCGGCAGCAGCAGTTTCCGGGGGGAGCAGCGCCTCCAGCTAACCTGGGTCGAGGCGCGGCACCAGGCCGTTTCGGTCGTAGAAGCGCTGCCACGGCCTCAAGTCCTGGCTCACGACTATCGGGGGTCGTCTGCACCCGTGGATAGACTGCGTGCCCTATTGCGTGAGCCCGGTGTGGCTGGCCAGATCAATGTGTGGGCAGAAGGCGCCTCGACTATCGAGGGAATTCCCTTCCGTGATCGAGAGCAGTTGAGCCCGGCGGCATGCCTGGCGGTATGGACCATTCCGCCAGGCCCGTCCGTGCTGTACGAAGCGCTGTCCCGCGTCTCGCCGCAACAGGTTGCGTTCTTTGACGTCGATCCCGGTCTCGACGAGCTGGGGCCTTTTCTGCAGCGGCTCCTTGGCCTCACCAAGCACGTTCTCCGTGCAAAGGGCGGGGAGATGTCGCTGGAAGCGTTGGCTGGGCAGATGGCACACGCAATGTCCACAGTATGGCTGGGCTTGCAGTGGCTGGCAGACCGAGGGCAGGTCGAGGTCGTTCCACAAGGCGAGGACCGGGTCCTGCTGCGCTTGGGCACCCGCTACGCGGCGAGAGGGCGCGACGTCGTGCAGGAGCAGTTGCAGGAAGCGCTGGAAGAAGCATCTGCGTACCGCTCCTACTATCGCCGCGCCGATCTACAGGTGCTACTGGACGTATCACAGGGCTGGTGATCGGTGCACCGGATGGCGACGTGCCTGTGTACAACCATCACGTGAGAACCGGACACGCGTCTACTTGACGCACCCTGAGAACTATGCTATAATCGGCCTACCCTAGGAACTTGCCCAGAATCGATCCGATCGATTGTAGGGAACCTGGGCCCCTCAGCCCACTTCGACAAATTGGAGAGGAAGCACTTGGTCAAAGACACGCCCAAGTATTCTGGCATTCGGTTCTACCGCGATCCAGGAGGACGCTTTCAGCTTCGATACCCCGCTGGCTGGCACCAATACGACCTGGCTGAAGAGCGCGATGGGGTGATGTTCTCGCCCCAGGCGCAAGATCCGACGACCTGGTTCGCGATCTGGTCCACCCCCCTGGAACACGCGGCGGTCGCCGAGGATCTAGCGCTACTGCGCGAGGGGGTGGAAGAAGGTCTAGCTCAGCTTCCGGGGCTGCACGTCGAATCCTCCTCTGACGACCATTTCGACAACTTGATACGGTTCGAACGCATTTATACCTTTGAAGAAAATGGCACAACGCGCAAACGCCGGGTGTGGATGATCTATGCCTGGAAGTGGTTGTTCACGCTGGTGGCACAAGGCGAGACTGTAGAAGAATTTCACTACTGGCGCATGATGTTGAACGACTTTCTCGACTATTTCGACGTGGCACCTGAGCTGTGGTTCGCAAGCGACCGTGAGCTGGCCCAAGATCTAGGCTAGCTCACGGTCTCTTTATCGGAGCCTGGGTGCCACCGCACCAGAAAGGAGGCCCAAGGAACAGTTGTATACCCGGGTTCGATTCGTACGATGACGTGTAAGTGGATCTACATTCCAAAGGAGGAAAAG
>CAZLMZ010000199.1:0-6454 GCA_964560475.1 uncultured Anaerolineae bacterium
GCCGAGTCCCATGCCGCGAGCCCGCCCAGGACCACCGTCACCTGCGGCCATCCGGTGCCCTGCAGCAAGCTGGCCGCGATCGTGGAGCGCATCCCGCTCCCGCAAAAGACGGTTACGTGCTCAGAACGCGGTACCTGGTCCAGGTGGCGGGGCAGCTGCGTGATGTGAATGTGCTGGGCGCCCGGGATCTTGCCCTCTTCTGCCAGCTCCTCGTCGCTGCGCACGTCGAGGATCCACGGCTCTTGCCTCGTGTCGAGCGCTTTGCACAAGCGATGCACGGTGATCGTCTCGATCGAGGCGCTTTCCAACCCTGCCGTGTGCCACGACAGCATGCCGCCGGACAGGTACCCGCCAAGGTTGTCGTACCCTACCCGGATCAGCTTGCGCACCACCGGCAGCGGGTCGTCGCTCTCGTTGACCAGCAGGAGCGGCCGGTCGTAGGGCAGGAACCACCCGGCAAAGCTGGACAGCCCGTTTTCCCAGATCGACAGCGCCTGGCCCACGTGCGCTGTGCAAAAGGCCAGCTCCATCCGCGTGTCGAGCACAAAGGACGCGTCGCGCATCTCGTCGAACGCATCCGCCGACAGAGGCGTCGGCACGGGCAGCGTGCCCAGCAGCGGCGGTCCCTCGACGTTCCACGCCTCCATGCGCCGGAAATAGGGCGGCCGCTCCAGCTCCTTGGCCACGTGGGCGATGAACGCATCCCGATCGGTGTGCTGCAGAACAGGGTTGTGGCGCCGTTCCAGGCCGATCGTCGTCCACAGCCGCTCGGCGATCTCGCTCCCACAGACCGAGCCCGAGCCGTGCGCCGGGCAGACGATCACCTCGTCGCCGAGTGGAAGCAGCACCTCGAACAGCGAATCGTACAGCAGCCCCGCCATCTCCTCGGCGCGCTCCATCCCCATCAGGTCCACCCGTCCCACGTCGCCGGCAAAGAGCGCATCCCCGGTGAAAACGATCCACGGCGTCCCGTCGGGGTCGTGCAGCAGGTAGCTCATCATCCCCGGCGTGTGTCCCGGGGTGTGCAGCGCCTCGATCCTGAGCCGGCCCACCTTCCATCTCTGCCTGTCTTCGACTGGTTCGCCATACTTGTACGCGAGCTGCTCATCGGCATGCCAGATCTGCGCGCCGGTACGCGCCGCCAGCTCGAGCGAGCCGATCACATAGTCCTCGTTGCGATGGGTCTCTAGGATGTAGGCGATGCGGTATCCTGCACGCGAGGCCTTTTCGATATAGACGTCACAATCCCGGCGCGGATCGATCACGGCGGCTTCTTTCTTGTCGCCGATCAGGTAGGAATAGTGCGCCAGGCCGGTCGACTCGATTCGCTCGAAAAGCATAGGGGTCGCTCCTTCTCGTTCTCTGCATCATTGGCGCCTGGGTGGGGAGGGCGAGCGTAGGTTCACCGTCGCCGGCGCCATCGCCCGTCCATCCCGTTCCCGAGGACGCGCGCCGGCCATAGAACCTGGGCCGAGCACCTTCATGCTCGGCGCAGGCCTGCTTTTCTCTAGCGGGGCGATGGCCCTGTCACCGTCTCGTTCTCAGGGTATGCCGTCCACTCGGTGTATGAGCCCTCGTATAGCATTACCCTGGGGTAGCCCAGGTACCACTTGAAGAGGAGAAACTCGTTGGTCGCCTCGCGTCCCGTACCGCACGAACAGATCACAGTCTTGTCCGGGGTGACCTTGTGCTCGCGTAGGATCGTGCCGATCTCGTCATCTGACTTGAGCAGGCGCGAGTTGCCTTCGGTCATGAGCGACTTCCACGGCAGGTTGACCGCGCCGGGGATGTGCCCTGGCTTTCGCCACGGCCCCTGGCCTTCGTACACGTTGGCCGGGCGCGCGTCGAGCAATATGACGTCCGCACGGTCTTTCATCGATTTGAATGTTTCATACTCGACATAGAACGCCGACCGGGCCTGGACCTGAAAGTCGGACTCTTTTACCTCGGGAAACCCTTGATCCATCGGGCGCTGCTCTGCCTTCCACTTGTCGATCCCACCGTCGAGGACATAGATCTGCTCGTGGCCAAAGCGCGCCAGGCTGTAGGCCAGCATGGTCTGTTCCAACCCATCGCCCCAGCCCTTGAACGGCCCAGTGCCGGTATAGACGACGACCGGCACGTCGGCGCGGAGCCCTACGCGCCGGAACAGCGACTGGGCTACGGAGGGTGGCACGTACTTGGCCGGTATGCCCTCGAGCGGCACGCGCAGCAGCGATTCGTTGAAATAGACCGCCCCGGGGACGTGTTCCTGAATATAGTCGTGTACGTTCGGCTGGGTGTCGAGGATCATCAGATCGTCGTCCCCGACGTGGTCCTCTAGCCAGTCGGTCGAGACCCACTTGACGATGCCCTTTCCAAAGGGGTATTTTTGTGGCATTGTGTTGCTCCTTCCATCAGATTGACTGCTTTGTCAGGATGCTCCTTTTCCGGGAGCGCTACGCCCGCGCCGCTCCACGGTCGTGAAAGCGGTGCCCCACCGCTAGCTTTCCGGGGACTTTGGCTTTGCCCATCATACCCGTCGCAATGCACGGACAATGGCGACAAGGATCACGCCGCCGGCCACAGCCAGCAAGATCTCGCCGAGCCAGCTCGACGCCCTCAGCCCAAGCAGGCCAAACAACCAGCCGCCGATCAGGCCGCCGATCAGGCCGATCACCAGGTCGCCGACGATCCCGAACCCGCGCCCTCTCATGATCATGCCGGTCGCCCACCCCGCCAGGATACCGCTCAAGATCCAGACCAGGACGTGTATCAATGTTCGCTCCTTCCCATCGCATGCTAGAATTGTCGTCTCCGACAGGAAACATGCACCCTCCTCCGGGTCAAGGCTGACTTGATCGTAGCACAAAGCGCCATCGCCAACCGATGGATCCGGTTGGCGATGGCGTTGACATGGGTTGCTTGGGTTGGGATCTGGTTGGAGGTCCTTGCGCGTGCGGCCTGAGTCAAGTAGAATGAGGCACGTCTGCCGTGGAAGGAGGTTCGTCATGCGCGTCGTCATTGCTGGGGGTACAGGCCTCATTGGCCGTGCATTGTCCAACGATCTCGCCGCCGAGGCTGATTCGCACGAGATCATCATCCTCAGCCGCGCGCCCGAGCGGGCTACGGGCCTGCCGCTTGGCGCTCGAGCTGTGCGCTGGGACGCGCGATCGGCAGATGGCTGGGCATCTGTGGTCGACGGGGCGGACGCCGTCGTCAACCTCGCCGGAGCAAGCCTCCTCAGTCTATGGACGGGAGAGCGCAAGCGACGCATTCGTGAGAGCCGCCTGAACGTGGGACATGCCTTGGTCGAGGCGGTAGAGCGCGCAGGTAATAGGCCGCGCGTCCTTATCCAGGCCTCAGGCGTCGACTACTATGGTTTCACCGGCGATCAGATGCTTACTGAGGACGCCCCGCCAGGAGAGAGCTTCCTGGCACGCCTCGCCGTCGACTGGGAGGCCTCCACGACGCCGGTCGAGGGTATGGGCGTGCGGCGCGCCATCATTCGCAGCGGGCTGGTCTTTAGCCGGGATGGGGGCGCTTTTCCCCTGATGCTGCTTCCCTTTCGCCTCTACCTTGGCGGTATACTGGGAAGTGGAGAGCAGTGGTTTCCGTGGATCCACATCGACGACGAGGTGCGCGCGATCCGCTTCCTGATCGAGGAGGAGAACGCGCGTGGCCCTCACAACCTGACCGCCCTTGGTCTGGTGACCCATGCCGAGCTGATGCGCGCCATCGGACGGGCACTGCACCGGCCTACCTGGCTTCGCGTGCCTGCTTTTGCCGTGCGCCTGGTCCTCGGGCAGATGGGCAGCCTCTTGCTTGAAGGGCAGCGCGCCGTGCCTCGCCGGTTGCAGGGTGCAGGCTTCGAATTCCGCTTCCCGACCGCCGACGCAGCCCTACACGACCTGCTTGCGTAGGCCGAATCTCGCTGTGCGGCCTGCGTCGCTGGCCATCGAGCGCCTCAGCGCTCGATGCGCACCACCTTTCCCCGCCGGTCGAAGGTGTAGCGCACGCCGCTCCAGTGGATCGTCCGCGTGGCGATCGTCTTGACGTACCCGATCAGGTGTGTGAAGCGCATGACCGGTACGAGCAGCGCAAACTTGACCGGGGCTGGGATCGGCCCTAGCAAGCTGTAGAGCAGCCCGGCGACGGCCTCTCCTGCTGCAAAGATCAGTGCACCGCCTATGCCCCAGGCCCACGATGCATCCCCGGTCAATAGCACGCCGAGGATCGAAACAGGCAAGAGCGCATAGAGCACCACGACGATCAGCATCAGGGCGAGGCCAAGCAGCCAAAAGTCGAGATGGTAGGCCTTGGCGTACAGCAGTTGCCGGGCGATCCAGTCCGTCAGGTAAGTGAAACTGTCCAGCGTGTCGTCCGAGGGCGTGACGCACAGCGGGACGAGGACCGAACGCAAGTTGTGGCGCACGGCGAGCTGCGACAGGCTCATGTCGTCGACCACGCTCTCCCGCCACCGGGTGGCGACGCCGAGCGCGTCAAAATCCACCTTGCGCATGGCCATCGTTCCCCCCCACAGCCCGACGCCGCTCCAATACGAGGTCGACGCGAACACGGCATAGGTGAACATGCTCGCATAGCTGTGCGCGAGCTCGCTGAACGTGCCGTTCGGCCCCACCAACCAGCGGAAACCCGTCGTGATCGACACACTTGGGTCAGAAAGTGGGGCCACGAGTTCGCGCAGCCAACTGGGCGCCGGCGCAATATCATTGTCGGCAAAGACGAGGACCTCGGGTCCGTCCACACGCGTGATCGCGGCCAGCTCATTGTGCACCTTTTGCGCGCAGGTCAATGCCAGCCCGGCGATGACGAGGGAAGCGTGGTCGTTCTCTGCGATCAAGCGTTCGATGATCGGGACCGCCGGATCATCGAACGCTTCGACCGCAAAGATCACCCGATAGTCCGGGTAGTCCTGCCGTAGAAAGGCGAGCAGGTTGCTGCTCGCGTGTCGCGGCGTTCCTTTACAAGGGATGATCACCACACAGCGGGGACGGAAATCAGGAGCATAGCGCCGCCGGGCGCGCCGTGGATAGACGATGTGCCGGTAGAACGCGGTGAACAGGATGAACGACCAGTGACAGATGGCCAATGCAAGGGCACAGATGCACGCGACAACGGCCCACACCTGCACTTGAGATCCCATCGCGCCACCTCCTATGCAGCGTACTTATAGCCCCTGTAATCCGCAGCAGCGTGCGCAGACGGGCATCAATCCCTTTTCCATCTGCTGGCGGAAGGCCTTGAACGCCGCGCCGTTCCATATCTCGTAGAACGACTGCTCGTTGACGTTGCCGCAGGTATAGTCCTGGTAGTCACGGCAGGGCGTAACCCGCCCGTCCGGTGAGATCTCGGCCGAGCAGTAGATGCTGTAGCAGTGCGAGTAGCCGGCTGTCCAGCGATGGTCCTCATAGTAGCGCCGGATATCGCTCTCCGAGTGAATATCGGGAAAGAAGGAAGGGATGGAGGGATAGCCGTCGGAGGCCCGAAAGACGGCCCTCACCTCTTGTGCTGTGACTGCCGGGTCGACCTCGTTGAATACCGACTTGATGTAGCCTGTGTGATTGCGTGGCGCGTACCCGAACCGCTCCTCAAAGACGCGCTCGTGCTCGCGCGCGCGTTCCTCGGGGATGAACCAGCCATAGTAGTAGGGATGGAACTGCGTTCGCTCGCGAACCAGCTCGTGGATCTCGGCTAGGTGCATGTGGTTCAGGTTCGAGATCACCGTGAGCGGGATGACCAGTGGGAAACGCAGCCCTCGCGCACGCTTGTAGGCCTCGATCCGGTCGACGCAGCGCATGGTGCGCTCGAAATTGTCGCTCTTGCCCGAGCCGGCTGGCGCCCGGATCAGGTTCTGCGAATCTGCGTCCCACCCATCCAGGCTGATCAACACCGCTGCCAGGCCGCCCGTATCGATCAGGGGCTCGATCAACGGCTCTAGGCTGTGGCAGTTGGTCACGATCGATCCCAATAGATGATCGCGGCCCAGCGCCTCGAAAAAGGGCAGCAGCGGCTTCCACAGCGTGGGCTCCCCCCCCCAGACATAGTAAAACGGCCGGTCGCGCTTGGTCTCCTCGATCACGCGCTGGGCGGTTTCCCAGCTCAGCGAATCGAGGCTCTCGCCGCGGCGCAGCTTATCCAGGAGCCAGCCGTTCTCCCCCCACTGCCCGCACGAAGCGCAGCGCAGGTCACACGCCTCGGTACATCGCAGGGCGACCTGGCTCACGTGGACGTCCCGCTCGGGACGGCACGCGCCCAGGTACCGTCGCAGTTGCCCGGGGGCCATCTTCCAGTAGTGCGGGTCTGTCACGACGGCCGGCAAGATGTGCCGTAGGACGAACCGGCTAGGCAGGGCAGGCCGTTCTCTAATCTTTGGCATAATCCTTGCTCCGATACACAAAGCCGACCACTGGGCAAAGTTGGGCGCCTGGCGGTCGGCTCTCTACGCAGTCTA
>CAZLMZ010000200.1:0-6393 GCA_964560475.1 uncultured Anaerolineae bacterium
TTCCGTGCCCATTATGCGCATCATGGACGTTGCGCGCCAGGTGGCCGAGCAGTAGGTATGCCCGATCTCGCTGTCTCTGTGGTCAGTTGGAACGTGCGCGACCTCCTGGCAGCCTGTCTACGGTCGGTCGAGACGTCGGCCGCTGCTGCGGGCCTGGACAGCTCAATCTGGGTCCTCGATAATGCTTCGCACGACGGCAGCGCCGAGATGGTCGCTGCCGAGTTTCCCGGCGCGCATTTGCTCGTGAGCTCGGCCAACCTCGGGTTCGGCGGCGGGCAGAACACCTTGCTCGCGGCGATGGGGTTCTCGAGCGTGCCCGTGCCCGAGGCTGCTCGATCGGCGGTCGAGCGCGCTGGCCCTGGGGGGTGGGGCCCCGATAGCGCGCCGCCGGACTATGTGCTGATCCTCAACCCGGATACCCTGATCCGCGAGCGCGTGCTGGCAGCCCTGGTGGGCTTTATGGAAGCTATGCCGCGCGCTGGCGTGTGCGGGCCGCGCCTCGTGTACGGTGATGGCCGTTTCCAGCACGGGGCGTACCGTTTTCCCTCCCTGGCCCAGACGTTCCTCGAGTTCTGGCCGATCAACTGGCGCCTGACCGAGTCGCGGCTCAACGGGCGTTACCCGCGCCGCCGCTACGAGGCGGGCAAGCCGTTCCCGGTGGACCATCCTCTGGGTGCAGCCATGCTCTTTCGACGGCAGACGATCGAGGACACGGGCGGGTTCGACCTCGACTATCACATGTACGTCGAAGAGATCGACTGGTGTATGCGCACCAAGCGTGCCGGATGGGAGGCCTACTGCGTGCCCGAGGCGGAGATCGTGCATTATGAGGGGCGCAGCACCCGCCAGGTGCGGCCAGAGATGGCGGTTGCGCTGTGGCGCAGCCGCTATATCTATTTCCGGAAGCACTGGTCGCGCCCACGTCGCTGGCTGGCGCGGCGGCTGATCCGGGCAGGCATGCGTATCCGCATACGCCGCGCGCGTCGCGATGCCGGTCCCTCAACCGGTGATACGAAAGCCCCGTTGCTTGAGGCCTATCGCCGCATCGCGGCCATGTGATCTGTCCACATCGGCCAGAACAGGGCGTTATTAACGTATTGTAGCTGGGGCACCGAGAGCCATCGTTTCGTACTTTAGGTGTGCTCCACAGGAGCAGCCGCTGAAGAGATTCGTGTAGCGCACCATGTGGTGCAGGACGGCAGATCTATGTATCGTGTTCCTTACGACAAGGGCGATCTGGAATTCGAGCTTCCGGCCGGGATGCGAGGCACGGTCGTGTCGTCGCAGAGGGTGCCGCCAGCTCATGATACGGAGACCCTGATCCGCCAGGCGCTCGCGGATCCAATCGGGTCGCGTTCCCTCGTCGAGCTGGCCAAGCCCGGTGATACGGTGTGTATCGTGTTCACCGACGTCACCAGGGCGAGCCCCGACTGGGCGATGGTGCCGTTGATGCTGGCCGAACTGGCGCGTGCGGGCGTCCGGGACCAGGATATCACGCTGTTGTGCGGGACGGGTATGCACCGGCCAAGCACGCGCGAGGAAAAGGTGGTCAAGCTCGGGGAATCGGTGGTGGAAGCCTATCGCGTGATCGACAACGAGCCGCAGAACCCGGCAGCCCTGGTCGACCTGGGCGTCGTCAATGGCATTCCCCTCTCTGTCCACAAGTCCGCATACGACGCGGACCTACTGATCGCGACCGGGATCGTAGAGCCGCACCAGTATGCCGGATACTCGGGAGGACGCAAGACCGTCGCCGTGGGCGCAGCGGGCGAGCCGCTGATCGAGTACAGCCACGGGCCAGCGTTCGTGGACGACCCCGATACCCGCCTGGGCCGGGTTGAAGGGAACCCCTTTCACGAAGCGATCACCGAGGCGGCACTGCGCGCGGGCCTCAAGTTCATCGTCAACGTCGTGCTCGATGATGCGGGACGCGTCGTGTATGCAGCGGCAGGAGAGCCTGTGGCTGCGCACGCGCATCTCGTCGAGCTGGCACGCAAGCTGTACCAGGTCTCGATCCCGCACCAGTACGACGTAGCCATCGGCGGGGTCGGCCATCCGAAGGATGCGAACCTGTATCAAGCCAGCCGCGCGGCCAGCTACTTGTTCTTTGCCCCAACGCCGGTGGTCCGGCCGGGCGGGTACCTGATCGTGCCTGCGCGCTGCGGCGAGGGGGCAGGGGAGGGCGTGGGCGAGCAGCGCTTCCTGGCTGCGATGCGCGATGCGCCGGATGTTCACTCTATCCTCGAAGAGGGAAGAAAGCACGGCTATCCTGCCGGACAGCAGCGGGCGTTCGTGATGGCCAAGGTGCTGGAGCAGAGCAAAGTGGTCATCGTCGGCAGCGAGCACCCCGAGCTGGTCTCGGCGTGCAAGATGATCCCGGCCGAGACGATGCAGGAAGCGCTCGCTCTGGCGGCAGGCGATCTGGGGACCGAGCTCGATGTCCTGATCGTTCCTCACGCGCTGCTGACGCTGCCGGTGGTCGAGGACACTGGTCCTTCCTGACAAGGGCCTATTTCGCGCAGCGACCTTCTTTACCCCGAGGTGAAGAAGGTCGCTGCGATCATAACAAAGCGGCCTCCGGGTTCGGCAGGTTCCCGGAGACCGCTGGCTGCCCGACTACAATGCCCCCAGCGGAATTCGAATCCGCGTCGCCGCCTTGAAAGGGCGGTGTCCTGGGCCTCTAGACGATGGGGGCAGAACGCCACACATTCTAGCAGAGGAACGGCAAAACGTCAAATGGCCTAGTCTGTAGATGTCTGTGCTGGCCGGGCTTGCTGCTTGAGCGTCTCAACCTTGTCCAGGCGTTCCCAGGGGGCATCGATGTCGTCTCGTCCAAAGTGACCATAGGCCGCGGTTGCCCTGTAGATCGGGCGACGCAGGTCGAGGTCGGCAATGATGGCCCCGGGACGCAAGTCGAAATTGCGCGTGATCAGCTCGACGATCTCGTCATCCGGGATCGTGCCGGTGCCAAAGGTCTCGACGGCAATGCTCGTAGGATGCGCGACGCCAATGGCATAGCTGACCTGGACCTCGATCCGCTCGGCAAGGCCGGCGGCGACGAGGTTCTTGGCGATATAGCGAGCCATGTAGGTGGCCGAGCGGTCGACCTTGGTGGGGTCCTTGCCAGAGAACGCTCCCCCGCCGTGGCGGGCGGCGCCGCCGTAGGTGTCGACGATCACCTTGCGCCCGGTGAGGCCAGCGTCGCCCTTGGGCCCGCCGGTCACAAAGCGACCTGTAGGATTGACGAGATAGCGTGTATGCTCGTCGAGCAGCTCGGCAGGGACGACGGGCTGGATCACGTGCTCGATGATGTCCTCGACGATCTGGTTGCGCGTGACGTCCGGGTGGTGCTGTGTCGAGACGACGACGGTGTCGACGCGCACCGGCTTGCCATAGCTGTACTCCACCGTGACCTGGCTCTTGCCGTCGGGCCGCAGATAGTCGACTGTGCCGTCCTTGCGGACCTGGGCCAGGCGCTGGCAGATGCGGTGCGCCAGGGCGATGGGCAGCGGCATGTACTCGGGCGTCTCGTCGCACGCAAAGCCAATCATCATGCCTTGATCGCCGGCACCGAGCGAGCGCCCGTCGTCGCAGTCCTCTTCCTCGCCGATCTTGCACTCGAGCGCCTCGTCGACGCCCATGGCGATGTCGCTGCTCTGCTCCTTGATCGAAACGATTACGCCGCACGTCTCGCCGTCAAAACCGTACTTGGCACGGTCGTAGCCAATGTCAAGGATGGTCTGGCGGGCGATCTCGGCGATCTCGACGTAGGCGGAGGTGGTGATCTCGCCAGTGACGAGGAGCAGGCCGGTTGTGACGATGCAATCGCAGGCCACGCGCGCTGCGGGATCCTGGGCCAGGATAGCATCGAGGATCGCATCGGAGATCTGGTCGCAGATCTTGTCCGGGTGTCCCTCGGTCACTGACTCGGAGGTGAGAAGGTACTTTTTCGCTGTCGTGAATGTGTTGTTCATGAATGCTGCTCCTTTTCTTAGGTAAGGGCTATGTCCCTGCTTCCCAGCTAGAGAGGTATTCCTGCTGCTGTTCAGTCAGCGTGTCGATCTCGACGCCCATGGCGGCGAGCTTGAGTTGCGCCACGCGCCGGTCAATCTCCTCGGGGACCGAGTAGACCTGTTGCCCGAGGGCGCCGTGCTGCGTGACAAGGTATTCGGCGCAGAGGGCCTGGTTGGCGAAGGACATGTCCATGACGCTGGATGGGTGTCCTTCGGCGGCAGCGAGGTTGATCAGCCGCCCTTCGCCGAGAAGATAGATGCGCCGCCCGTCTGCCAGGCGGTACTCCTGGGTAAAGGAACGGATCTCGCGGCTGGTGGTGGCCATCTCTTCGAGAGCGGGAATGTTGATCTCGACGTTAAAGTGGCCCGAGTTGGCGATCACGCACCCATCCTTCATCACCTCAAAGTGGGCGCGGTCCACGACGTTGATATCCCCGGTGGAGGTCACGATCACGTCGGCGATGCGGGCAGCCTCTAGCATAGGCATCACCCGGTAGCCATCCATCAGCGCTTCGAGCGCGCGGAAGGGGTCGATCTCGGTGACGACGACGTGGGCGCCCATGCCGGCGGCACGCATGGCGATGCCGCGTGCGCACCAGCCATAGCCGCCAACGACAAAGACCCTGCCGGCCAGCAGCCTATTGGTGGCGCGCAGGATGCCGTCGAGGGTGGACTGCCCGGTGCCGTAGCGATTATCAAAGAAATGCTTGGTGATCGCGTCATTGACAGCCACTACCGGGAACTGGATCACGCCGTCAGCCGCCATGGCGCGCAGGCGGATGACGCCGGTGGTCGTCTCTTCGGTAGATCCGTACATCCCCGGGATCAGATCCGAACGGGTCTTGAGCAAGCCGGTGACCAGGTCGGCGCCATCGTCCATGGTGATCTGCGGGTTGTGGTCGAGGGCGGCCTTGATGTGTGCATAGTAAGTGTCGTGGTCCTCACCCTTGATGGCAAAGGTCGGGATGCCGTCGTCGGCAACGAGGGCGGCGGCGACGTCGTCCTGGGTAGAGAGGGGGTTGGAGGCACAGAGGACGAGATCGGCCCCACCGGCCTGGAGCGTGCGCCCCAGATTGGCCGTCTCGGTCGTGATGTGCAGGCAAGCGGAGATGCGAACGCCCTGTAGGGGCTTTTCTCGCTCAAAGCGCTCGCGGATCTGGCGAAGGACGGGCATGTCCTGTTCTGCCCATTCGATACGCAGCCGGCCTTGCCCGGCGAGCGAGAGATCCTTCACGTCGTGTTTGACAGTCATCTTGGTCGTACTCCTTTCAGTCGAAATCGGTTGGCCATATGGGGTGTCGGTGGGTTCATCTCGGCTTGAGCAGCTCCTCTAGTTCGGGCGTGTCACCGAAATTCTCGCGGTACCGCGCCGCAAAATCCGCCAGGGTGTAGGGCGGAGGCTGCGGGCCGGGGTGCTCGATCACGTAGGCTGCGGCGAGCGCGGCGATGCGCCCGGTGACCGGCCAAGGAAAGCGGCGTACGAGGCCGACGAGCAGACCGGCGCGGTAGGCATCGCCGACGCCAGTGGGCTCGAGCACAGCGTTCGGTCGAGCGACGGGGATGAGAAGCTCGCCGCCGGGGGTGACGATGCGCGACCCCTGTTCGCCGAGCGTAACGATGAGAACGTCGACCCGGTCGAGCACCTGGGTCTCGTCGAGGCCTGTTTTCTTTTGCAGGACGCTGTATTCATAGTCGTTGACGATGAGGATGTGCGCGCCCGTGAGGCCCTCGACCAGTTCGTTACCTTCAACGCGCGCGACCTGTTGGCTCGGGTCGTAAATGTAGGGGATGTCGAGCTCGCGGCATTCGCGTGCGTACCGGAGCATGGCCTCGGGATCGTTGGGCGAGATGATGGCAACCTCGGGATCGGGCACGTCGCACAGAGAGAGCTCGCTGGCGCGGGCCATGGCACCGGTGTAGAAACTGGCGATCTGATTCTGGTCGCGGTCGGTGCTGACAAAGAAGGAGGCGGTAAAGCAGTCGTCGCAGATCTTGAGGAGAGAAGTATCCACCCCGTTGTCTGCCAGCCAATCGCGGTACTCGACGGCGTCCTGCCCAGCAGAAGCGACGAGGAGCGGGCGTTCGCCGAGGAGGGCGAGAGAGTAGGCGATGTTGGGGCCGCATCCGCCATAGACCTTGACCATATCGTCGACCAGGAAGCTGAGGCTGATCCGGTCGAGCTTGTCGGGAAGGATGTGGTCGGCAAAGCTGCCAGGGAAGGACATGATATAGTCAAAGGCGACAGAGCCGGTGACGACGATGGTCATAGGGCGGGTCCTTTCGGATGGGCCGGCAGACCTCCGAGGTTGCGCATCGGAATGCGGCGCATCGGAATGCGAGCCAGGCCTCGGAGGTCGGGGCGCGATGGACGGGCTCACTG
>CAZLMZ010000201.1:0-6366 GCA_964560475.1 uncultured Anaerolineae bacterium
GCACGGATAACCTACCACGAGCCTCCACACAGGAACGACCCGCGCCGCCGAGGTGAGGCCAAGGCAGGGAACCTGAACTCGGCTTTGGACGCGCTGTCGATCTATGCACCTGAAACTCTCTTCGTCGAGACGCGTGACGCGGACGACCTCGTCGGCGACAAGGGCTTTCTCCGGCAGGCAGTGGGACAGTTGCTGTCCGATCCGCAGGTCGCGTACGTGCAGACGGTCAAGGAGGCGTCCGTCAGTCCCGGCGATCCGTTCGGCAACCTGGAACCGCTCTTTTACCACAGCGCGATGCTCGCCCGGAACGCGGCGAACGCAGTCTTTCCGTGCGGTTCTGGATTGGTGTGGCGGCGCGAGGCACTGGACGACATTGGCGGATTCCCGACCTGGAACCTGGTGGAGGACCTCCAGTCGGGCGTTGAGGCCCTGAAGCGCGGTTGGCGCGGGGTCTACCTGCCTGTTGTCGGCGCAGTTGGCCAGACCGCACCAGAAGACGTGCCCAACGCGATGAAGCAGCGAGGCACCTGGGCGCTCGACACCATGCGCCTCAGCTTCTGGGGCGACAAGCGTGGGTTGAGCCTGCGCCAGCACGTCCAGTTTGCTGAGCTTGGGTTCTTTTACCTGCTCAGCTTTGCCGTGCTGGTCTTTGCAGCAACGCCCGTTTTCGCCCTGCTCTTTGACCTGTTCCCGCTAGTCACGACGCACGCGGCCTATGCCGCACACTTTTGGCCCTACGCTGCAGCAGTCGAGCTACTGCTCGCTTGCCTGAGCGACGGTCTGCCGTACGAGTCACTGTGGCGCGCACGCCAGACCTGGCTGGGCATGGCGCCGACCTATGCCAGGGCAGCGATCCTGGCCCTGATCTATGGGCCCCACCGCAAGCCGCACTATCGGGTGACGCGTAAGCAGCACGTCCATCAGGTGTATTGGCGCGAGTCGCTGCCACAGCTAGCCCTGTTCACAGCACTGGTCGGCGCAAGCCTATATCACCTCGCCACGCACCCGCTGCTGGCCTCGGCCGACCTGGGTAGTCTCTTCTGGGCGGCATTCTTTGTGCTGGCGTTGAGCCGCTCGGTGCGCAACGTATGGTACCGCATCAACCTGGGCCGCGCGGTACTGGCTGCACTCAGGAAGGCGCTCCACACTGCCGGGACCGGTGTCAGGCTTTTGATCAGGCGGCAGCAGGAAGCGGGATCGATGCAACCAGGAATACGAAAGGGCGAATGATGAGACGGTGCAAGAACTGCGTGGTGGGCCTCTTGGGTGCATGCAGGCCCGATTACTGCTACGCAGAGCGGCAAGGCCTGATCGAGGAGGCAGAGTATCTTGCAGCGCAAGGTGGGCACGTACTGGGATCATTTGACAAGGTAAAGGGCCACCCCATCTGGCGTGCGTACTGCACACATTGTGGCCAGAGCGCAGCCATCGCCCTCGACCCTGCTCCTGGCGAGCCGCAGGTTTACGGAGATGCAACGGCCACGGTATGTCCGCGAGCATAGTAGGACCGCCACGCTCTCGCAGATCCCCTTCAGGGGGCGGCGTGGCATGCTCATGCCGGGCCGGAGCCCGGCGATCCCAGGTGGCTATCGGAACGCCACGCTCTCGCAGATCCCCTTCAGGGAGCAGCGTGGCATGCCTCGTGCAGGGCCGCCCCTGACGGGATCTGCGAGAGCCCGGCGATCCTAGGAGCGGACAATACTTGTGCGATCCATCGTTTTGTGGTTAAATGAGATCTGCACGATCTTTTGGCCGCGACGCGCAGTATGTGCCCGTCGCGGCAGTGTTACCTGCCAGAATCCTCGGAGGAGCCACGATGGACGTCAACAAGGCCGTGATCACCGCAGCAGGCCGGAGCCAGCGTACGCTGCCGATGCAGACGCTGATCGACCGGGATGGCACCGAAAAGTCGGTGCTGCGCATCATCGTCGAAGAGGCGTTCAGCGCCGGCATAGTAGAAGTGGCGGTCGTCGTCGCCCCGGGCGATGCCGACGCCTATGCCGAGGTAGCGGGCAGCCATTCCGGACGCCTGCATTTCCTCATCCAAGAGCAACCGCTTGGCTATGGCCACGCCGTCTACAGCGCCAACGACTTTTGCCGTGGCGAGCCCTTTCTACACCTGGTCGGCGACCACCTGTACGTGAGCCAGGGCCAGGAGCGCTGCGCTCGTCGCCTGGTCGAGGTCGCCCAGGCGCAGGCATGCGCCGTCTCGGCGGTGCAGGCCACGCGCGAGAACCTGCTGCCCTACTATGGCACCATCGGTGGGCGGCGCGTGCCGGGCTACGAAGACCTATACGAGGTCGAGACGGTCGTGGAAAAGCCAACGCCAACCGAGGCGGAGCTGCGCCTGATCGTACCGGGGCTGCGTGCCGCGCACTATCTCTGCTTCTTTGGCATGCACGTCCTCACGCCCGCGGTGATGGACATTCTGGGACAGCATGTAGCAGAGGCAGGTGGCCGTGGGCGGGTCGAGCTGTCCGGCGCGCTGGCCGTACTGGCGACGCGGGAAAAGTACCTCGCCCTCGAAGAACGCGCCCGGCGCTACGACGTCGGCGTCAAGTATGGCTTGCTCACCGCGCAGCTCGCGTTGGCGCTCAGCGGGCAGGATCGCGACCTCGTCCTCACTCGCCTGCTCGAGCTCCTCGTTCACCGCGAGCTGGACACAGCGGGGAGGTAGCGATGAGCAGCGAACTGGTGCGGATCATCACCGCGACCGACCCCCAGGTGCGGGACCGTTCCCTGGCCTCGTTCTGCAGCGCGGCCTCGCTCGACGCGCTCCTGGTCGAGTGCGCTGCCCTCGAGCAGTTCCGGCGCGCCAGCGACAACCTGTACGAGCGCGTGCGCGCCCTGTTCTATCTCTATGCGATCCACCGCTTTCACATCCCGACCAAGCCGGGCCACCAGCGCCGCGGGCTGATCCCCTACGAGGGGTACACGCACCTGCTGCAGCGGCGCTTTGAGGAGGCGATCGAGTCCTTCCTCACCGTACAGGCGGAGGAGGGACCCAGCGACGCGATCTCCAGTGCGCTGGCCGAGGCCTATCACAAGTTGGGCTTTCAGACCCTAGCCGACCAGGTGCGGCGCAGCGTGCGCTCGGTACGCGGCAACCAGTGGATGTTTCGTATCGGCCATCCCATGGACCAGCCGCTGCGCGTGCGCCGCGAGCTGTGCACGCGGTCAGCGAACGGCCTCTACCCCATCCTGCACGAGGCGACGCCGGTACGCATGGACCTCAGCCACAGCGGCTGGAGCGATATCTTTTTCCTGGGTATGGACTATCCCGAGGGCGCGCGCGTGCTCAACATCTCGATCGACCTGGCGGTGCACGGGCGCGATCCCTACCCGCGCCCCCCCGTCGAGGCCTATTTCCGCGTTATCGACGAGCCACTAATCCGCCTGGGCAGCGTCGACCTTGGCCAGACCGCCGAGATCACGACGCTGGGCGAGATCTTTGACTTTGCCAAGGACTATCTCGGCCTGCTCAAGGCCGCGGTGATCGCTGCCGGCATCGTCCCGCCGGGCGTCGAAGGATCGGGCGCCCGGCTGACCGATCTGCTGGCACAGATCGTCGGTGAGGGAAAAGGGATCGAGATCATCAGCCGCGTGAACGGCATCCCCAAGGGCTCGCGGCTGGCAGTCTCGACCAGCCTGCTGGCCTGCTTGATCGCGGCCTGCATGCGCGCCACCGGGCAGGCGAGCGCGCTCACCGGCGCGCTGGAGGAGCACGAGCGGCGCCTTGTCGCCGCGCGCGCTATCCTCGGCGAGTGGCTGGGCGGATCGGGCGGCGGCTGGCAGGATTCGGGCGGCGTGTGGCCCGGGATCAAGTTGATTACGGGCGAGCTCGCCGGGCCCGAGGACCCCGAGCACGGCATCAGCCGTGGCCGCCTGCTGCCCGGCCACCACATCATGGGACACGACGAGGTATCGCCTGAGACGCGCCAGGCGCTACAAGACAGCCTGATCCTGGTGCACGGCGGCATGGCCCAGAACGTGGGGCCGATCCTGGAGATGGTGACGGAAAAGTACCTCCTTCGCTCCGAGGCTGAGTGGATCGGGCGGCAGCGCGCCTGCCGCATCCTCGACGAGATCGTCAACCTGCTGCAAGCGGGCGACATCGAGGGCATCGGCGCGGCAACAACGCGCAACTTTTCCGATCCGATCCAGACGATCATCCCCTGGGCCAGCAACCTCTATACCGAGACGCTGATCGACCGCGTCGAGGCCGCCTTCCCGGATGCATTCTGGGGCTTCTGGATGCTGGGCGGCGCCTCGGGCAGTGGCATGGGCTTTATCTTTGACCCGCGCCACCGAGAAATGGCGCAAGCGCGCCTGCAGGAGATTATGCTTCGCACCAAGCGCGAGCTGCAATATGCGCTGCCATTTGCCATCGAGCCGGTGGTGTACGACTTTGCCATCAACGGGCGGGGCACGTGGGCCAGCCTGCTCGAGGGCGAAGCCGCGCTCATGCCGCCCGGGTACTATACGCTGACCGTGCCCGACCTGCTGCGCCAGGACCGCTATGCCCTCTCTCCCGCCCGGCGCGCCGAGCTAGACCGCTTTGCCGCCGCCTGCCGCACGCAGCCAGAGCTGTCCGGTATGGTCCAGACCTTGTTCGACCAACTGCTCCCGCGTACGGCAGCAGAGGGCGCGGGCGAGCAGAGCCTGGAAGCCCTGCTCGACGAGTTGGGTTTCGACCGGATCCAGCACGAGCAAATTCGCAGCGATCTGCGCAGCGGGCGCATTGGCCTGGCGCAGAACCGCCTCCCGGCCAGCACGGCGATCGAGGACGTCGCGCCAGGCGACGTGGCCGACCTGAGCGGCGCGGAGCCGCGCGAGGGCACCGAACTCGAGGCCATCGGGCTCGACGCCCTGCGCGAGGGTATGGTCGCCGTGGTCAGCCTCGCCGCTGGCGTCGGCAGCCGCTGGACGCAGGGCGCGGGCGTGGTCAAGCCGCTGCACCCGTTCTGCAAGCTGGGCGACGTCTACCGGACCTTCATCGAGGTCCACCTGGCCAAGAGCCGCCGCGTCGGCCGCTTGGCCGGCACGCCGATCCCGCACGTCATCACCACCAGCTACCTGACCCACGAACCGATCCGCTCCTTTCTCGACGATCACGATCGCTATGGCTACCCCGGCTCCTTACTGCTCTCGGAGGGCCGGACGGTCGGGCTGCGCCTGGTGCCCATGGCGCGCGACCTGCGGTTTGCCTGGGAAGAGATGCCGCAGCAACTGCTCGACGAGCAGGCGCAAAAGGTGCTGGAGAGCCTACACGCGGCGCTGATCGGCTGGGCGGTGGGCATGGGCGAGGGGAGCGACTATACCGACAACGTGCCCATGCAGTGCCTACACCCGGTAGGGCACTGGTTCGAGATCCCGAACATGCTCAAGAACGGCATCCTGGCCGAGCTGCTGCGGCAGCGCCCGCAGTTGCAGTACCTGATGATGCACAACATCGACACCGTCGGCGCCAATATCGACCCGATCGTGCTTGGACATCATATCCAGAGCGGGGCCGGGATGACGGTCGAGGTCATCGCGCGACGGGTCGAGGATCGGGGCGGCGGATTGGCCTGTGTGGACGGGCAGCCGCGTCTGGTAGAGGGGCTGGCCCTACCGCACGAGGAGGACGAGTTCCGCCTCTCATATTACAACTCGAATACGATGTGGATCGACATCGATCGCCTGCTGGCGGTGTTTGGCCTGGCGCGTGCCGACCTGTCCCGGCAAGAGCTGGTCGAGCGCGCGGTGCGGTCCGTGGCGGCACGCATGCCGACCTACATCACGCTCAAGGACGTGAAAAAGCGCTGGGGACACGGACAAGAGGACGTCTACCCGGTCGCGCAGTTCGAAAAGCTGTGGGGCGACATGACGGCGCTGCCCGAGATGAACACACGCTTTGTCGTCGTCCCCCGCGTGCGCGGGCAGCAGCTCAAGGAGCAGGCCCAGCTCGACGGCTGGCTGCGCGACGGCTCTGCTGCCTATGTCGAGTCGCTCTGCGAATGGGAATAGAGGATCGATAAGAATAGGAGGCATCATGCGTGTTCTGATTATTGGCGGTACAGGCAACTTTTCCGGGCGGATTACCGAGCGCGTGGCGGACGCCGGACACGAGGTCGCGCTCTATAACCGCGGCCAGCGCCCGCTGCCCTTTGGCGTCAAGGCGACGCAGATCCAGGGCCAGCGCGAAGAGATCGCGTCGCACGCCGACGAGATCGCAGCCTTTGCCCCACAGGCCGTGATCGACTCGATCTGCTACCTTCCCGAGCAGGCGCAGCAACTGGTCGATCTCTTTCCAGAGATCGAGCGCGTGATCTTGATCAGCTCGGTCGACGCGTACGGCGAGGACGTTGGTGCGGCACCGGTGAC
>CAZLMZ010000202.1:0-3373 GCA_964560475.1 uncultured Anaerolineae bacterium
AACTGAACGCCCGGCTTGTCTCCTGCGTTCTGTACGGCGATTGTCCCCTCGATCGGCTGGTCTATCCCCAGGATGGCCTGCGACAGGTGAAAGCCCAGCCCAATGTCGCCAGACCCCCGCGCCCTTGCCCGCCGCTGCCCGCTGCCTGTGCGGCCCTGACCAGGTACACTCGCGCCATCGCCCAAGTCAAAGCGTACGGCGAAATCCCCGAGGTGCAGCTCATCCCCATCGCCCACGATGCCCACCGCGCGGGCGACGAGCCGCACGTCGCCTGACGCAGTCTGGCTGTCGCCCGGCGTGATCCGCACCTCGCCCGGCCCCAGGTTCACCACACGATAGCGCAGCTCCCCTTCCCCCAGCGCCACCAACTGCACGTGGCGCGCTGCGACGCCTGTGCCGCGATCGACGGGCAAGACAATGTCGTTCCCCGGCGCACTGCCAATGTACAGCAGCGCCTTGTCGAGGACGAACTCGTGTTGCCAGCGATCCCTGTCTGTAACGCGGGCCCTCCCCTGTAGTGCCATCTTCCGCTTCTCCTCTGCTCCCGCACTGCCCGGCTATGCTACCAGCAGCGCCGCTCGGCTATGCTACTAGCAGCGCCGCATGCGCCAGCCAGGCAAGCCGTTCCCCCAGCCCTCGGGTGAGCAACTCCCTCGTGCGCTGCTCGTCGCCGACCGGCTTGTCGCCCTCTTGTACTCGAAGCTGTCCCTCCTGCACCGGCCCGGCTAGGAGCAGCTCCACGAGCGCTGCACGGTCGTTCTGGCCGTCCAGTTGCTGCAGTAGAAACCGGTCCAGCTCGTCGAGTTTGACTCGCTCGTGCCGTAGGTTGGTCACGCGCGTGCTGTGCGCCGCCTGCAAGCGGGCCACCGGGCTGGCTGCAGGGCGCTCGCCCGCCCGCAGCGCAATCTCGGGGGTATAGACGTGCAGTTCCGCTAGGCTGTTGCTGTACCCGTATGCCCGCAGCAGGTTCGCGCCCAGCACCCTGGCATCGGTCTCGACCTCGTCCGCTGGCGCAGCGGGGTCCTTACCCAGGCGGGCGCGGGCCAGGGCCAGCAGCTCGTCGAAACGCACGTCGCGAGGCCAGCGCTCGGCCAGGCAGCGCATGGCCGCCTTGCTCACCGGGTGGTCCGTCGAGAGCGTTGCCCCATCGATACCGCGGAATTGGACCACCGTCGCGGCCTGTAGGTCAAGCTCCGCCTCCACCGGCTGCGCGTTGGAGGCCACGTACAGCTCCCGCAGCACCTCCGGACGCAGCGATCGGCTGACCGTGGTCGACTGGTGGCAAAGCAGCGTCTGGCGAAAGGTGCGGTTCCGGAAATAGTCCATGTACTGCTCCAGGTCGATCACGCTGCTGGAGATCTGGTTCAGGTGCGCCATCACGCCGGGGCTAAAGTTGCTGCCGAGCATGGTCCGGAACTCGGCCTCACCCAGGTACTGCAGCCCGTGTCGAGCGGCGTGGTCCATGAACTCGTGAAAGTAGAGCGGCTCGTTTACCTCTTCCAGCTCGTCGTGCAGCAGAAAGGCATTCCCCGATTCGCTCATGCCTTTGAGCTCGCCTCGCAGGAACTCGGCATAGGTGTTGAGAAAGGTGCCGTATGCGCTGCTGTCAGGCGAGATCGATTCAGCCATGAAATCGAGCAGGGCGCGCGCTTCCGTGGCACGTTCTTGCGGCTCGACCATGTCGCGCGTGCGGTACAGCATCATGTCGCGGATGATGCGCAGCATGTGCCAGCCGGGATAGGTGTTATAGCTCACGTAGGCCACGCCTGCCGGCGCCAGGTTCTGCCGGCACACCTCCAGCAGCTTGTCCTGCACCTCTGCCGGCACCCAGCTATAGACGCCGTGCGCGATGATGTAATCAAAGTGCCCCAGTTCAGGCCCAATGTCGAGGATATCCATGGCCCGGAGCTTTAGATTGCCGATCCCCAGCTCCTCGACCATCTGCTGTCCCTCCTGGATCTGGCGCGCCGAGCGGTCGATCCCCAGGATCGTGCTCTGCGGCAAGGCATACGCCATAGGCAGCAGGTTCCATCCGCTCGCACAGCCGAGTGCCAGGATCCGGCTCTTGTCCACCGGTGCCGGATCGAGGCCCAGCAGCGTCGCCACCGTCGCCAGGCGGTCCGGGTGGGTCTGGGAATAGGACATCCCGGGATAAGGGGTCTCGTCGTAGGTGTTGCTCTCCTCCACGTGCTTCATCTATGCTCCGTCCGTCCAGTGCACCGCCAAAGCCATGTCACGCCTGTGCCTGCTGGCGCTGCAGCGCATAGGCGACCAGGTTCGTTCCCCATTCCAATGCGGCGCGAATCTCTTCCCGTGTGGCAGACCGACCGCGACGTTCTCCTGCCCACAGGCACCCATAGTCATACGTGCTCATCACGACGCTCCCTGCCTCCTGCGCCAGGCCGCCCAGGGAGAGCGACCGTGCGTCTGCGGTCTCGAACCCGGCAGGAAGGGCGGCGAATAGGTAGGGATCCTCCATTAGTGCGTGGCCTGCGGGCAGCGGGGACGGCTCGACCCCCAGCGAGGCCAGCAGGTCACGGAACGAAGCATCCGCCTGCGGGTCATCCTCCTGTTCCCCGCGGCGGCAGCTCTCGAACAGCACCGTGCCCCCACCCTGCAGGTACTCGTACAGCGCCTGCATGGGCCGCTGCTCGAGCGCAAAAGGCCCGCGACCGACCAGGTAGAGCAGCGTGTACGGTTCGATCCCGCCCTCCAACCTCACGCCGACGTCTGCCCAGGCACGCATCGTCTCCAGGCGGCGCACGGTGCGCGCCAGTTGTGCCGCCCCGCGGCCGTGAGTCGCACCCTCCCCTTCTCCCAGGAAGCTCACCCCGATGCTGGCGACCGGCGGCAGCACTGCTCTCGCCTCGCGCCGGTAGCGCAGGTCGATCTCGTTTGGCCCCGGCTGCGAAGGCTCGCGCGCATCTGCCAGCGGCGCCGCCCGGTCGGTACGCTGTACCCGCGCTAGCTCGACGCAGGCCGACTGCGGGACCTCGAGCTGCGCTTCCAAGCCGAACTCGTCGTGTACGTACAGCGGCCCCGCCTCGTCTCCCTGCTCCATGCGCGGCTGGCTCTCACCGTAGGTGAGCAGGAGATGGAGCAAGCCCTGTGCCCCCGCGACGTCAAAGGCGATCGGCTCTTGCACGACGATCACCTGCCCCACCGTATCCACGGCGATGCCCGGCAGCACATAGACCGTCGAGTCCGGAGGGTCGCTCGCGATCACTTCGAGCCCTGCCAGGATCCCCGGGCCATGTCGAAAGAGCGACTCGAGCTGGCGGCACTGCCGGTGGTATTCGTGCGCCTCTGCCCACACGCTGGCCGTCACGGCCATGCCGTCGTACGGGCTGACCCGCTTCGCAGGATAGATCCG
>CAZLMZ010000202.1:3473-6270 GCA_964560475.1 uncultured Anaerolineae bacterium
ATCAACTGCCGTCGCTGCGCCTCCGACCAATGCTCGTCGAGAACCAGGCCCAGCCACGAGGCAAGCCACGGCAGGGCTTTTGCCGGCGCCATCCGTGGGTCGAAATAGAGATGCATGTGCTCGATCCGCTGCTCGATCGGCCCCCAGAAGCTCTCAAAGAGCATCAAGAAGCGCGCCATCAGCTCGTCTCGCTCATAGAGCGCCGGCAGGTATCGGAGATAGCTTCCCTTGGCAGCGACTGCGACTGCGGTGGTCTCGCCTATGGACGCCCCCTCTCTGCCCTCAATCTCGACGGTTGCCCGTGTCTGCAGAACCCGGTCGGTCGCCGTCGGCTCGACGCGAGCCACGATCTCGAACTCGGCCGGCTCGCCCGCCGCAGCATCGAGGTCCCACAGGATCTGCCGCCCGCCCGGACCCGGTACGACGGTCGGCAGCGCCTCGCCCGGTGCACCGAACCGAACCGGCAAGAGCCCGTCAGGTATCCACACCCGCAGCCGGAGCGCGGGCACCGGGGCACGCAACTGCACGCGCGTATAGAACGTCACCTCTTCGCCGGGGTAACAGTGCCCCCTGCCGGCGACGTGCGAGACCGTACACGACACCTGGCGCGCGTTCACGTCGAGCGCAGGCTGGAGCGCGTCTGTCACAGGCTGACCACCTCCACGTCGCCACTGACCAGGCACAGGAGCGCGTCCTCTGGCACCGCGATGGTGCGCTCTCCCGAAACCACCATCTGCTCCCCCTCGCGGTCCGCCGCTTCCTCCGCCTCACCTGGCATGCGTCGCATCCTCGCTGGCACGATCGGCCGCTGCCCGAGCTGCACGTCCAGCACGTGCTTGACGCCCGGCACCTGCTGGATCAGCGAGAACAACTCGGAAACGTACAGGTCCCGCCCAAAGGGCCAGCCTTCCCACTCCGGCCCGATGATCTCGACCAGGCGCTCGTCCTCACTCTCGAGCGCGAGGGGCGACAGGTAGAGCCGCAGTAGCTCTCTCACCCGATCGACCACCCTGGCTGGCGCGTGTGCCTCCGAAGGCACGATCTGGGCACGGACCGCGATCCCCACGTAGCGCGGTTCGCGGATGCTCACCGTCGTCGTCAACAGGCGGTACTGGTTCAGATAGGACGATACCGTGCTCCGCAGTGACTGGCCGACGCTCAGCGCCGACAGGTCACCCAGCCCGATCGCGTCGAACGCCGCCGGCACCACCAATAGCTCGACCATGCCGGGCGGCCGGGTGCTTGCCTGCCCATCTCCCTCCACCTCGCCCGCGCCGATGCATTTGACGCGTGCCACGGTGCGTGTGGACTGTCTGGCCAGGCTCTCAAAGTCCTCGGCTGTCACTGCCCGCTGCTGTGCGCGTACGATGCGCTGGGCGCGCAGCTTGGCTTCCTCCAGCGTTTCCTGATCTCGCCCGCCCGTCGCCCGCTGCAGGTTGGTCACCCGGTCGACGTAGGGGATCGCGCTGCGCAAGACCTGCAGCTTGTCCGCCGGCACGTTGCCCAATACGCCACCGCCGTGCCGGTACTGGCCGACGCGTATCGATCGCCCCGCTTCAGGCACGCGCCCATACTGGTACATGGTCCCGTCAGGCTGGATAACGCAGGGGCCAAAGCAGATCTCACCCGTGGCTTCGTCGAGCGTAAAGTGCCGGTCGTAGCGGCTGGAGCGCGAGAAATCGGGGACGCGTTCCCACGGCACATAGACCGTCTCCCCGTCCTGTTCCTCCTGCACCTCCACCGTCTCGCCGGCACGCAGTGCGAGCACGGGGGCGTGCTGCAGCCGGTAGATCTGGCCCGGTTCGCCACTGCTGCGTCCCAGCACCTCGACCAGCACGATCTGAGCGTGGGTAGCCGAGACCGTCCCGCCGAGTGTGTGGGCAGAGAGCCCCCTCAGGCGTGGGGACTGGACGCCGTAGGTCCCCTGCTCCGCGCGGCGCGGCTCGTGGCGGCACCGGATCCAGTAGGCGCTGCGCCCGTGCACCAGGCCGGGCCGGAAGGCCAGCGGCAGGTAAAAAACGATGCTCCCTCGCGCGTTGTTGAGCCCGCCGGTCGTATCGCGCTCGCGCGGCTGCTTGCTGGGCACAATCTCTTCCCAGCGGCCGTTGCCGGTCGAGCACTCCCAGACGAGGGGCGGGTCCTCACGGTTGATGCCCGGCGCCTCCGTGTCGCGTGCCTCGAACGCCAGGCGCAGCACGTACCCGCTCATCTCCTGGCTGCTGTCGAAACCGATGTAGAACGTGTCGCCGACCTGGGGCCGCTGCCGGCTAAAGGTGTAGAAATCCTCGATCCCCAGCCGCGGCAAATAGTTGCGGTTCAGGTCGTCCTCGCGACGCAGTTGCGTCAGGCGGAGCGCCGACAGGGACAGCTTTTCGTCCGTCGTAAAGACCACTTGCGGCTCCGCTTCGGCCGTCACCCAGGTCGCGACTTCGGTGCCCTGTGGAACGACGGTCGTCGTCCTGTCCTCTGGTCCCAGGGGAAAGGGTGCCGAAAGGCGAAAGGTCAGCTCGGTTTGCGCGCTGGTCGCCGGCTGAAGCTGGATGCCGAGCAGTTCCATGAACTGGACATAGTTCTTCTCCGGGACGCGGTTGAGCCGGTAGACGAGCATCTCGGTCATCCAGGCGAACAGCTCGATCAGCGTGATCCCGGGATCGCTCAAGTTATAGTCGGTCCACTCTGGACAATAGCGCACGATACGGCGCCGGGCCTCGTCCACGAGGTCTCGCTGAAAGCGCAGGTCGTCCAGATTGGGCATTGGTAACGGCATGCTCGCTGCCCTCCTTGTGGGCACGTGCGG
>CAZLMZ010000203.1:0-3663 GCA_964560475.1 uncultured Anaerolineae bacterium
ATGGGGCGAGTGCGAATCTGCCACGTGCCAAGGCCTATGCCAGCAAGCACCAGCAGCGCTGCCCCCCCATACCACACGCGCCGGTCGACATGCGCGGTGACCCGTCGCAGCCAAGCCCAGGTCCGGGCCAAGACAGGCGCGTGCCAAATGCGTCCATAGGAGATAGCACGCCACAGCCACTCGACCGGCCCGAGCGGATACTGCTCCAGCCACCACGTGGTCAAGCGGAGCTGGACAAGATAGAGCAGGAAAGCGAGCACAGTACCAAAGAGAATGCCAACCTCACCGTACAGCCCCAGGCCATAACTGTAAAAGATCGCCGTGCAAGCCAGCGACTGGAGCAGATAGTTGGTCAAAGAGCAGCGACCGACGTTGGCGACGGACTGTAGGCGAGTGCGCACACTATCGTGCCGGACGAGCAGAGCCAGTGCGGCCACGTAAAAGGCTACCAGGGCCACGGCGCCGGTCGTGCGCGTGCCGACCTCGAAAAAGGCTTTCCAGGTCGGCGGCAGGCCGAGATGACCCAGGTGGGCCTCGACGTAGAGCTCGTTTAGCAGGAGGCCGAGGCCCAGGGAGAGCCACGTAACCTGGTGCACCATCTTTGGATGACGGCCAGTACGGCGGAGCCAGCCTCGACGGGCAGCGTACGTGCCCAGCATGAACATGCCGAGCATCGTTCCCGCATAGTAGGGCATCCAAGAGTAGCCGGCCAGGACATCGTGTACGCGCCGCCGCATGATGTCGCCAAAGGGACCGGTGGCATAGACGGCGGCGGGGACGGGACTGGCCCGCATAGAGGCGGTAGCGTCAGCGTACCAGCTACGCGCGGCATCCATCGCCGGGCCGGGGACCTGGAGCAAGACCGTAACAGAGAGGCAAGCGATGGCTGCGATCAGGATCAGGCGTGGGGGTGTGCGGCGAAAGGCGAGGAGAAAGACGCCGAGCAGGGCATAGAGGACCAGGACGTCTCCCGACCAGATCAGCGTGCCGTGAAGCAGCCCGACGACCAGTAGAAAGCCCAGGCGGCGCAGGTAAAAAGGTACGAACGGCCTGCCGCGGAACTCGAACCGCTCTTGCTGTACGGCGACGCCCCAGCCAAAGAGAAAGGCGAGCAGGGAATAGGATTTGGCCTGAAGCAGAAAGAGAATGGCGATCAGCGTCACACGCTGTGCAGGCTGGGTGAGCAGAGCGGGGTCCCAGCTCTGTCCGCTGTAGAGGGCCATGTTCTCGACCAGGACAAAAAACATGGCCATGCCACGGAGGATATCCACGAAGGCAATACGCTTATCGGCCTTTACCGGCCCTGTTCCTAGAGTACGAGTCGCCAATCTGAAAAGCGGCCTCCTCATCCGCAGGCATGCCAGCACAGGATGCCGGCATGCAGTTCTAGCCAGGGAAGATGCCCTAGTATCGGGCCTGGCGGACCATGCGCGTCAGGGCCAAGGTGAGCACCTCACCTACTGCTTGGAGCCGTTCCGGCTGGATGCGGCTCGCCGTGTCTCGCTCGGGCGAGATGTGCGCGTCCGCCCAGGCCAGGCTAAGCGAGGGGATGCGAGACATAGCCAGCCCTTCGCCGCTCGTGTCGCTCGCGCCAGCAGGGAGAAGGGACACGCCCAACTCGCCCGCCGCCTGAGTGACAAGATCGCGCAGCTTGCTGTCGGAGCGTGGATCGAGCAGCAGCGTATCCGTGCCCGCGCCCACATCGCCAAGCTGGATGATCGCCGCCGGGCGGTTGGGCTTAAGTGCGGGCAGGAAGCGCAGGTTACTGACATCGCCCAGGAACTCTGCCACGCCGGTGTCGTCCAGCGTGCCGCCCGGCCAAGCGACAAACAGCACCGAGCGACGTGCATCCAGACCCTGGTCGTTCCAGACGCGGGCCAGCTCGATCAGGGCGGCGACGCCAGAGGCATTATCGTTCGCGGCGGGGTAGACGGTGCCATCTGGGTCGGTGCCCAGGCCGTCGTAATGGGCGAGGAGAACGATCAGTTCGCCTGCCAGGTCATAGTCGGAGCCGGGCTTGTAGCCAAGAACACAAGGGAGCTCGGTCTGGCGCGGCTCGTCGAGCGAGATAGAGACGCGCACGCGCACGGGCAGATCGCTGGCGAACCACCCCGGCCCAGCCTGGTCGCCCGTTCCATCGGCGAGTAGCTCGGACAGGATAGGTCCGTCGCCGAGAAGGGCATCGGCCACAGCGGGACGGATGCGCAGAACGGGGATCTGTGGCTGCAACAGCGCCGTTTGCGAATCGACGTGGATCTGGGAACGCACGGCGTGGGGAGCGTCGCTCGCGACCCAGAGCACAGCTCGCGCGCCCCGGATCAGAGCCTCGGTGCAAAAGTCGGCCGGAGCGTTCCCCTCGACGAGGAGGGCGACGCGGCCCCGCAGGTCGAGGCCCTTGTAAGTCTCCCACGATCGCCCGCCGCGCACGTGCTGAAAGCCGACCAGGACGAGCGGCGCCTCCACCTGGCCGCTGCCGCCGTGTCCCGCGGTGACGTAGCCAAAGTCGACCTGGTGGCGAAAGGAAGCCAGCACGGCCCCCTTCGGGTCGACGAGGCTCAGCTCGGGTTGTGCGAGCGGCCGGGCGAGCAGCGTAGACACGGGAAAGACATAGCGCGAGCCTTGCCAGCTAGGCGCGAGGCCGTAGGCCCGGAACTGGGACTCGATATAGGCCGCAGCCTCGACGAGGGCATCCTGTCCGGGCCCACGGCCCTGCAATGCGCTCAAGGCCCGAACGTGCGCGAGGGCCCGCTCACCGCTGAAGGCACCGGCCACCCGTGCAAACCAGGGCGCCGGGCCGGTTTGGCTCATGACAAAGATGCTGACCAGGACGAGCACAGCGATCAGCAGTAGCGTGCGCTTGCGGAGCAGGAAGGCGGTGTTGAGGCTGCGTTTCTCGACCAGGCGGCGCAGCCCCTCACCCAGCGCATTCATGCCCAGGACAGAGACAAAGAAAGCAAAAGCGGGCGGCATCACGACATAGGGCTTGGAGCGGAGCCACCGATAGCCGTCGGCGAGCATAGCTCCCCATTCGGGGACCTCGATCAGGGTGGCGATCTCGGGATTGAACGCGCCCGTCTCGACAGAGATACGGCTGCCGCCACCGATGTAAACGCCGATAAAGCCTAGCTCACCGAGGAGCATCATGACCGCTGCCATCTCCAGGAAGGTAATCACCAGCAACTGCGGGACGACGTTGGGCAGAAGGTGACGCACGGCGATGCCAAAGCTACCCAGGCCGACAGTGCGAGCGCCCTCCACGTAGGGCGCCTTGCGCAGCAGCAGAAACTCGCCGCGCACATACTGGGCGATCTCGGTCCAGCCGGCAACAGAGAGAGCGACGACGAAAACAGGTAGGCCGCGCCGGATGTCGAGGGCATAGATCAGGATCATGCTGCTGATGAGGGTAGGCACGGCAATCATCACCCCGACCAGGCCCATAACGGCCCGATCGGGAGCCGTGCCTTCGCGCCACCCGGCCAGCGCGCCCAGCAGCAGGCCCAACAGCACGCGCACGACGGTGATGAGGGTGCATGCGACGAGGGTATTGCGCGCCCCGTGCATCAGCAGGCTGAGCAGATCATTGCCCCAGCGATCCGTTCCCAACGGATATTCTGCCGACGGCGGCAGAGGTGGCTGCACGCTCTCGCCGCGGCTGACGTCATA
>CAZLMZ010000203.1:3763-6263 GCA_964560475.1 uncultured Anaerolineae bacterium
TCGATCGCCGAGAGCAGATTGCGGCCCACGCCGGGCCAAGCAAAGAGGAACTCGACGACGGGCAGCGAACTCAACGAGAAGCGCAGCGAGACACCGACGGCGGTCAGGACAGGCACCGCCACGTTGCGCAGGGCGTGGCGGAGCACGGCGAGCCGCAGCGACAGCCCCTTGGCAAAGGCAGTCCGAACATAGTCTTCGGCCAGCACGTGCTCCATCGAGATGTAGGTGGCACGCATGACATAGGCCAGCGGCCGCGCCGCAAGGACGAGGGCCGGCAAGAGCGCGTGCTCCAGATCCCACCCGAACCCGGCGATGCTGACCAACCGGCGGCCAAAGGCCCGTAGGTAGTAGAGCTCGCCGACCTGCAGCAATAAGCCGGCAAAGAAAGAAGGGGCAGAGATGCCGACGACGGTTGCCGCCAGAAGGCCGAGCGAGAGAACGCGCTGGCGAGCGAGCGCGGCGAGGATGCCAAACGCCACGCCGAGAGTCGACGCCGCCAGCATAGCGACGGCAAGTAGGCCGATGCTGTTGACATAGGCGACTCGCACGTATTCGCCCACCGGGATCGGGCCGCTGGCGAGGCGCACGGTGCCCAGGTCACCGCCCAAGAGGTCGCGCAGAGTTCGGCGAGTCGCTTGCCAGGCGTAGCGAGCGTGCTCGACGAGGTCATAGTTGGGCTGCGGGATCTCCGAGTTGCGGATCATGCGCATGCCCATGTGGGTAGCAAAGACGATCGCCACATAAACTATAGCCAGGAAGAGGAGGCGCCGCCCGACGTACCTAGCCACAGAACTGCTGCCGAAGGAGAGTCATTCTACCAGCCCATGCTCTGCAGCCACTGGCAGCACAGATCGATCCAGGTCGCCACGTGCGGGTCCCCGGGCGCCAGGCCGAGGCCGTGCGCGCCGTGCGGATAGACGTGCAGCTCAAAGGGCACGCCGCTCTGGCGCAGCGCCTGGGCAAAGAGCAGGCTGTTCTCCACAGGGACCCCAGCGTCGGCGGCGGTATGCCACAAGAACGTGGGTGGCGTCTCCACCGTGACGTGGCGCTCGAGAGACAGCTCGGCCCGCAGCGCATCCGGCACACCGGGCCCTAGCAGGTTGTCGAAGGACCCCTGGTGCCCGTAGCGGCCGGAGCTGATCACGGCATAGCAGAGGACAAGTGCGTCCGGACGACAGGGCACGCGGTCCAGGTCATCGTAGGGCGGGACGCGTCCATGGTGAACGCCGAGGCTCGCGGCAACGTGGCCGCCGGCAGAAAAGCCGCACACGGCAATGCGACCGGGATCCACGCCCCATTCCGAAGCGTGCTCGCGAATGAGACGCACCGCCCGGGCCGCGTCGAGCAGCGGCGCCGGGTGGCGATGGGGCGCGACACGGTATTGGAGGACAAAGGCATGAAGACCTGCGCCGTTCAGGCGCGCAGCGACAGGCGCGCCCTCGTGAGGCGCCCGTCTCGCGTATCCACCGCCCGGGCAGACGAGCACCGCACCACGCAGCGGGCCCGATGCGGCGAGGTGAAAGTCGATCCAGGGATGAAACGTATCGCCTGGATCTGAACGCGGTGGCCTACCCGGCCACAGGGACAGCCGATCTGCGTGGCTCACTACTCTTCCTCACACTTGCCCAGATATACACGAGTTTGCACCACATTCCGGTTGTCGCCGCCGATGCCACCGGCGTTGAGACCCGCGGTGTAGAGCATCCAGGGTGTTTCCTCCGGCGGCGCTGCCTCACGCGGACGGGCCCAGTCCCACGGTTCGAGCGCCGGCAGCCAGTGAGCGACTGCCGGGTCCGTGCGCGTCACCTGCCTGTGCCCGCGGGCACTGCCCTCCTCGTTGAGGGAAAGGAGCAAGATCTCGTGACTGGGATCGAACCACGGAGTCGCAACGCCATATGGCTCAGCGGCGACGGCCAGCCAGATCCGGCCGCTGGCGTCGCGGGTAAGGCTGGAGGAACACCCGCCAGCGAGGTCTAGCTCGGGCCAAACGCTTTCCAGGTCGAGCGCGATCCATTCGCCGGCCTCACGGCGCCAGAGAACGCCGCGCTGGTAGTCCGGCGTCACCGCAAAGAGCCAGGGCCTCCCGCGCCCGTCGATGACGTGATTGCCGATGCGCAGGCCCCCCTCGGGCCATCTACAGATGGCGCGAGCGTCCTCGATCGTCAGCGGCAACGCCGAGCAGCGGCAGCCCTCGTTGATCCAGCTCTCGCCACCATCTTCCGAATAGAGGTACACTGCCGCGCGGCCCGCGCAGTCCTCGGCGCGGCCTGAAGCCGCATAGTGATACTGGAAAGTGAGGTGCAGCGTGCCCGCGGGTCCCACACTGAGCGACTGCATAAAGTGGTTGTAGCCCGGTTCGGGACTGATCGCCAGAGCCCTCGGCGCCTCCCAGAGCTGGCCTGGGCGCTTGCGACGGTACCATAGCTGCCACCGCGTGCCACGCTCGCGGTGCGAGAGGTGAAGCGTGCCCGAGGCATCGACGACCAGGCTGGGATAGGTA
>CAZLMZ010000204.1:0-6203 GCA_964560475.1 uncultured Anaerolineae bacterium
GGCTGGATGCTGCGTGCCGCCATGAAAGCCTGGCTCGAGGGGCGAGGGAGCGCAGCGTTCCCTTTTCTCCCCTTCCCGTCCGGCGTCGTGGCCTACTCCGAAGGGCAGCTCCGTACCCCCTTTCGCAAGCGGGCGCAGGCCGACCCGTTGGGCGAGGCGCACACGCACGTCGACGGGATCGTGGGCCAGTTCTCGCTCGCCGGATCCAAGAGCGGGGTCACGCTCGATCCCGGCTGCCGCTACCTGGCGGTGTTCGAGGCCAAGATGTACAGTGGCCTCGCGCAGGGCGTGACCCACGCGCCGGGATATGACCAGGTGGCGCGGACGGCGGCGTGTATGATCCACGGGATGTTGGAGGCGGGGACGGAGCCAGGCCAGAGCCTGGCGTTCCCAGGGGAGTCCGAGCAAGGGCAGAGCGCCACGGCGCACTTGGTGGTGCTCTATCCGGAGGATAACGAGCGGATCGTGCCGGCGCTCTATACGCGCGATCGCCTTCATGAACGGATCGCGGCGCGGGTGGAGGGCTACCTGGCGGCGGTGGAATATGGCACACCGGAGGCGCGGTTCTTTTCCGAGTGGGAGGCGGTGCTGCCGCGCATCGAGCTCGCCTTCGTCACCTGGGAGCAGGTGGTGGCGGCGGTGGGGGATCCCGCGTTGGGGCGGTTCTATGGCTTGTGCCGGCGCTTCAATGGTAAGGGAGCAAGTACGAGGGGCGTTATGCCCGCTTGACGTCTGTTCCGCCTGTGTGTAGAATGAGGGGCACAACGGCTCCCATGGATATTAGGTGACGCTTTCCCCGCAACACGCAGATGTGGGCGGCAGCAGGGCTCGGGGACCTTGGGCGGGAGTCGCTCTACCGACGGGATCTAGGATGATCGAGGAACTTTTCGACACCCCGCTTATCGCGCAGTTGGCTCAACGCGAGAAACAGATCCAGCAGAGCTACCGGCCGATCATCGGCGTGCACAAGTGGTTTGCTCGCAGACCGGGTGCCCTCTTTCGCGGACTCTTGCTCAGTGAGTTCGTGACAGACCGCCCTCTCGCCTGGAGCTATTTTGGCGGGCATGACTTGGGACCACGCATCGTAGGCGATCCGTTCATGGGTGGGGGTACTCCCCTGTTCGAGGCCAGCCGGCTCGGTTGTCACGTTGTCGGAACCGACAGCAACCCGATGGCCTACTGGATCGTCAGGCAAGAGCTGGCACCACTGGATCTGGATCGCTTTCGAGCGACGGCCAAGAGGATAGCAGCTCGCGTAGAGAAACGCGTGGGACAATTCTATACGACGACATGCACGCGCTGTGGGGACGCTGCTCCAGTCAAGTATTTCCTCTGGGTCAAGCAGCAGCCGTGTGGGCATTGTGGCCACGTGGTCGATCTTTACTCCAGCTATGTGTTGGCCAAGAATCAGCGCCATCCCAACTATGTCCTCATCTGTCCAAACTGCTCGGCGCTCAACGAGACTCCCGCCGTGGAGCCTTCTCCAGGCACGTGCTATGCGTGTGGTACAGATCTGCTGCTGACGGAGCCTGGCGGCAGAAACCGCGCCGTCTGCCGGTCCTGCGGCCATGAGGTCCGGTATGGGGCCTCTGCTGATAGCCCACCCGAGCACGCGTTGTATGCGATCGAGTACCACTGTCCTCGCTGCGCGGCATCCCACGCCGGTCGCTTTTTCAAAGCCCCAGACCGTTCAGACATAGAACGATATGAAGCAGCTCAGCGCCTGTTCGCCATCTCTCCGCAAGACTTGGTGCCTGATGAGGAGATACCACCCGGCGATGAGACTGCCAGGTTGCATCGGTGGGGCTATCGATCCTACCGTCAGCTCTTCAATGCGAGGCAGTTGCTGGGACTTCAGACGCTGGTCAGCGAGATCAGCCGGGTTGAGGAAACAGAGGTCCGCGAAGCGCTGCTGACGGTGTTTTCGGACACGCTGCGCTATCAGAACATGCTCTGCCGATATGATTCCTATGCACTCAAGATTCTCGACATATTCTCTGTACATGGCTTCCCGGTCAGCGTCACACAGTGCGAGAACTCGCTGCTGGGCATCGCAGGTGTCGGCAGCGGAGGGTTCCGGCATTTCGTGAAAAAGTACTGCCGCGCCAAGGTCTACGGAGACCGTCCATTCGAAAAGTCTCTGGCCACAAAGAAAAAGATCTACCAAGGAGGTGAGCACATCGGCGCACGTCTCGTGGATAGTCTTCCCGAGCGAGACGCTCGTAAATCCGCTTATCTTGAGGCTATGCCGGGCGCCGAGCTCACGCTGCCAAAAGATTACCTGGATGCCGTACTCACAGATCCGCCCTATTTTGGCAATGTGCAGTACGCGGAGCTTATGGACTTTTGCTATGTCTGGCTTCGGAAGCATCTCTTGGAGGTAGAGCCCGCCTTCCGCCCTCGGACGACTCGTACCCCCGACGAGCTTACGGTCAACGACACGGAGGGCCGCGGCATCGAGCATTTCACCGCTGGTCTGAGCTCGGTCTTTTGTCGCTTTGCGGAGGCGCTCAAACCGATGGCGCCCTTTGTTTTCACTTACCACCACAATAAAGTGCAGGCGTATCTGCCCATTGCGGCAGCCATCCTGGACGCTGGTCTCGTCTGTACGGCTGCGCTGCCGTGCCCGGCGGAAATGAGTGCATCGATTCACATCAATGGCACGGGTTCCTCGGTGATAGATACGGTCTTTGTGTGCCGGAGGATGGAGCACGCCCAGATGCCGGCGACGAAAGATTCCTTGGAGGATCTCAAACGTGCTGTCCAAGAGGACATCGCCAGTGTCGCAAAGGCAGGCCATAGCGTGACTCAGGGGGATGTGAGGTGCTTGCTGCTCGGACACCTGGTGAGGCTGGTTGTGCTAGAGCTCCGCGGCGTCTGGCAGTGTGAGGAACCGGTTGATGCCAAGTTGGGGCATATAAGGCGAGCACTGGACCAACTGCAGCCCTTCGAATCGCTATCGGCGCTGGTTAGTGAAGTGATGCCGGTGGTCACTAGCGCCGACCCAGACACGGAGACGCAGCGGGAGACCCACGAGACCTATGAGCAGCTCAAAGCATCCTTTTGAGGCACCCCCCGAGATTGTCCTCTCTCAGCCAGAGCCATTCATCGATGCGGTGTTTGACAGTCTTCAGTCCTTCTTTCTTGTCTTACCTAGAGGCCCAGGATTCGTGGCCTACCCCGAGTTTGCCGACGCCTATGAGATACTCAAGCGCCATACGCATGGCTTTGGTGACATCGTGTCTTCTCTCGTCGTGCACGCGATACGCGAGGATGCCCTGGCGTTCGTCGTCCTCCGAGCGATGCTGGGGCTCAGTCCGCCCGAGTTAGCCTATGTTACGGCAGAGAGGACACGTGTCGACGTTTCGCAGAGCTTTGCCCGCCGTATCGACCGACGAGTGCGAGAGGATCGACAGTATCTGCGCTCGTGCACCTCTCTGACCTGTGAGCGGATCGAGGCGATGATCGAGGCTGCCTGCCAGCTGATCAATTCGGGAGCGGCAGATACAGGGCAAGATGCCATCCACCGCCTGGACAAGGTAGACACTCGATTGGGAAAGGAAAGCGTCGAGCACGTAGCGACCCATGGTGTTCCCTACGCAGTGTTGCTCTATGAACGCTTTCTTGGGCGTCCCTTTGCCAGTCATCGAGACGCAGTGTCGGGTGTGATTGGCAACATCATGGAAGACGCAGTGGAGGCGGAGCTGCGCAAGCATGGTGTGAGTTTCAGACGCACCCAGCACGCAGACAGCGTTGAGGGATTCGATCAGGCGCCCGATTTCATCATTCCAGACGAATGGAATCCTCGGGTGGTCATCGAGGCCAAGAGCGCCGAGGATGACGGTACCGCCAGGGACAAAGCCACGCGCATCCAGCACCTCGCGACCATAAGCACAGGTCGGGAAGCCAAGGGGCTGAAGCCTTTCCAGGTTGTAGCATGTATCGACGGGCGCGGCTTTGGTGTACGTAGAGAGGACATGCGAAAGCTGCTGGAAGCAACTCGTGGCAAGGTATTCACGCTACAGACACTCCAGTATCTGGTTCAGTGCACCGATTTGGCCCAGTACGCTCCCCAGGGGTCGTGAGTGCTTCCTCAACAAGTCCCCCCTGTCCTTCAGACCGAGATGTGCGCGGTCGATCTGCTCAAAGAGGCGTGCACTGACATTGATCGGATCGCGGCGCACCTTTTTGTGAGTGGGAGGCGGTCCTGCCGCAGATCGAGCTCGCCTTCGTCACCTGGGAGCAGGTGGTGGCGGCGGTGGGGGATCCCGCGTTGGGGCGGTTCTATGGCTTGTGCCGGCGCTTCAATGGGGGTGGCTGAGCGCGTCGGGCAGCACGCCTGCGGCCGCAGGGTGCGCGGAGGCCAAGATAGGGTCAGGTAGATGAAGGGGACGCTGCGCGTCGTTTCCATCCTGCTCGGCATCGCGGCGGCTTGCGCCACCGCAGTGGTCCTCGGCGCGGGGGTGTACCTGGAAGCCTGGCACAACGCCGCGCTCCAGTTGCCCGACCCGCCCGGGCCGTATCTCGTGGGCCGGGTCGGCTATGACTGGGTGGATCCCGCTCGCAGCGAAGCCTTTGCCGGCCACCCGGCGGAAAAGCGCGAGCTGATGGTGCTGGCCTGGTATCCGGCCGATCGTGCCGGCGCCGCGACGGCTCCCTACATGCCGGAACGCTGGCAGCACCAGGCCGAGCAGGAGAGCGGCATCGGCGGGCTCTTGACACGGAGGCTCTCTCGCATCCAGACGCACAGCTATGACCACGCCGCGCTGGCGGATCTCCCCGGCCCCCTTCCGCTCGTCATCCTGGAGCCCGGCTTTGGGCGGAGTTCGGCCGATTACACCACCATTGCCGAGCATCTGGCCAGCCAGGGCTATCTCGTGCTGTCCAGCTCGCCGACCTATATGTCGGACCTGGTCGTGTTTGACGATGGTCGCGTGGTCCATGCTTCGGCGCAAGCGGCTTTGCCGGAGGGCGTCGATCCCCTGTCGCCCGCGTTCATGGCCCAGGCAAGCGCGCTCCTGGAGATCTGGGAGGGCGACGTGACGTACCTGATCGACCGGGCCGAGTCCCTCGATGCCGACCCGAACGGCGCCTTCTACGGCCGGATCGACACCGCGAGCGTCGGCGTGATCGGCCACTCCTTTGGCGGCGCCGCAGCCTACCAGGTGTGCAAGACAGATCCTCGCTGCAAGGTGGCGATCGACCTGGACGGGACCTTGTACGGCGATAGCACGACCGTCAGTGCCGTGCCTTTCATGCTGATCGGTGCCGATCCTTCGCACGCGCGGGGCGATGCCGGGAGGGTGGACGGCTATACCAGGGGCATCTTTGCAGCGCAGACACAGCCGGCCTATCACGTCACCGTCGAGGGTGCGGCCCATTTCAACTTCTCCGACCTCGCACTGCGTGCGTCCGTCGCATACAGGCTGCTCGGAGCGGTTGGCTCGATCGACGGGAGGGAGGGCCTCTCCATCGCCAACCGGTATATAGATGAGATGCTGGGCAAGTACCTCGAGGGCCAACCATCGCACGGTCTGGACGGCAAGCAGCAGTGGTAGCTCCGCGGCGGCACGCGTGGCGGGCTACCCGGCGGCGCAGGAACATGGCACGGCGGAGGCGTGGTTTTTTCCGTGGGTGAAAAGCCGTGCAGCCACGGATCGTGGACGAATCCAGCTCGGCCTTCGCGGACGGTGGCGCTGAGACGCTGGCCCCGAGGCTGGGGCAGAGACCGTACGGCCGGAATCGCACGATGGAGGTGCGGGTATGGACATGGTGGAACTAAAAATCATCTTTTCAGCCGCCGTTTTCGTCACCGGCATGTTCGGCGTGCTCTCTCCCTGGATCCTGAAAAGCGGCCGGGCCGGCGATCGCTTCATGATCTGGGGAGACACCTTTGCCGGTGGGGTGCTTGGCGGGGCCGGGCTCGTGCACCTGCTGAGCAGCGGGGCCGCTGGATTCCGGGTGCTGGCGCCTGGGCTGGTCTATCCGGTCGCTTTCGTCTTGGCCGGCGCGGGTTTCTCGATGATCTTGCTGATCGAGGGCGTGATTGTCGCCGATCCCGACCCGGAGAAATCGCCGCTGCACTGCGGCGCCAGGGGGGCCAGCCACGAGGTCGGGCCGGAGATCCACTCGGCCGGATGGCGTCCCCAGTCGCTCATCCTGCTGCTGGTGCTGTCGGTGCACTCGATCATCCTGGGCCTGGC
>CAZLMZ010000205.1:0-4903 GCA_964560475.1 uncultured Anaerolineae bacterium
AACGCGGGTAAGATGGCGCTTGCTGACAATGTCGACCTAGGACGTGATGCAGCAAGCCCATTGGCGAGAGGAACTCCATGTCCCATTCACGCAAGGACGACCACCTGCGCGTCTGCCTGGAGTGTGATGTCCGGATGCAGCGTCCCAGCAATGGACTGGAGCGCTATCGCTTCGTGCACCAGGCCTTGCCCGAGCTGGACCTGGCGAAGGTGGATCTAGGCACGACATTCCTAGGAAAGGTGCTGCGCGCACCGTTGTTCATCTCGTCGATGACGGGGGGAACGCGGGCTGCGGCATCGATCAACCGCCACCTGGCGTCAGCCGCGCAGGCCCTGGGCATGGGCATGGGCGTGGGCTCGCAGCGCGCTGCCCTGGAGAACCATGACTGGGCCGACAGCTACCGCGTGCGAGACGTGGCCCCGGATATCCTGCTCGCGGCCAACCTGGGCGCGGTCCAGCTCAGGACAGGCTATGACGCGTCGCACTGCCAGCGCGCGGTCGACATGATCGAGGCCGACGCGCTGATCCTGCACCTCAATCCGCTGCAGGAAGCGCTGCAGCCGGAAGGGGATACGGGCTTTGCGGGGGTGCTGTCGGAGATCGAGCGGGTCTGCCGCGCGCTGCCGGTGCCGGTGATAGTGAAGGAAGTGGGATATGGGCTCTCGGCGCAGGCGGCACGCCAGTTGTGCGATGCGGGGGTAACAGCGCTGGACGTCGCGGGCGCTGGCGGGACCTCGTGGAGCGAGGTAGAGCGTCACCGCGCCGAGACCGCGCACCAGGACCGGGTAGCAGTTCAGTTCGCAGAGTGGGGGGTCCCGACCGCAGAGGCGGTGCGTGGCGTACGCCGTATCCTGCCGCAGGTGCCGCTCGTCGCCAGCGGCGGGATCGAGACTGGCGTCGACGTGGCCAAGTGCGTGGCGCTCGGCGCCGACCTGGTGGGGCTGGCATGGCCACTGCTGCGCCCTGCGCTCCGATCGGAGGAAACCGCACGCGAGGCATTGGAGGCCATTCGCGATGCCCTCCGGATCGCGATGTTCTGTGTGGGTGCTCCGAATATCGAGGCGCTACGCAGGACACCGCACCTAGAGGAGTGCCGGACATGAGCTTGACCGACCACCTCACGCGCTATCTTCCCCGGATCGAAGACGAGATGAAAGCCTTGCTCGACGTCGACGGTGAGCTGGTACGGCACTATGGCATGATGGGGTACCATCTTGGCTGGCTCGACGAGCAACTGTCACCGGATCAGGAGATACAGGGCAAGCGCCTGCGCCCGGTGCTCTGTCTTCTCTCCTGCGAGGCGGTGGGGGGTGAGGTCGAGCACGCATTACCTGCCGCTGCGGCGGTCGAACTGATCCACAACTTTTCCCTGATCCACGACGACATCGAGGATGGAAGCAAAGTGCGCCGTCACCGTCCCACGGTGTGGAAGCTGTGGGGCCAGCCGCAGGCGATCAACGTCGGCGACGGCATGTACGCCGCAGCCTATGTCGAGCTCAGCCGGCTCGTCGAGCGCGGCGTCCCGGCGGAGCGTTCGATGCGCGCCATGTACACGCTGAGCGCGACGTGCCTGACACTGACAGAGGGGCAGTATCTCGACATGGCGTTCGAGCAGCAGCCAGAGGTCGAGCTGGAGAGCTACCTGCGGATGATCCGCTTCAAGTCGGCGGCGCTCATTGCCTGTGCTACGGAGCTGGGCGCGCTGCTGGGCGGCGCAGAGGCGGCGGTCGTGGCTGCCTACCGGGCGTTCGGCGAGAACCTGGGCATGGCCTTCCAGGTGATCGACGACATCCTGGGCGTGTGGGGAGCGGAGGACGAAACCGGCAAGTCGGCCTCGAGCGACATCCTGACCCGCAAGAAGACGCTGCCGATCGTGTACGGGATGCGCGACCCCGCGCTGCAGTCACTGTTCGGCCAGGAAGAGGTCGGGGCGCGCGACGTGCCGCGCGTGGTCGAGATCCTGGAGCGCTGCGGCGCGCGCGCCTATGCAGAGCAGACGGCGGAGGCATACTCGGCGCAGGCACTCTCACACCTGGAGCAGGCAGGCCTCGACACGGCGGCGCATCGGGCAATTGGCCAGCTCGCCCGCTGGCTGCTCGGGCGCACGTTCTGATCCTGGACTGAGACGCCCCTCGACTACCAGGGCGGGATGTCTTGTAGGGCTTCGAGGACCTGGGCTGCTGACGAGGTGCGCCCATCGGGATCTCGGCTCAACAGGCTGAGGATCAGCTCTTCCAGTGCGGGTGGCACGTCCGGTGCAATCTGGCGAGGCGGAATCGGATCGGCGGTCAGGTGAAGCCGGGCCATCTCTTCGGCTGTGCTGGCCTCATAGGGCAGCTTGCCGGTGGCCAGCCTGTACAGGATCGTCCCCACCGCATAGAGATCGGTGCGGCCGTCGAATTCTCCTTGCCGGATCTGTTCTGGCGCCATGTAGCTGACGTCTTCCAAGGACCAGTCATCCGGATTGTCGATCAAGCCAAAGTTCATGAGCTTGAGCGTGCTGTCGGAGAGGATGATGTTCTTGGGCCGGACGTAGCGGTGCAGCACACCGTTCTCGTGCGCGTAGGCCAGGCCAGACAGGATGTCTCGCACGATGGACAGCGTCTGCTGAGAAGGAAGTGGCGCTTCCGTCTCCTGGGCGTTCAGCCGGTCGTGGAGGGTCAGGCCGTCGATATACTCACGCACCAGGTAGCGACGGTCGTGGAACTCGATGCAGTCGTACACCGAGGCGATGTTGGGATGATGCAGGTGCGCGACCAACCGCGCCTCGCGGAGCAAGAGCTCGTCCGCGTTGTGGCCCATGGACCCCGGCAGGGCCTTGACCGTGACCGGCCTCTCGAACCAGGTGTCAAAGGCGCGAAAGACGGCGGCCTTGGGCCCAAGGTGGAGCTTGCTGTCGATGCGATAGCGCCGCTGCAGCGTCTCTCCTTGCAGTTGCAGGTACTGCTGCGCCTCGAGCGCCGACACGGCCGAACTCACTGCCTCGTACTGCACGAACGCCTCGCCAAACCCCACCTGATCCAGCACGCTGCGCACGTTCTCGCGCGCTCCCGCCAGGACAAAGGGCACGTCCTTGCCGCGCTGCTTGGCGGTGAGCAGCGTCTTGAGGCCGGCGACGTTCATGTGCGTCACCTCGGCAAGGTCGATGACGATGCCTGCCTCAGGCCCATCTGAGACGAGCGCAGTGAGCCGCTCGTCGACGGCGCTGACGGCAGAGGCATCAAAGCGCCCGCTGATGGCCAACACGGCCGTGTCGCCCACGACATAGTCCTTGAGCAGGGTATGCTCGGGACGACCGAGCTCGAATTCGAGGCCTTCGATCGCGAGTTCGACCTTGCAGGTCGGATGTACGGGGTCCATCGCCGCATAGCTCAGCGTGGTGTCGAGGATCTCTTGCACCTTTTGGTCGGAATAGGCGGGATCAAAGTGAAACAGAAACATGCGCTTTACACTGGCGCGCAGGGCCATGTCGGCCCCGATCAGCGAGGAGCTGTGTCCCCAATCCGGGCGCTGCAGGGCGTCGCTAAAGGTGTATTGGGCGTCAAAGATTAGCACGTCTGCGCCCTGCATGAACTCGACATAGCGCTCGGTGTGCGCTTCGCCCAGATCCTTGTATTCGGCATCGCTGGCATAGACGATGCTGGCTCCGTCGCCGTTCAGGCGGTAGCCGTAGGAGCGGCCCGGGTGCGGCTGTAGAATGTTCTCCATCCGTGCCCCACCGACGTTGATCGGTGCGTTTTCCTTGAGCTGGACAAAGCGCACGTCGGCGCGCGCCCGGTCGAGGCTGATCGGGAAGTAGCGGGGCACCTGCTGACCGCGGAAGCGGCTCTCGAGGTTGCTGAGCGGACTGTAGACGGTGACGCGGTTGCCGGAGGGGAGGCAGGAGACGAAAAAGGGAAAGCCCTGGATGTGATCCCAGTGGGTATGACTGATAAAGAGGTGCGCCACGCCCTGCCCGCGTGCGAACTCGGTTTCGAGAAGCGCCAGGCCCAGCTCGCGGATGCCAGAACCGGCGTCAAACATGATCCATTCGTCGCCGATCTGGACTGAGACACAGGGGGTGTTGCCGCCAACCGTACCACGGATCAACGGGGGGAGGCCGCGGACGTAGGTCCAGATGGCATCCATGTCCCCCAGGTCGACGCTGTGTGCACCAGCGAGGGCAGCGACCAGCTTGCCCTCGATCTCGGCGGAGGAGACAGGGGAGGGAATGGACCCTCGCACACCCCAGAACTTGACCTTCATGGGCGTAACCCAAGCCCCAGTCTACCCAAGCGTGGCACAGGCCCCTCCATGCTGTAGACGCCGATAGAATACCACAGTTCACTGAGTGTACAGGGTCGCGCATGACTGCGGCGGCACCAATCGACGGACAGTTTAGCATAGCCTATCGGGTCTGTCAAGAACGGGCGAGCTTGCCTGAGCGGGCCCGGTGGATGCGACGGCTGTTTGCGCCCTTTCTGGAATAGAGTATACTGCAAGCCACCAACCTCAACCTAGCCGGAAGGAGAAACTGGATGGAAAAGCTCAGATGGGGGATTATTGGTTGTGGCGTGATCGCGCCCTGGCACGCCGACTCGGTCGTGACCAGCGCGCACGCCGACCTGGTCGCGGTGTGTGACGTCGACGCAGAAAAGGGACAGGCGTTCGCCGAGCAGTACGGGGGCGTTGCCTTTTACGAGGATTACATGGAGATGTTGCGCGAGGGTGGCCTGGATGTGGTCAGCATCTGCACGCCGTCGGGACTGCACTCAGAGATGACGATTGCCGCCGCACAGGCGGGGGTGAACGTGCTCTGTGAAAAGCCGATGGCGATCACCGTGCCGCAGATGGACGCGATGATGCAGGCGGTCGAAGAGGCAGGGACCAAGCTCGAGGTGATCTTTCAGCGACGGACCTACCC
>CAZLMZ010000205.1:5003-6196 GCA_964560475.1 uncultured Anaerolineae bacterium
AGCGCGCGCAAGGCAGTGGAGCTGATCCTGGCGATCTATGCCTCGGCCGAGGCGGGCCGGGAGATCGAGATCGAGCAGTGGCTGGAAGAGGTGCGGAACGGGTAACAAGTGACGTGTGACGAGTGACGGGCCGGGAGTGGCGAGCGGGGCGAGTCGAGCGACGCACGAAGTGTGCTTTACAGCGAGGCCGGTGGGAAGGAGGGCGCGATGGGCAGCAGAGAGAACCTGGCGAGGTACGTTCCGCCCGGTGAGATCGTCAAGCCGTGGCTGATCCTGGGACCGTTCTACCAGGACCTGTCGGATCAGGTGCAGGGGCTGACGCTCTTTGAGCGCAGCGGAGCGACCGTTGGGCGGAATGCCATGGCCGAGATCGCGACACAGGCGCTGGAGATACTGGCCTCGACCCCGCACGAAGGGGAGCCTGTGTTGTGGCGCGGCGCAAGTGCGCGCTGGAGCCTGGTGCGCATGCCGGAAGAGTACCTCTCGTGGGGACGGTACAACATCTCGAACCACCTGGGGGCGGCCTTTCTCTCGACCATCCTGGTGCCAGAAGAGGAAGGGTTTCACGCGTTCCGGCTCGTGACCCGGATTACGTCGCGGGTGATCGTGTTCGTCGACGGGCAGCCGACGTACGACAGCGACGATCACGTCGTTGAGCGGCGAGATGGGAGCTACGAGCATACGTTCGATGCTGCCCTGGAGCCGGGCGAGAATCGGGTGACGATCGGCTTGTTTCGCCTGGGGCGCATGGCACAGGTCGGCTGCCGCCTGGAGGCGGTCGACACCCCCGTGCAGGCCCACGTTCCGCTGGGCGAGGGCACGTTGCTCGACGAACGTGTCGCGATCGAGGAGGAGGTCCGTGGCCTGCGCCTCGATCGCGACGTCTTTTACCCGGAGCACACGGTCGGCATCCGTTTCACCGTGGCGCCAGGTAGCCCGGTCCTCGTGCGCCTGTTGGCCGGCGACGGGGAGGTTCTGTCGGAGGTACATGCCAGGGGGGACGGGCTGACCGCACTGGCTGATGGCAGCAGTGTGCCCGACGGGCACCACGGCATCGAGTGTGTGTGGCAGGATGCACAGGGCGAGCCGATCACTGCGGTAAGCTATGCGGTGCACAAGGTGACGCCGGTGCCCGCGCCAGCAGGATACGACCAGCTCCAAGTGCGCAAGCGGATGGTGCTGGAGCACTATGC
>CAZLMZ010000206.1:0-2683 GCA_964560475.1 uncultured Anaerolineae bacterium
CAACTGCCCGAACCAGAGGATGGCCAGGTTGCGCTTCCATCCACGATGGGCAGAGTGGTCTGCAGAGGACTGATCTTCAGGCAAAGAGGACATGAGTTGGCTGCTATCCATTCAGTAGATATGTTCGAGCATTATACCCCGAAGGGGATGAGGGATCAACACATCTACGTCGGCAGCCGCTCGTACAGCCTGTGCACCGCCTCCACCACTGGCGGCAGGCGCAGCACCAGCAGCAACACGACGATCGCTCCGTACAGGAGCGGCACGCGCCGGTCTACCTTGACCGCCCAGTAAAAGTGCAGCGCCGCCAGCAGCCCGGCGGCGTAGGCAAGGCGATGCAGCCACTTCCACAGGCGCCCCATGCGCCGGATTGTGGGGCGCGGTGAGGTCACGGCGAGCGCGACCAGGATGACCAGCGCCGGCAGGCCGACCTGCAGGAAGCGGTTGCCCCGCAAGTCGAGCCAGATTAGGTCGAACTGCAGCCCGTAATCCCACGCCGCAAAAGCGAGGAAATGCAGGCCGGCATAGAGAGCGGCGTACAGCCCCAACGGTCTGCGCAGGTCCCGAATCGCCCGCCAGCCGGTCACCAACGCCAGCGGGGTGCACGCCAGCGAGAGCACGAGCAGGTTCAGTGCCGTCCGCCCGGTGCGCAACTCGACGTCGCGGATCGGGTCGAACGAGAGCCGGCCCAGTACGACCTGCGCGATCAACACGAGCAACGACAGCGGCACACCGACGTGGACCGCGACGTGCAGCCAGCGCGCCATGGGGCCGGCCGAACCGCGCTTGCCTAGAACCATACCTTCAGGTCCATGCCTTCGTACAGTGAGGCGACCTCGTCCTCGTAGCCGTTAAAGAGCAGCGTCTTGCGTCGGCCACTCTCGCCGATCCGCCGCTCCGTCGCCTGCGACCAGCGGGGATGGGGCACGTTTGGGTTCACGTTCGCGTAAAAGCCATACTCGCTCGGCGTCACACTGGACCACGTCGTCTCGGGCATCTCTTTCACCAGATCGATCTTGACGATCGATTTGATGCTCTTGAAGCCATACTTCCACGGCACCACCAGCCGGATCGGCGCGCCCGTCTGCGGCGTAAGCGGCTTGCCATAGAGCCCCATCGCCAGGATCGTCAGGTCGTGCATCGCCTCGTCCAGGCGCAGCCCCTCGACGTACGGGAAGGGAAAGGTCCCACCACGCTGGTTCGGCATCTGCTCCGGATCGTAGAGCGTCTCAAAGCGCACGTACTGCGCCTCTTCAGTCGGCTCTACTTCCGCGAGCAGCTTGGCCAGCGGAAAGCCGATCCAGGGGATGACCATCGACCACGCTTCCACGCAGCGCATGCGGTAGATCCGCTCCTGCATCGAGTAGGCGAGCAGGTCTGCTAGGTCGAGCGTGCGCGGGTTGGTCACCAGCCCGCCGACCTCGATGGACCAGGGGTGCGTCTGAAAGTCCTTGGCTAACTGGGCCACGCCTTCCTTGCTGAAGGTGAACTCGTAGAAATTGTTATAGCTGTTGATCGCCTGATCCGCCGTCAGCGGATCCCCGAGCTCGTCCGTCTCTGCACTCACCGTAGGCCAGGCGGGCGCAGTCGGCTCGGCGCCGACTGAGGGCGTGGGCGTGTCCGGAGCGGCACCCCCGGACGCTGTAGGGGCCGCCACAGGCATGTCGGTGCTCGTCGCCGGCTCCGACGTCCCCGTCGGCGGCGTCGCGCACGCAGCGAGCACGCCCGTACCAACCGCCGCAGCCGCCGCTGCGGCAAAACGCTTCATAAACTGGCGGCGCGAAAGGTAAAGGTGTTCTGGCGTAATCTCTGACCGGTCTATTTCGTGCATGACTCACATCCATCTATACTATCCGGTGGGGACCGCTGTCCTCGCGTTCTCCCCACCAACCGTCACCCGGCATGGTTCATATCGTGCATACTCTAGACGTAACGAGGATCGTAGATATTACGTTCAGACAAACGCGTACGCTATACTGGACTACTGACCAGGGGATGCCTGTCCAGAAGTACGATGCAAATCCGTTCCACATAGTGTATAATAGGCGCACAGCGTACCAGGAAGGAGAATGTATGGCTACTGTATCTATCTCTCACGTCAGCAAGCGCTTTGGCGACGTTCAGGCCGTCGCTGACGTCTCGTTTTCTCTCGAGCCGGGCGAGATCTTTGGCTTGCTCGGTCCCAACGGCGCCGGCAAGACCACGACGATCCGCATGATGCTCGACATCTTTCGCCCCGACAGCGGCGAGATCCGTCTCTTTGGCGGATCGCTGAACGAAGACACGAAGAAGCGTATCGGCTACTTGCCGGAAGAGCGGGGCCTGTACAAGGACCTCAAGCTCGAACCGACGCTCGTCTACTTTGCCACCCTCAAGGGCCTGAGCGAGGCCGACGCGCGGGCGCGCCTGGAGGGCTGGCTGCAGCGCTTTGACCTCTATGCACACCGCAACAAGAAGGTCCAGGAGCTGAGCCGCGGCATGCAGCAAAAGGCACAGTTGATCGCCACCCTGCTCCACGAGCCTGACCTGATCGTGATCGACGAGCCGTTCGCCGGCCTCGACCCGGTTAACACGCGCCTGGTCAAGGAGATCATCGAGGAGCAGCGCCAGGCGGGCAAGACGATCCTGATGTCGACCCACCAGATGCAGCAGGTGGAGGCGCTGTGCACGCGCATCGCCCTGA
>CAZLMZ010000206.1:2783-6173 GCA_964560475.1 uncultured Anaerolineae bacterium
ATGTCGACCCACCAGATGCAGCAGGTGGAGGCGCTGTGCACGCGCATCGCCCTGATCAACCGCGGGCGTACCGTGCTCTATGGGCCGGTCGAGCAGATCAAGCGTGACTTTGCCGGGAACGCCGTGATCGTCGAGGGACAGGGCGAGGTGGGCGACGGCGATGGCCTGTTCCAAGCCCGGCACGAGAACGGGGAGTGGCATCTGACGCTCGAACCCGGCGTCAGCCCACAGGCGGTGCTGCGGGCCCTGGCAGAGCGCGACGGCCTGCAGATCGAGCGTTTCGAGATCGCCGAGGCCTCGCTCGACGACGTCTTTGTCACCGTGGTCCGCGGGGACAGGGAGGCGGACGATGCGTGAGCTGTGGCTCGTCGCCAGGCACGAATACCTGAGGATGGTCCGGCGCCGCGCTTTCCTGCTCGGCACGCTCGCCATGCCACTGCTGATCATCGTCATCACGGCGATCAGCGTCACGATCGCCATCGGCAAGCGCGACGACCGCCCGCTGGGCTATGTCGACCAGGCAGGCGTGCTGTCGGCTGCCGTCCAACCGGCCTCCAGCGGCGAGCGTGTCGTCGAGCTGCGCGCCTTTGCCGACACGCAGGCCGCAGAGGGGGCGCTGCAGGCCGGCCAGATCCAGGGCTATTACGTCCTCCCGGCGGACTATATGCAGAGCGGGCAGGTCCATCTCTACTACTGGGAGAATGCGCCCACCGATGCCGTCCAGCAGCAGTTCGATCATTTCATCCGCGCCAACCTGGCTGCTGGCCTGCCGCCCGACGTTCAGCAGCGCGCGATCGAAGGGTCCTCGGTCACGATCCGCTCGGCCGATGGCAAGCGGGAGATCAACAACCAGAACTGGATTGCCCTCGTCCTACCCTTTGTCGCCAGCTTTTTCTTCGTCATGGCGGTCATGACTTCGGGCGGCTACCTGCTGCAGGCCGTGACGACGGAAAAAGAGAACCGGACGATGGAGGTGATGATCACCTCGCTGACGCCCGAGCAGTTGGTGAGCGGCAAGGCAGCAGGCCTAATGGCGGTCTCGCTCACCCAGATCGGGATCTGGACCCTAGCGGTCGTGATCGGCCTGATCGTCGGCGCCCAGTATTTCGCGCCGCTGCGCCAGGCAGAGGTGCCGTGGGGCATGCTGGGCATCGCCGTCCTCTATTTCCTGCCTTCGTACGTCCTCGTCGCCGGGATCATGGTCGCGATCGGGAGCGCCGTCACCGAGATTCAGCAGGGACAGCAGATCGCGGGCCTGATCAACCTGCTCTTTTTCGTGCCCTTTTTCTTCCTGGCGTTGGTGATCGCCAACCCCGACAGCCCGGTGCTCGTCGCGCTGAGCTTGTTCCCGACGACGGCTTTCATGACGATCACTATGCGCTGGAGCCTGGCAGTGGTCCCGCTGTGGCAGATGGCTGTGAGCTGGATCCTGCTGGTCGCGTCCGCTGCAGGCAGCCTGTGGGTATCGGCGCGCGTGCTGCGCGCCGGCATGCTGCGTTACGGGCAGCGGCTGAACCTGCGCGGGGTCTGGCGCGCGGTGCGCCCACTGACACGATAGGAACGATGATGCGAAACGTCTACTTGGTGATCAAACACGAGATCCTGACCACGCTCGGCAAGCGATCGTTCTGGTTCACGACGATCGTCTTTCCGCTGCTGATCCTGGGCCTCAACCTGGGCACACAGGTCGTTTCCCAGCGAACGGTGGCACAGGAAGAACGCGCCGCTGCCAGCCCGACCGACCAGGTGATCGGGTACGTCGACCCGGGCGGGCTGGTCGCGACGATCCCGCCTGGGGTACCCGCCGGCATGTTCCGCGCCTACCCCGACCAGGCTGCCGCCCAGGCTGCGATCGAGGCGGACGAGATCGCACGCTATTATCTCATCCCACGCGACTGGATCCAGAGCGGGGACCTGGTGCTCGTCGACCGTACGTACAAGCCGCTCGGCAACGTCGCCGGCAGCGAGCTGTTCCGCTACGTGCTCGAGTACAACCTGGTCGGCGACGCAGACAAGGCACGGCTGCTGCTCAATCCCACGCCTAACGTGAGCAGCACGGCCGAGGCACCCAGCCGGGCAAAGGAGCCCCAGGGCCCGCTGGCTTTCTGGGTACCCTATGCCACCATGTTTATCTTTTTCTTTAGCCTCACCATGAGCAGCGGTTTCATGCTGCAGAGCGTATCCAAGGAAAAAGAAACGCGCACCGCCGAGGTGCTGCTGCTCAGCCTGCGCCCGCGCGAGCTCATGCTGGGCAAGCTGATCGGCTTGGGCGCCGTCGCCCTGCTGCAGCTGGCCATCTGGGCGGGCGGCGGGCTGTTAGCCTTGAACCGCGGGCAGCAGCTAATAGGCGCAGCCGACAGTTTCCAACTGCCGCCGGGGTTCATCGCCTGGTTGCTGCTCTATTTCATCTTTGGCTACGCTGCCTATGCCTCCGTGCTGGGCGCGATCGGTGTCCTGGCCCCGACTACGCGCGAGGCGACGCAGTTCACCTTTGCCGTTTTGCTGCCGCTCATGATCCCGTTGTGGCTGAACACGGCCTTTACCGAGAACCCGAACGGCACTTTGCCGGTGTTTCTCAGCCTGTTCCCGCCCACCTCGCCCCTGGCAATGATCACGCGCCTCGTGGCGACCGAGGTCCCACTGTGGCAGCCGCTCGTCGGCCTGGCCGGGCTGGCCGCGATGGCCTATGCTTTCGTGCTGCTCTCGGCGCGCCTCTTTCGCGCTGACACGCTTCTCTCCTCGTCGAGCCTGAGCTGGAAACGGGTGATCGGCGAGCTACGACGCAGCCGATCGTAGGGACGGGCCGTCAAGACAGGCCACACCTACTGAAAAAGGGAGGACGCAACACATGGCCGAACTACAAGGCAAGGTGGCTATCGTTACCGGCGGCGGCACCGGTATCGGCAAGGGGATCGCCCAGGCTTTTGCCGAGGAGGGCTGCACGGTCGTCATTGCCTCGCGCAACGAGGCACGCCTGCGCGCCGCCGCAGAGAGCCTGTCCCAAGCGGTGCGAGGAAAGCTGCACCACACCGGCGCCGAGATCGCCGCCATCCCGACCGACGTGACCGTCGAATCGCAGGTCAAGGCGCTCTTTGCCCAGACCATGGACCGCTTCGGACGGCTGGACATTCTCGTCAACAGCTCGGGCGCGTTCGACGGCGGGCCGATCGACGAGATCTCGTTCCAGGCGTGGCAGAACGTGATCGGCGCCAATCTGACCGGCCCGTTTCTCTGCATCCGCGAGGCGTTCCCGATCATGAAGGCAGCAGGCGGGGGGCGGATCATCAACATCGGCAGCATCTCGGCACAGCGCACGCGCGAGCAGATGGCCCCCTATACCGCCAGCAAGTTCGGCATCTGGGGCCTGACCCAGGCCGCCGCGCTGGAGGG
>CAZLMZ010000207.1:0-6123 GCA_964560475.1 uncultured Anaerolineae bacterium
TGCTGATCATGACGGACCAGCAAAAGGCGACGGCCAGCCACCTGTACGGCAGTCCCTTCTGCGAGACGCCGTCCATGGCGCGCCTGGCCGGGCAGGGCGTACTGTTCGAGCACGCCTTCACGCCGCACCCGCTCTGCGTGCCGGCGCGCGTCTCGCTGTGGACTGGCCAGTACCCGCACACGCATGGGAGCAGGCGCAACCAGACGTTCATGCCGGCCGAGGCCGTGCACGCGTTCCATCTCTGGCACGAGGCGGGCTACCACACCGGCCTGATCGGCAAGAACCACTGCTTCGAGCAACCCGAGGATCTAGCGCTGTTTGACACGTGGTGCGAGATCTCGCACGGCGGCCTGCCCCAAGGCTCGCGGACGCGGGGCATGGGTTGGTACCGTCCCGAGGCAGGTATTCAGGCGGCGCACGAGCTGCGCCGCGAAATGAGGCCGCAGAACCCGCGCTTTGGCTATGCCACGTCCGACTATCCGCTGGAGGACTACTCCACGGGGCTGATTGCCGGACAGACGGTGCGCTTTCTCGAGCAGCATCGCCAAGAGCCGTTTGCGCTGTGGGTCTCGTTCCCCGATCCGCACGAGCCCTGGGTGGCGCCGGCACGGTATGCAGAGATGTTCCCTCCTGAGCGCATCGTGTTGCCTCCCTGGGCAGAAGACGAGTTCGACGAGCGCGCGCCAGAGCGCAACCGGGTGCTGTACCGCATGCTAGGTGTGGCGGACGATCCACTGCCGGAGCTGTACGGTCTGATGGGCGTGTACTATGGCATGGTGCGCTTTGTCGACGATGCGCTGAGGCAGATCCTCGACGCGCTGGAGACGCTCGGCTTGAGGGAACGCACGATCGTCGTATTCTGCTCTGATCACGGCGATATGATGGGCGAGCACCGCATGCAGTGCAAGGGTGGGGTGTTCTATGACTGCTTGACGCGCGTCCCGCTGATTCTCTCGTGGCCTGGCGTCGTTCCCTGTGGGCCGCGCGAGTCGAGCCTAGTTAGCCTGATCGACGTCGTGCCTACCTTGCTGCAGTTACAGGGCATGACGGTGCCTGCGACGATGCAGGGCACGGGGCTGCCTACGGTGACCGATGCGCCGGGCCGTGAGCTGGCGTTTTCCGAGTACGGTGCTGGTGGCCCGCCCTTCAGGATGGCTGACTTGGAGCGGCTCGCGGAGCCGTACGGCCGGCGCGCGCTGATCGAGTCGCTGCAGTGGCGCGAGGCCGAAGGCCGTCGCAAGATGGTACGGTCGCGCGAGTTCAAGTACGTCCACGACCCAATGGGCGACATCGATGAGCTGTACGACCTGCGGCAGGACCCATGGGAGTTGCATAACGCGGCGGGGGACCCGGCCTACCGGGACGTGATCCACGCCATGCGGCTGCGGCTGCTGGACTGGAGCATCGAGACCGAGGATGCACGTCCTGTGCCGCTGCCCGACGTGCCGACGTAGGCGAAGGACATGGTCTGAGGACGTCTTCCAGGAATGTTGCACGTGGAAGGTAAGGAGGGATCAGAGCCGTGGATGTAAAGGATCGGATCCGGCCGTACGGCGAGAATCCATTCTATTGGCAGTACAAGGGTCGGCCTGTCCTCCTACTTGGGGGAAGCGTCGAGGATAACTTGTTCCAGATCTCAGGCCTGGAGGAGCACCTGGACCTGTTGGCCTCGGCTGGCGGCGATTATGTGCGGTGCACGATGTCGAGCCGGGATGAGGGTGACGTGTGGCCTTTTGCCCAGGACCCGGCAACAGGGCTCTACGACCTCGACCGGCCTGGCGAGGCATACTGGGCGCGGTTCGAGCGCTTCATGGAGCTGACCGCCGAGCGCGACATTATCGTGCAGTTCGAGATGTGGGATCGCTTTGACTTTGCCCGCGAGCCGTGGGAACGAAATCCCTACAACCCCAAGAACAACATCAACTACACGATGGAGGAGTCAGGGCTCCAGACTGAGATCCACACGCACCCGGGCAGGCGAGAGAACGCCTTTTTCCGCTCGGTGCCGGCGCTGGAAGACAATCGCGCTGTGCTGCATTACCAGCAGGCCCAGGTGGAGAGGATGCTGTCGATCTCGCTGCCGTACGGGAACGCCCTGTATTGCATGGACAACGAGACCAACGAATCGCCGGAATGGGGCTGGTACTGGTCGCGCTACATACAGCTCAAGGCAGCGGAAGCGGGTGTCTCGGTCGAGACGACAGAGATGTGGGACGCGCACGACCTGCTGGATGGCGAGCACGCGGCAACGTTCGATCACCCCGAGATCTATTCCTTCGTCGACATCTCGCAGAACAACCATCGCCCGGCGAACGAGCATTGGGAGCACCCGCAGGAGATCCGGCGGCGGTTGATTGCGTCCGGACAGATCAGGCCGATGAACAGCGTCAAAATCTACGGCGCCAACTCGGGCCGCTATGGCTCGACGCGCGATGCGCAGGAGCGTTTCTGGCGCAATATCCTAGGTGGCCTGGCTTCGTCGCGCTTTCACCGGCCCCCGAGCGGCCTCGGGCTGAATGGGATCGCCCAGGTCCACATCCGCGCGATGAGACTGTTCACGGAGGCGCTGGACATCTACCGCTGCGAGCCGCACAATGACCTGCTGGGGAACCGCAGTTGGAACGAAGCGTACTGTGCGGCGACGCCAGGGGAGCAGTACGGCGTCTTTTTCCCCGATGGGGGCAACGTTCTGCTGGATGTTTCGGCCACAGGTGGGCCGCTCACCGTGCGCTGGCTCGACATCCGGGCCTCGCGCTGGACTGGTGCTCCGGTTACGGTCGAGCGAGGGGACGCAGGCCACGTGCGGCTGGTGACGCCGCGAGAGGAAGGCTACTGGGCTGCGGTCGTGCGGCCAGCGTGAGGCCGGGGCCAGCGGGTGCCTGGGCTCCGGCCTCACGCGTCAGGCTGTCTCAGTCTACGCGGTACGAAGCCAGGGCCTCATAGTTGGGCTGGATCCCGATCCCGGGCGTGTCTGGAAGGCTGACCGTCCCATCCTCGTTTAGTTGCAGCGTATCGGTGTAGATCTGGCCCCACATGGGGTCGAACTCCTGAGGGTAGAACTCGAGCAGCAGGCCGTTGGCGATCGCCGCCACCAGGTGGGCGTGGATCTCTTGCGATCCGTGCGGGGCAATGTCCAGGTCGTACGCCTGCGCCAGCGCAGCGACTTTCATGAACTCGGTGACACCGCCCAAGACCTTGGCATCCGCGTTCAGGATCGGCACCGCGCCCGTTGCGATCAGGTCGCGGAAGCCATAGCGCGTGTACTCGTTCTCGCCGCTGGCGATCGGGATCGTCGTCTTGGCCGCGAGCTTGCGGAAGCCATCATAGTCATCTGGTGCGACCGGTTCCTCGAACCAGAAGGGCTCGTACTCTTCCACGCGCACTGCAAACTGCACGGCCTCGTAGTATCGGTAGGCGCAGTTGGCGTCGACAAGGAGCTTGACGTCGGGGCCAATGGCCTCCCGAACGGCCTTGACCCGGGCCACGTCCTCGGGGATAGAGACCGCCCCGACCTTCATCTTGACGGCGCGGGCGCCCCACGACACGTACTCGCTTACTTCGTCTGCCAGCTCTGCCAGGCCCTTGCCCTCGACATAGTACCCTCCGGCGATGTACGCCGGGACGCGGTTTCGGTAGCCGCCGAGCAGCTTGTACAGGGGCATGCCTGCGGCCTTGGCCCGGAGGTCCCACAGGCCGATGTCGATCGCACTGATGGTCCGCGTGCTCAACCCACGACGCCCGATCAGCTTGGGGACCCACATCTTGTGCCACAGGCGTTCCACATCGATCGGATCCTCGCCGATGAGCAGCGGCTTGAGCTGGTCGATGATGGCTCTGCCGATGGATCCTGTGCCGCCGAGGCCGGTACCGGTGAGACCTGCGTCAGTCTCGATGTGTACCAGGCCGAGGCCAGCATGGGTGTAGGTGTGCATGCCGTTCGTGATCGGCTTGGGGCGTGGCCAGCGGTAAGACTCGGTGCGTATGCCGGTGATCTTCATCGTGTCTCCATTCTGCTTCGAGCGTACGCTAGTGGTTGCGGCGCCTGCCTTCGAGAAATGCGCGTACGCGCGCCCTCGTGTCCGGTGACGAGATGCAGCGCACGGATGCGACGACCTCGGCACGGCAGTTCGCTTTGCGATCCAGACCGAGACTCTTGTTGGTGAGCTGCTTTATCTCTGCAAGTGCAAGTGGGCTGCAACTGCGGATGCCCTGCAGCAGGGATGCCAGATATGCATCCGTAGCTTCCGTGTCTCCGACAAAGTCAACCAGGCCAAGGCGAAACGCTTCCTGGGCATCGACAATGCGTGCCGAGAAAAGGAGCTCTTTTGCCCTGGCGACTCCAACCCGCCGGGGTAGACGGTGGGTGCCGCCCCAGCCGGCGACAAAGCCGAGCCCAGCCTCCGGCTGACCAAAGTGGGCGCCGTCAGATGCGACGATCAGGTCGCACGCCATAGCCAGTTCCAGCCCGCCGCCAAGGGCATACCCCTCTATGCACGCTACGGTAGGCAGTAGGAGGTCCTCGAGCTGATCAAAGACAGCGTGGCCGCGCTCGATCCAGGGAACGATCGTGTCTGCGTCCAGTGCCTCAAGCGCGTTGATGTCCGCGCCGACGACAAAGTATCGCTGCGAATCGCTGCGCAGAATGACCGCACGCAGGCTGTCGAGACGCCCCTCTATTTCGTGTAGACATCCCTCAAGTTGGTCGAGGACGTCCAGATCCAGCGTCGGCGGCTTTCCTGCGAGTGCGCTGGCGAGGGTAATATAGGCCGTGTCGTCGTGCTGTGTCAGTGTCGCGCGTGTAGGCATTGCTTCCCCAATCTCTTACATGGCTGCTGAAGGGCATCCAGGATATGTTCTGGCGGCACATGCCGCTGTGTCTCAGCAAAAGATCCCCGCGTCCATCGTGCGCAGCTCCTCGGCGATCAGCGGGCGAAAGCCCATGTGTGCGATCACGTCGCGCTCGAGGTCGAGCCCTGGTGCGATCTCGCGCACGACCAGGCCTTCCGGGGCCAACTCGAATACTGCGCGCTCGGTCACATAGAGGACGGGTTGAGCATTCTCTCTCGCATACTGTCCACTGAAGGTGATCTGATCGACGTGATCTACGAACTTGAAGATGGCCCCCTCCTGCACGATGTGGAGCTCCCCCCCTTCCACCGTGCAGCGGAGCCCTCTGGCAGTGAGCGTCCCGCAAAAGACCACTCTCTTGGCGTTCTGCGAGATGTTGATGAACCCGCCGCAGCCGGTGAGCCTGTCTCCTAGCTTGCTGACGTTGACATTGCCCTGTGCGTCGACCTGGGCCATGCCCAGGAAGGTGACGTCGATGCCACCACCGTCGTAAAAGTTGAACTGGGCATCCTCCTCGATGATCGCTTCTGGATTATAGGCCACACCAAAGATGATGCCCCCGGCAGGCCTGCCCCCAACAATGCCCTGCTCGACGGTGAAGGTGAGCTGATCGATCAGACCTTCTTCTGCGGCGACCGAAGCTACTCCATCCGGCATACCGAAGCCCAGGTTGACGACGGCGCCCGGGTAGAGCTCGCGTGCTGCGCGTCTCGCTACAACCTTGCGCTCGTTCAGCGCCAGAGGAGCAAGCCGCTCCATAGGAACGCGTACGCCGCCGCTGAAAGCAGGCTCGTAGGACGTGAGGACGGTCTGCGGCTGTTGTGGGTCGACGACGATATGATCGACGACGATGCCTGGGACGCGGACCTCCTTGGCGTCGAGCGTACCTTCCTGGGCCAGGTACTTGACCTGGGCGATCACGATGCCACCGCAAGCCCTGGCTGCCTGGGCAATGGAGATGGCCTCCAGCAGGACTGGTTCTTCCTCGAAGGTGATATTGCCCTTGACGTCTGCGGTCGTGCCGCGTATCAGCGCAACGTCGATGTGAAAACTGGGGAAGAACAGCCATTCTGCGCCGTCGATGTGAAAGAGGCGCACCAGATCCTCGCTCGTGACGGCGTTCATCTTGCCGCCCTCGAGGCGCGGGTCGATATACGTGTGCAGGCCAACCTTGGTGAACACACCCGGTTTGCGTGCCGCAACTGTGCTGTACATCTGCGAGAGGACGCCCTGCGGAAAGTTGTAGCTCTCGATCTGGTTACCGGCGATCATCTG
>CAZLMZ010000208.1:0-1961 GCA_964560475.1 uncultured Anaerolineae bacterium
ATCGAGATCCCCTTCCGGCAGACCTCCCTGGCTGCCGGCGTGGGAGACAAGCTGGTCACGACCGGCACCTATGCCCTGGCCCGGCACCCCGGCGTCCTCTGGCTGGGTCTTTTCATGCTGGCGCTCCTGTGGGTCTCGCGGTCGAGGTGGCTCCTGATCGCGGCGCCGCTGTGGCTTGTTCTCGACGTCCTCCTGGTATGGGTCCAGGATCGGTTCTACTTCCCGCACATGTTCCCCGGCTATGCGCACTATCGGCACGAGACACCGATGCTGATCCCCACCTGGAGGAGCATCGGTGCGTGTTTCGCGACCCTGCGCCCGGCACCGCAGGGTCCGGTTGGTTCCAGGGCGGTTTCGCCAGGTCCAGAACACGAGGAGGGAAACAAATGTTGACCGCGATCGAGCTGCTCAGGCGAGGGAGAGAGGACGAGATCTGGAGCCGCTACTGCGGCTTTATCGATCTCGACATGGCCGAGTTCATGGAGATCCAGAACGGGCTCTTGCTCGAGCAGATCCAACGGCTCGGCCAGTGCGAGCTCGGGCGCAAGCTGCTCGGCGGCGCGGTACCCGACACCGTCGAAGCGTTCCGGCGCGACGTCCCGCTCACCACGTACGAGGACTATATCCCATACCTGACCGAGAAGCAGGAGAGCGTGCTCCCCGAGGCGCCCTACGTCTGGACGCGCACTTCTGGCCGCTCGGGCGCGTACGATACCAAGTGGGTGCCCTATACCAGGGGGCAGTACGAGAAATTCAGCCTCTATATGCTGGCCGGCTTTATCTTTGCTTCGACGGAGCAAAAGGGCGCCTTTGTCTTTGAGGAGGGCGACATCATGTTCGCCACCCTGGGCCCGCCTCCCTACGTCTCGGGCGCGGTGATTGGCCCGGGCTCGCTCGAGCACTTTCCCTTTACCTGCATCCCGCCCTTGGACGCCGAGGGGGGCGATTTCCAGGAGCGGATCGCCCAGGGCTTTCAGCTTGCGCTCCGCGACGGCATCGACGTCTGCTATGCCCTGGCCAGCGTCCTGGTGCGGGTGGGGGAGCAGTTCGAACGGCAGTCGAGCAGTTTCGACGCCAAGCAGCTCCTCCAGCCCAAGGTTGCCCTCCGCCTGGCCAAGGGCCTGATCAAGAGCAAGCTGGCCGGCCGGCCGCTCCTTCCCAAGGACCTGTGGACCGTCAAGGCGGTGGCTGCCGGGGGCACCGACATGGACATCTACCGCGACCGGATCGAGTACTACTGGGGCAAGGCGCCGCTGGAGGGATACGCGTGCACCGAGCTCGGCCTGACGAGTTTCACTACCTGGAACACCAGCCTGACCTTTGTCCCCGACATGTCCTTCTGGGAGTTTATCCCCGAGGAGGAACACCTCAAATCAAGGCAGGATCCGGCCTACCAGCCGCGCACGGTCCTGCTGGACGAGGTCCAGCCCGGCCAGATCTACGAGATCGTGGGCACCAATTTCCACGGCGGTGCCTTTGTGCGATACCGGGTCGGTGACCTGGTCGAGATCACTGCCCTGCGCGACGAGGAGCATGGCATCGATATCCCCCAGATGGTGTTCCACGCCCGCGCGGACGACATCATCGACCTGGGCGGCTTTACCCGGCTGACCGAGCGCAGCATTGCCTGGGCACTCGAGAATGCCAAGATCGCCTACAGCGACTGGACGGCCAGGAAGGACGTGGGCGAGAGCGGGCCGTGGATCCACCTCTATATCGAGGGCAAGGACCACGAGCACAGAGACGCCCAGGCTGTCGGGCAGGCGGTGCACGGTTGTCTCCAGGATCTCGATCCCGAGTACCGCGACTGGATCGAGGTGATGCACGGGGATCCGCCTGTGGTGACCCTCCTCTCGCCCGGCACGTTCGAGCGCTATATGGCCGAGAAGCAGGCGCAGGGCGCCGACCTGGCCCAGCTCAAGCCGGTGCGGATGAAGCCCTCGGACGAGGTGATGGCCGAT
>CAZLMZ010000208.1:2061-6115 GCA_964560475.1 uncultured Anaerolineae bacterium
CCCTCGTGCCGCCGATCTTTTGGGCTATCTTTCAGAGCGTGGTCGGGTTGGCCCTGCCGCCGATCGCTTTTTGGTTTACCGGCGCTTTCCTGGTGATCAAGAGAGACAGGGCCTGGACCTATCTCTCCCTGGCGGCCTATGCCGCCCTCTTTGCCGCTTTTACGAGCGGGCGCATGATCCAGGGGGCCAACGTCGCAAAAGATGGAAGCGTATCCTTTGCCTTTGGGCCGAGCGTGGCCCTGGCTGGGCTTTACTGGTACTTTTACATCGGCTTCTCGGTAGCGGACCTGATCAAGAGATACAGGCAGACGAGGGACGTGGTCTATCGCAACCGCATCCGCTATCCCCTGATCGGCCTCACGCTCGTCTCTGTGGGTACGCTCGTGAACGCCACGCCGCTGGGCCGCTACCCGATCGACATTGCCGTCAACCTGGTCAATGCCCTGCTGATCGCGTATGCCATTCTCCGCCACCGGCTCCTCGACGTCTCGCTCGTCATTCGCAAGGGACTGCTCTACTCGATCCCGACGGTGATCGTTGGCGCCAGCTACTTCCTGTTCGTCTTGCTCGCCTTTCGGCTCTTCCAGGCCATCGCCAGGCCCCAGCTTTTCCTCCTCTCCCTCGTCGTCGCCATCGCCAGCGCCCTCGTGGCCCAACCCTTTCGCGACAAGGCGCAACTGTGGATCGATCGCTTGTTCTTTCGCGAGAAATACGATGCCGGCGTCATGCTGCAGACGGTCAGCCGTGTCGCGGCTTCCGAGCTGGACCTGAACCGGCTCACTGGTACGATCCTGGACGAGATCGCCGCCGCCTTGCACGTGGAACGATCGAGTATCCTGCTCAAGCAGGAGAGGACGGGCGCGTTCCGCCTGGTTGCTTCCAGTGGGCCGGAGCTGGAGGCGCCGTTCGAGCTGAGGCGAAATCATCCCATCCTCAGGTGGTACGCCGAGCGCGACGACGTCCTGACCCGGCGCGACATCGACGTCCAGCCCTATTTCCGGGCGCTCTGGGATCAGGATCGGCGCGACCTGGCGCGCCTCGGGGCAGAGCTCTTTGTCCCGCTCAAGACCAAGGGCGAGATCGTCGGCCTGCTGGCCCTCGGTCCCAAGCGCTCGGAGGAGACCTTTTCTCAGGAGGACGAGTCCACGCTGACGACCCTGGCGAACCAGACCGCGGTCGCCATCGAGAACGCCCGCCTGTTCAACGCGGCGCGGCAGGAGGTGGTGGAACGCAGGCGGGCGGAGCACCTGGCCCGGGCGCAGCGCGACCTGGCCGCGGCGCTCAGCGCGACCGTCGACCTCGACCAGGCGCTGCGCCTCTGCACCCGGGTGGCCATCGACGTCTCGGGGATGGACAGCGGTGGGGTCTACCTCGTCGACCCGCTTTCTGGCGCGCTCAACCTTGCCTTCTCGCAGGGGCTCTCGACCGCGCTGATCGAGGGCATCGCTCACCTCGATCCATCTCTGCCGCTCGCCGGACTGATCAGGGCGGGCAGCCCGGTGTTCGCGCACGGCGAGGAGTTGGGCCTGCCGGTCGCCGATGCAGGGCCGGCGGACCGCCTGCAGAGCACGGCCATCCTGCCGGTGCACCACGAGGGACAGGTGATCGCCTGCCTCACCGTCTCGTCGCACGCTCGCGACGAGATCCCGATCGCTGCGCAAGAAGCCCTGCAGGCCATCGCCGCCCAATTGGCCAGCATCCTCTCGCGGCTGCGGGCGGAAAAGGCGCTGCAAGAGAGCGAGGAACGCTATCGCCACGTCAACGAGAATATCCAGGACGTCATCTATGCCGTCGACGCGGCGGGAAGGATCACGTTTATCAGCGGGGCCTGTGAAGCGCTGCTCGGCGTTCCCGCGAGCGCCCTGACCGGCCGGGATCTCTTTCGGGTGATGGTCGAGCGCGGCGCCGAGAGAAACGGGTACCTGGAGCACGCCCTGGAGAGGTACGTCCGGGCAGCCCACGAAGCCCAAGAGTCAGTACAGTACGAGTTTTCGGTCAGGAGGAACGGCGACACCCGCTTTCTCGAGGTCAACGAGCGGATCCATTACGACGAGCAGGGAAACCAACGGGACGCCTTTGGCGTCATCCGCGACGTCACCGAGCGGAGACAGGCAGAGGAAGAGCGGGAGCAACTGCTGGCGGCAGAGCGCGAACAGCGCTTGCTGGCCGAGGCCCTGCGCGAGGTAACGGCCGCGGTGAACAGTAGCCTCGAGCGCCAGGAGGTGCTCTCCCTCGCCCTGCAGCATCTCGCCCGCCTGGTCGAGTGTGACAGCGCCGAGGTGATGCTCGAGGCCGGGGACGCGCTCGAGGTCGTCGCCCGGTGGAGCACGGGTCCCGACCCGGAGCCGGATCTTCCGCGGAAGGTGGTCGTCTTGCCCCACGTGGAACGTGTTCTGCGCGAATCCTGCTCGGTCATCGTCCCGGACACTGCCGCCGACGTGGACTGGAGAAAGGTGCGTGGCAGCGACCGCGTCCGCTGCTGGCTGGGCGTGCCCCTCGTCGTCCGCGAAGAGACGGTCGGCGTGCTGGCACTGCACCACGAGCAGCCGGGCTTTTACACCGAGCAGCACGCCGAGCGGGCGCGGGCCGTCGCCAGCCAGGCTGCCTCCGCCATCGAGAACGCTCGCCTGCTGGCTGCGGCCCGCGAACAGGCGCAGCAGGTGCGGCAGATCATCCGCACCGTGCCCGAGGGCATCGTCCTTCTGGACGGCGACCTGCGCGTCGCGATCGTCAACCCGGCCGGCCGCGCGTACCTGGAGGCCCTCGATGGTGTGCAGCAGGGGGAGGTGCTCACCCACCTGGGCGGGCGCCGGCTGGCCGAACTGCTCTCTCCGCCGGCCGTGGGGACGTGGCACAGTATGGAGGTGGCGGGCCCTCCCTCCCAGTTCTTCGAGCTGGCCGCCCAGCCCGTCGGTGACCAGCTCGAGCGGAGCGGCTGGGTGCTGGTCCTGCGCGACGTGACCGAGGAGCGGCAGATCGAGCAGCAGGTTCGCCAGCAGGATCGTCTGGCGGCCATCGGGCAGTTGGCCGGCGGCGTGGCGCACGACTTTAACAACGTCCTGACCGCGATCCAGGGCTACAGCCACCTCATCCTGGAGGGCCTGGCCTCCGACGACCCGCACGACTGGCCGCCGGGCCCACAACTGCGCGCCGACCTGGGCGACGTGGTCCAGGCCGCAGAGCGGGCAGCTGGGCTGACCCGCCAGCTCTTGGCCTTTAGCCGCAGGCAGATCCTGCAGCCGCAGGTGCTCGACCTGAACGGCGTGATCGCCGAGTTCGAGCGAATGCTGCGCCGCCTGATCGGCGAGGATATCGAGCTGGTTACTCTTCTGGCTCCCGGTCTAGGCCGGGTGGAGGCGGATCCCGGGCAGATCGAGCAGGTGATCATGAACCTGGCCGTGAACGCGCGCGATGCCATGCCGAATGGAGGCCAACTGACGCTCGAGACGGCAGATGTCGTGCTGGACAGGGTGTACGCGCGCGAGCACGTCGAGGTCACGCCGGGGTCGTACGTCATGCTGGCTGTGAGCGACACGGGCGTGGGCATGAGCGAGGAGATCAAGGCGCACGCGTTCGAGCCTTTTTTCACCACCAAGGGCAAAGACAAGGGCACCGGGCTCGGGCTGGCCGTGGTCTATGGGATCGTCAAGCAGAGTGAGGGGCACATTGCCATCGAGAGCGAGCTCGGGATCGGCACGACCGTCAAGGTCTACTTGCCGCGGCTGGAGAGAGCGGTAGAGGCAGCCACCCACGAGCCGACCGCGCAGCCTCTCGTGCGCGGCACAGAGACGATCCTGGTGGTGGAGGACGAAAAGGCCGTGCTTGCCCTGGCCTGCCGTACTCTGCAAAAGTGCGGGTACACCGTCCTCGAGGCGGGCGACCCGGAGGAGGCGCTGCACCGCTCAGGCGAGCACGCGGAACCGATCCACCTGCTGTTGACCGACATGGTGATGCCGGGCATGAGCGGGCGGGAGCTGGCAGAACGGCTGCTCCCGCAGCGCCCGGAAATGGCCGTGCTCTATACCTCTGGCTATACGGACGACGCCATCGTGCA
>CAZLMZ010000209.1:0-6107 GCA_964560475.1 uncultured Anaerolineae bacterium
GAATGGGCGGACCTCGACCTGATCCTGGTTGCGCGCGATCCGACCCTCTATCTCGCCAGCGCGGACTGGCTGAGCGAGATCGGCACGCCGTGGCTCACCTTTCTCGAGCGCACGCCAGAGGGAGTCGCTTACGAGCGACGCGTGCTCTTTGAGGGCGGCCTGGATGTGGACTTGATCCCGAAGTCTCTCACATGGTTCGAGCAGATGCTGCAGGAGGACCTCCCGCCGCTCGAGACCGGCCTGCTGCGCCGCGGTGCGCTCGTCCTGGTCGACAAGGAGGGACTCGCCTCACGCCTGGCTGCAGCGGGATCGGCACAACCAGCCGATCCTTTGCCCAACGAGCGCGAGTTCGCCGAGGCGGTGGCCGATTTTGCCTACCACACTGTCTGGACCGCGAAAAAGCTGCGCCGCGGCGAGCTGTGGTGGGCCAAGTCGTGCTGCGACAGCTACCTGAAAGGCCTCTTGCTGAGGATGATCGAGTGGCATGCTCGAGCAGGCGGCGCCGAAGCAAGGGGGCGTGGGCGCTTCCTGGAGGAATGGGCCGACCCGCGCGTCCTAGCGGCGCTGCCCAGCACCTTTGCCCGCTATGATGCAGAAGACGTCTGGCGCGCGCTGCTGGCGACCATGGATCTTTACCGTTGGCTGGCAGTCGAGACGGCGGAGCAGTTGGACTATGCCTATCCTTCGTCCGGCGCTGGTCACGCCGCCCATCTGGTAGGGCGGCTGTTCACTCAGCGAAGGTGACCCCCGCGACGGGTGTCGGCTCTGAAGGCCCGACGCACGGTCCCGGGACGGCGTCATATGATATCACGGTAGGCATCACGCCTGGGAGGAGAGACATGTCCACAAAGAGGTGGCTAGGGACCATCGCCGTCGCGCTCGTGCTCTTTTGGGCCGCTGGCTGCGCCCCTGCCAGCACGCAAACGGGACCCACAGAGGGAGCGCGGGTTACTGGCGCCACGCTGAACGAGGAAAGTGCAGGGTCGGCCACGCCTCTCACCGTCCACGTCGCCCAGGCCGGTCAGCCGATCGGCATCGACTTTCGGGGCGCGCTGGTCCAGGGCAGCTTTCGCATCCAGTTGCTGGCCTCGGAAGGTGCTGTTCTCTGGGAGAGCACGTTCACCGACGCCGGCCCCTTTGCGGTGGACACCGTGGTCGAGCCAGTCGAGCCGGGCGACGATCCGCTCACGCTGAGCTGGGACGGCCCCGTACAAGCGACCTATAACCTGCGCTGGCAGCCCGGCGAGATCCAGGTTCCCACCATCTCCCCCTACATTCTGCTCTCGGGCATCGGCATGATCCTGGTCGCTGTCGGATATGTGATCTATGCCGCCGCCCGACGGCTGGGCTGGGGCTATCTCGGCCTCGGCGCGGGCGCCTGGATCGCGACGGTCGTGATCAAGTTCGTCTGGGCTATCCCCGCCAACCCGCCGATCTATGCCGCGCTGACCGGCGCGCTGCCCAAGAACCTGGCAATCGTCGCCTTCTCGATCTATGTGGGGTCTCTGACCGGGTTCACCGAGGTGCTTCTCGTCTGGCTCCTGCTGCGCTACACCAAGCTGGGGCGCGTCCCGTGGGGGCGGGCATTAGCCTTTGGGATCGGGTTCGGTGCCGTCGAGGCCTTGCTGCTCGGCGCCAACTCGGTGATCGGCGTGGTGACCGCCATCGTCTCTCCCTCTTCCGTGTCCTTGGAGGCACTCGAGCAGATCGTCAGCCAGACCACGGCGCTCTATATCGCCGCGCCGATATGGGAACGCTTCTTTACCGTGCTGATCCACATCTTTGCCAACGTCTGTCTGTTCTACGGCGTGGTGCGCGGTCGCGCGCGCTGGCTGTGGGTCTCGTTCGTGTTCAAGAGCGCCATCGACGCGGTCGCAGCGTGGGCACAGTTCGGCCTCCTGTCGACCGTTGCCGGCCTATGGATCATAGAAGGCATCGTCGCCGCCTTTGGGATCGCCGGCTGGCTCGGCACCCGCTGGATCGGCGCTCACTACCCACAGGTAGAGACGGAATAGGCTGGCACACCCGGCGGGGAGGACGCGCTGCTCGCGCCCCACGCTAGGATCGTGTCGGCGGCGCGAGCAGCGTCGATCCGAGGTGTGACAGGTCGTTGATCGCCAGCGCTTTCCAGTGGGCAAAGGCGCCCTCTTCTACCATCTCCAGCCGCGTGACCCCGGTGGGGTGAATCTGCAGCGAGACAAAGAGTGCCGGCAGCGGCCAGTGCAATGCGTCGCCGAGCATGGTCATGATCACGCCCTTGTGACAGAACAAGGCAACCCGCTCCTCCGAGTGGCGCACGACGCGGTAGCCGTGTCCCTCCCTGGCATAGCCCAGGCTTTCCATCAGCCCGTCGAACCCGGCGCGCACGCGCGCAGACTGCTCTGCGCCCTCCGGCATCGCCCCTCCATCGAGGAACCAGTCGTGCGGTCCGGGGAGGGCCTCCTCGCGCAGGAACATGCTGCCCGGCGCCTCCCACAGGTAGACGGGCCCGCGCTTGATCCCGCGTTCGCGCAGCCAATCCAGCGTGATCGGCGCCAGCCCCTTGGCTTCCGCCGTCGGGGCCACCGTCGCCTGGGCACGGCCGAGCGGGCTGGCATAGATGCGGTCGATCGGCACCTCAGACAGGCCTGCCGCGAGCTGCTGCGCTTCGACGATGCCGCGCTCGGTCAGGGCGTCGTTCGCATAATCCGGATCGCCGTGCCGGATGAGCAAGATTTCCATCCGTCTTCTCTCCCCCTTCTCCCATCTCCATGATCCCGGCTTAAGGCGTGGCATGATACCACAGCGTGCCGCTTGGGCAAATTGCGCACCAGCGTGCCGGGCGGTATAATGAGGTCCGCACATAGCGTACGTTCGAGGCAACCTGTTTTCGACGCGCGAACGGAGGACAAACGTATGGCCCACCCACAACTGGGCGTTTCCTTGCACGCCATCTCGCCAGAGCCGAGCGACGCCGTCCTCGAAGCGATCGATGGCTCTGCGATCGCCACCCTCGAGGTTATGGACCGCCTCGTGCAGCAAGGCCCGCCGGACCTGCTACCGCGTCTTGCCGCTTTCGTCCAGCACAGCCGCGTCCGCGTGGCGACCATCCACGCCCAGTTTGGCCAGGCCTACGATATCTCGTCGCCCGACGCAGCGATCCGGCAGGAGGGCCTGGCCGCAGTCCACGGCGCGGTCGACACGGCGATCGAGCTCGGGGCCCCGATGATCGTCGTCCACGCCAGCGCCGAGCCGATCCTGCCCGAGGAACGCGCCGAGCGGCTGCAGCGCGCACAGGCCGCCCTTCAAGATCTCGGCGTGCGCAGCGCGCAGGCCGGTGTACGGGTGGCGATCGAGCTCCTGCCGCGCACCTGCCTCGGCAACACCGTGGACGAGCTCCGCACGCTGCTCGACGGGCTGCCCGAAGCGGTCTTTGGCGTGTGCCTCGACACCAACCACCTCATGGACCGCGCCCGCGACCTGGCAGGCGTGCCGGGGGCGCTGGAAAGCAAGCTGCTGACGCTCCACATGTCCGACTATGACGGGGTCGACGAGCAGCACCAGATGCCCGGGCAGGGCGTGCTCGACTGGCAGGCCTTCATGCGTGCCCTGGAGCAAGCCGGCTATGCCGGGCCGTACAATTACGAATGCCACGTCGAGGGCGAGACGCCGCAAGAGCGGATCGAGGCCCTGGAAGTTAACTGGCGCTGGCTCAGCGCGCTCTGACCACCCAGATGCTAGATCGTCCCGCGAAGGAAAGGTAAAAGCCGATGGTAGAGATGATAACAGAACCCCAGCGACGACTCCCCGTGGCCGCCGATGTCGACGTGGTCGTCCTAGGCGGTGGGCCAGGTGGCCTGCCGGCAGCCATCGCCGCTGCGCGGCACGGCGCGCACGTGCTGCTCGTCGAGCGCTATGGCTTCCTCGGTGGCCTCGCCACCGCTGGCCTGGTCGCGCCGATCCTGGGCCACACCTCGTCACAGGCGCACACGCCGATCGTCGCCGGGCTGCTCAGGGAGATGACCGAGCGCATGCATGCCCTCGACGGCGCGCTCACCTGGAAGCAGGCGTGCCAGGAATGGGGGATCCGCTTCGACGCCGAGGCATTCAAGCGCGTTGCCGACCAGATGGTCGACGAGGCAGGCGTCGAGCTGATGCTGCACGCCATCGGCGCCGGCACGCTCGTCGAGGACGGGCGGATCCAGGCTCTGATCGTGGAGAGCAAGAGCGGGCGCCAGGCCGTGCGCGGCCAGGTCTACGTCGACGCCACCGGAGACGCGGATCTGGCCCACTGGGCCGGCGCGCCGACCAAGACTGGTCGCGGCTTTGACGGGCGCGTCGAGTCGATGGGCTCCTTCGTCCACATCGGCGGCATCGAGGGCGTCACCGAGGAGCAGGCCGCTGGAGCGCGCGAGGCATTGCAGGCGGCCATGGCCCGCGGCGAGTTTCGTTTCTACAACAACGGCTTTACCGCCAACAACACCGTCACCCCCGGCCAGTATGCGGCGAACATGACCCGTTGGCCCGGCGACTCTACCAAGGTCTGCGACCTCACCCAGGCCGAGCTCGACATCCGCGAGCAGATCTGGAAGCTGTGGGCTTTTCTGCGGGAGCAGCCCGGTTTCGAGCGCTGCACCATCCGCCAGACCTCGCCTCAGGTCGGCCCGCGCGAGAGCCGCCAGGCAATCGGCGACTATGTCCTGACCGGCGACGACGTACAGGCCGGGAGGAAATTCGCCGACGCCGTGGCACGCGGCTCGTGGTGGATCGACATCCACTGTCCATTAGGCCACGCCTACCCCGTCCACCTGTGCACCGTCGAGTGCCCGCGCCAGGAAGCGTGTCCCTTCTGGGTCGCCGAACACGGAAAAAGCATGCGCCGCAAGGCCGACCTTTACCCGCCCGACGACGACTGGTACGATATCCCCTACCGCTGCCTGACGCCCAAGGTGGTGGACAATCTGCTCGTCTCGGGCCGCTGCATCTCGGCCACGCACCAGGGCATGGCCGGGGCACGGGTGATGGGCACCTGCGTCGCCATCGGCCAGGCCGCCGGGACGGCAGCAGCGCTCGCCGCCGAGGCGGGCACCACGCCCCGCGAGGTCGACGTGGCCCACCTGCAAGACGTCCTGCGCGCGGACGGAGCACTGGTCTAGGATCAGCGGACGCGTTCCCTCAAGCGACCGCAGGTCGCCGGGAACGGGTACGTGGGAAGGGAACACTCCCATGAGAGAGCAAACGCACCAGGTCGACCTTTGCGTGGTCGGCGGCGGATTGGCCGGCATGTGCGCCGCCATCGCCGCCGCGCGGCACGGCGCCCACGTCCTGTTGATGCAGGACCGGCCCGTGCTGGGCGGCAATGCCTCCTCCGAGATCCGCATGTGGGTCTGCGGCGCGCACGGCGAGAACAACCGCGAGACCGGCCTGATCGAAGAGCTCCTCCTCGAGAACTGCTACCGCAACCCGCTGCGCAACTATTCCATCTGGGACAGTGTGCTATACGGCACGGTCCGCCTTGAGCCCAACATCGACCTGCTGCTCAACTGCTCCTGCAATGCCCTGCAGATGGACGGCACCCGCATCCGGTCGATCCGCGGTTGGCAGCTCACGACCGAGACCTGGCACACCGTCAAAGCCGCGCTCTATGCCGACTGCTCTGGCGACAGCATCCTCGCCCCCCTTTCAGGCGCCAGCTACCGCATGGGGCGCGAGGCACGCGCCGAGTTCGACGAGGACATCGAGCCCGAGGCCGGCGACGCCAGGACGATGGGCATGAGCTGCCTGATCCAGGCGCGCGAAACCGGTAGCCCGCAGCCCTATACGCCCCCATCGTGGGCCAACGTCTATGCCAGCGACGACGACCTCCCCCACCGCGGGCACGACCTCGTGCGCACCAACTTTTGGTGGATCGAGCTTGGCGGCGAGCAGGACACGATCCACGACACGGAGGCCGTTCGCGACGAGCTGCTCAAGGTCGCCTTCGGCGTCTGGGACCACATCAAGAACCGCGGCGATCACGGCGCCGACAACTGGGTCCTCGACTGGGTCGGGTTCCTGCCGGGCAAGCGCGAGAGCCGCCGCTACGTCGGCGACCACGTCCTCACCCAGGGCGACGTGCGGGCCGAGGG
>CAZLMZ010000210.1:0-6049 GCA_964560475.1 uncultured Anaerolineae bacterium
GCTTCGCGTCCCTGCCCCGTGACCCGCAGCCCGGTTCCATAAGGGGGAATGGTGCCCACGAGCGCCCGGTCGCTGCCTGGAGCGGCGCGCACGTCGAGCGCGTCGTCGAGGGCGAGGCCGACCACGGCATAGGGGCCGGGCTCGATAGTGGTCGGTGCTCCTTTCGGCGGACTGGTTGGCGATGGCGACGGCGCCGGAGGCGGGGCCGTCGTGGACGTCGCTGTGGGGAGCGCGGTCGGTAACGACGTCGGCGCCGGAGGCGGGGTCGCTGTAGGCGTCGCCGTGGGGAGGACAGTGGGCGTATGCGTGGGCAGCGCCTGTGGCGTCGCCGTCGCCGATGCCGTAGCGCACCCGGTGAGCAGCAGCATCACACAGGCCAGATAGGCCATCCAGGCGCAGCGTCTCCCGCTCATCCCTCTCTCTCATCTAGCGGCCCGCGGATCTGGGCGGCGCGTTCGTCAAGGTCCGAGCGGGATGGGCGTTGGCTGTAACCCGGTCCACGGCGAAAGCCAAAGCCGTCCCCCCGGTAGCGAGGCAGGATGTGCAGGTGCACGTGGGGCACCTCTTGGCCGGCAGCAGCGCCATCGGCTAGCATCAGGTTCACCCCTTCGCAGCGGATTCCGCTGTCGCGCAGCGCTTGCGCGATGCGTTGGGCGAGCTGAAACATCTGCTCACCGGCCTCGGGGTCCAGCTCGGCCAGCGACGCTGCGTGCTCGTTTGGCACGACCAGCGTATGTCCCGGGTTCACCGGCTGGATGTCCATGAAGGCCGTGCAGCTCCCGTCCTGGTAGACGATGCTTGCCGGCCGCTCGCCAGCTACGATGTCGCAGAAAACACAGTCGGTCATCTCGTCCTCTCCGTGTCCCTGGTCAGCCTGTCCTGCCCAGTGCGAGCCGCTCTCCGATGCGAAAGACGCCGTCGGGCGTGTCTTCCCGCCAGATGAGCTGCACCTCTGCAGCGACAAAGGTGACTGGCTCCCAGCCCTCCTGCAGGGCAGCGAGCAAGGAATCGGCACATGCGCCCGCTGTCCGGCCCACGCTGAGGTGCGGCGCAAAGCCGCCGCTGTATCTCCGCGTGTCGTCACAATCGGGCACGGCACGCCACAGCGCTGTCTGAAGCGCGATCAGCCGCGCTTCAGGTTCGGGCGCTAGCCATAGGGTCGCGTTCTTGCCGTGACGAAAGCAGTCGAGGGTGGCCAACGTGATCGCAAACGGCTCGACCTGGGCACACGCTTCAGAGAGCGGACCGAGAACCGCATCCCATTCTGTACGCGGCCGGAAGGGGTAGAGCAGCGTGATGTGCGGCATCCAGCGGCGGACGTTGCGGTCATACTCCGCCCGGATCGCCTGGATCGGCGGCCACACCTCGCGCGGTGGAACGAGCACGAGCGCTGTCTGCACTGTTTTGGCCACTATTGTTTTCCGGTGCTTTCCACGCGCCCGAGTGGGGTGCCGTCGCCCTCGATGCAGTGCCCGCACGCCGTGAGGGTAGCCGCTGCTGCCTCGATATCCTGCTCGCGCACCAGAATATAGTCCGTGTCGTAGGTCGAGAGCACGAAAAGCGGGATCCGGGCCTCGGCCAGCGGTGCGCTGAGTGCTGCCAGCACCCCGGTCATCTCCAGGTCGAGGGGCCCAGCTACCTCGACACAGCGCCAACCGGTCTCAGCCCGCCAGCCAGGACGGACACTTGCCTCGGGCAGCACCAGCGAGAGCTCGCCCTCACTGTGCGCCACGGCCCAGAACCCATCGCCCAGTTCTGTCCATGGTGGCGGGCTGTCGGGCGCGAGTTGGCAGATGGCGAATCGCTCGCGGTGGATGCGCAGCGAGGCGCGGAAAGGGGCTCGCTCGTCTAGGGCAGCCACCGCTGCACCTCGACGATGTTGCCCTCGGGGTCGGTGGCGTACGCGAACTCGATCGTCCCTGCGCCTGGGATCTCGGCCCGCACCACCTCGCCGGCCATCCCGCCGCCCGCGGCCACGATCTGCTCGCAGGCCGCGCGGACGTCGTCGACGGCAAAGGCCACGTGTCCGTAGCCGGGCCGGTTGGGCGCGGCGTGTGCCGCTGCCGCAAGATCGCTATACTGGAACACTTCCAGCGTGGGGCCACCCTCACCCTGTCCCGGCAGGCGGAGGTGGATGCCCTGGATCCGTGCTCCCCTCAGCCCCGTGGCCTGGTCGAGCCAGGGGCCGGCCAGCGCTCGCTCTGGTGGGACCGACGTGCAGCCGAAAACGCGTTCGTAGAATGCCGCCAGCGCGCGCCAGTCGCGGGCGACGAGGTTGGTGTGGACGTAACGTGCGCGGATAGGCATTGCCGGGCCTACCGGAAGAGCCGCAGGTCGCTCAGCGGCCAATACGAGATCCAGGCGCGGCCAATCACCTGATCGAACGACACGGCGCCAAAGTAGCGCGAGTCGTTCGACGCGTTGCGGTTGTCGCCCAGCACAAAGATGTATCCTTCTGGCACCTGCTGCGGTCCATAGTCGCGCTGGACCACCTCGTCAAGGTAGCGCTCCTCCAGCGGCTGCCCATTGATGAACACCTGGTTGTCGTGGATGGCAATCGTCTCTCCGGGCAGGCCCACGACGCGCTTGATCAGCGGGATCTCGGAGGTCTCAACGTCGATGACCACAATGTCGCCACGGTGTGGCGGATGGAGCTTGTAGCTCACCTTTTCGATCACCAGGCGCTGGTCGGTGTGCAGGCTGGGCTCCATGCTGTGCCCATAGACGTACGTGGACTGGGCGAGAAAAAGGTTGATCAACAGCGCGATCACGAACGCCGGGGCGATCGTCTCCAGCAGATCGATCAGCGCGCGCCCCAGCATGTTCCCCTGCGCACGCGGGGGCTGCGGTTTGGACGAGTCTGGATAAGGATTGCCATCAGGCTGCATAACGCAAGGAGCTCCTCATATAGCGGATATAGGCATAACCAGGCGCCTCCGCAGGCATTGGCGAGGGCGCGCCTCAGTACGCACGGGCAAAGATCGCTCTCTCTGTCGCCGGCTTGCCGCAGATCGCGCAGACGCCTGGCTCGATTTCCTCTTCGATCAGGAAGCAGCGGCTGGTCGCGCTGGTATCTGCCTTGAGCTTGTCTTCGTCGGCCGGGTCACCGCACCAGTAGGCGCGCACGAACTGGCCGTCCACAGCTGCTCGCACCTCGTCATAGTTGGATGCGTCGACCGTATTCTCCTCGCGGAAGGCGAGGGCGCGATCGTAGAGCGCCTGCTGGATGGTCGCCAGCAGTTCATTCACCTGCCCTGCTAGTCCTGCCATCGGCACAAAGCTCTTCCCGGGCCGGCCCGGCATGTCGCGCCGTGCCAGCACGACCTGTTCCTTCTTGACGTCGCGCGGGCCGATCTCGATCCGCACGGGGACGCCCTTGAGTTCCCACTCGTTGAACTTCCAGCCGGGGCTCAGTTCCTCGCGCGCATCGACCTGGTAGCGCACGCCGTCGAGCGCGTCCTTGACCCTGTCCACTGCCTCCATGACCACGCTTCGTTCCTCGTCGTCGCGCCAGATCGGGACAATGATCACCTGGATCGGCGCCAGCCTGGGCGGGAGGATCAGCCCCTGGTCGTCGCCGTGGGCCATGATCACTGCCCCTTCCATGCGCGTGCTGACCCCCCAACTGGTGGTCCAGCAGTGCTGCAGGGAATTGTTCTCGTCGAGGTAGGTGATGTCAAAGGCCTTGGCGAAATTCTGTCCCAGGAAGTGAGAGGTCCCGGCTTGCAGGGCCCAGCCGTTGCCCATCATCGCTTCGATCGAGTAGCTCGCCACTGCGCCGGCGAATTTCTCCGTCTGGCTCTTGCGCCCCTTGATCACGGGGATGGCGGCGTCCGTCTCGGCGAAATCGGCATACACGTCCAGCATGCGCAGCGTCTCTTCCTCTGCCTCCTCGCGCGTCGCGTGGGCGGTGTGCCCCTCCTGCCACAGGAACTCGGTGGTCCGCAGAAAGAGGCGGGGGCGCTTTTCCCAGCGCACCACGTTGGACCACTGGTTGATCAGCAGCGGCAGGTCGCGATAGGACTGGATCCACTTGGCATACATCTCGCCGACCATCGTCTCAGAGGTGGGGCGCACGACGAGCGGCTCTTCCAGCTCTTTGCCGCCACCGTGGGTCACCACAGCCAGCTCGGGCGCAAAGCCCTCTACGTGCTCGGCTTCGCGCTGTAAAAAGCTCATCGGGATAAAGAGCGGGAAATAGGCGTTGACGTGGCCCGTCTCCTTGAAGCGACGGTCCAGGCCACCCTTGATATTCTCCCAAAGGGCAAACCCGTACGGCCGGATGACCATGCACCCGCGTACGGGGGCGTAATCGGCCAGCTCAGAGCGTTGGATCACCTCGGTGTACCAACGGGCATAGTCTTGACTTCGAGGGGTGATCTTTTCCGACATGCACTTCTCCTCACACTTGTCTGTTCACACGATAAACCGATTCTACCATGTCTTGGCTGGTGGAGCAAGCATGAGCGCTCCGCCTCTGGGATTGCCGAGTTTGCACTACCCATATGCAGGCGTAAGCGAGCTAGTGCTCGTGCTGTCTTGGGCGGGGTCCAGATCGCCCAAGTCGTGCTCAGAGAATGGGGGCTACCTCAGGACAGACTTCATGAAGCGGATTTGCACAAGCATTAGCCCTGTGCTAATATTGTTGGTATGTATAGAATCCTGTTCACCAAGAGCGCTGACAGAGCGCTCCGCAGGATGCCTCGAGATGTCGCTCGGCGAATCCGTGAGAAGTTGGGTCTCATCGCGGAGGATCCCTACGCCCAGCACCCGAACGTGACCAGGCTACAGAACCGTCCTGGCTACCGGCTGCGAGTGGGAGATTGGCGGGCGATCTACGAGATAGAGGGAGAGGAACTGGTCATCCTGGTGTTGAGGATAGGATCGCGGGGAGAGGTATACCGATGAGCGTGCAAGTGATAGAGAGAGACGGCAAGCCCGAATGGGCGGTGATACCATATGAAGAGTATGAGCGCTTGGTGGAAGAGGCAGAGATGCTGCGCGACGTGCGGGCCTACGATGAGGCCAAGCAAGCGATAGCTGAAGGCGAAGAACTGGTACCCAGTGAAGTGACGTACGCCATCATGGATGGGGCTCACCCGATACGGGTGTGGCGAGAGCATCGAGGGCTCACGCAGCAGCAGTTGGCGAAAGCAGCAGGTATCAGTGTGCCCTATCTGTCACAGATCGAATCAGGAAAGCGCCAGGGAAGCGCGGAGGTATTGGCCGCTATCGCCAAGGAGCTTGGACTCTCGCTGGATGACATCGTGAGCGGATGAGGCGATGCACGTCTTCCTACGCTTGAGGTTGTGCCACGCTGGAGCGTGGCGTTCCTGACATTGTGTCGTGCGAGTTGCCCCGGCGACTCACAACCTGCTAACGCTAGCTCGACCAACCCACTGCTACCCAATCCCCAACCGATCCCGTCCCTCCGCCGAACCAACCTATGCTACGATCTTGGCGATAGTTGGTAGTGCGACCTGGTGGGAGCAGTAGATCAGAGACCGGCGAGGTGCGTGGTGTCCATCACGCGCGAGGGAGCTATGATGATCAGGCAACAAGCGAGAGATGAAGAGTGGAACGGGTCCCATTGGCGGCTAGCGCTTGGCCTGCTTGGCCTGCTGGCGACCGTTCTGAGTGGATGTACAGGGACCTCTGCCACGCCAACCAGCAGCCTCACGCCAACGAGCATCCCCGAGGCCCATGTGGAAATGAAAAACATCGCCTTTGTGCCCAAGGAGCTGACCGTTCAGGCTGGCACCACCGTAGTCTGGACGAACGACGACCCGTTCCAGCACACGGTGACCTCTGGCACGCGCGACAGCCCGACCGGCCTCTTTGATCAGACGGTCGACCCTGGGCAGACCTTTAGCTATACCTTCCAGGATGCAGGTACCTACCCGTACTTCTGCCGTATCCATCCCGGGATGAAGGGCACGGTCACGGTCCAGTAGCCAGTCTGTTCACTCTGTCTTCTGCCGGAGCAGGGCCTCCAGCTCGGCCTCGTGGCGCAGCAGCAGCTCGACCAGGCGGTCGTCGAACGGCTCTT
>CAZLMZ010000211.1:0-5987 GCA_964560475.1 uncultured Anaerolineae bacterium
AGCCGTCCCGCCACCTCCCACAGGCTCTGCAGCAGCATCTCGTCGTCTGCCGACAGCGTCCGATCCTCTGTACGGCAGAACCGCCCGATCGGCAGGCCGCGCATCTGCAGGAAGGCCTTGGCCGCCGTCGGGTAGCCCGACCGTGCCACACCCTCCATCAGCGTCAGCATGCGCTGCAGCTCGCGCGCGCCCTGCGGGTCCTCGAAGCAGCCCCGGCACAAGTGGGCAAACAGCTCGGGGTAATAGTTGCCGGCAATGGGCGACACGCCTGCTGCGCCGCACTCCAACGACGAGAGGGCGGTCGGCGTGTGCGCGTTGTACAGCCGCAGCGGCGTGCCGGCGATCGCCTCCACCTTGGCCTGGATCGCGTCGAGGTCACACGAGGTGTCCTTGAGGTAGAGAAAGCGCCCCGTCTTGGCCAGCCAGCCCGCCATCGTGGGCGAAAGCAAGCGCTTGTACGGCACGGGACACTCGTACAGGCCCAGCGGCAGCGACGCCGTCCGATCGAGCAGCCGCTCGCAGCGCGCGCGAAAGGTCGCTTCATCCTCGTCCGCCGCCCCCAACTGGCTGGTGATGACCACCACCGCAGCCACGCCCGTGTCGGCCATCTGCCGCACAAAGGCTGCCTGCTCCTCGATCGGGCCGCCGTAGGTCCCGGTAGCGACGACCGGGACGCGCCCCCGGCTGCGCTCGACCACGCGCCGCGCCAGGGCCAGGCGCTCATCTGGGGTCAGCACGTACATCTCGCTCGACAGGCAGACGGCAAAGAGCCCTGACGCACCGGAAGCAATGTACCAGTCGGTCAGGGCATCGATGCCCTTCCAGTCGATGGTACCATCAGGCTGAAAGCTGGTCAGCATGACGGGCCACAGCCCGCGTGGAAGCTTGTTCTGCATGTGCGATCCTTTTCCTATCGACTCGTCGTGCGACTGTGAGCAGCCCCCCTCCAGCCCTTCGGCCCAGTGGGGGGAGAGATGCGCGCACCCTATGTCTCCTTACAGCGCGACCAGCCGCGCGCCACCTCAGCCCGCTCGCGCCAGACGGCAAAACACTCTCGCGTGCCGGGCGTGCTGCGGTTGCCGTAGGTCAGGTCCTCAAGAAAGGCGATCACGTCTCCCAGGCGGCCCTCGATCAGGTTGATCGCCACCGGGCGGGTCGGCGTGTCGTCCTTGTAGTACCAGTGAAACCCGTGCAGCAGGCGGTCGATGAGCAATATCCGCTCTCGAGAGGTGCGCGCACGCGGGTAGGCGGCGACGTATTCGCGGAACAGGCGCAGCACCGGTTCGGCGCCGCTGAGCTGCTTGAACTGGATGGTGCTGAAATAGGCGCCCCAGGTCAACTCCCAGCCGCAGGGACAGCGTAGCAGCTCACCTTTCTGGCCCGTGTGGGAGACGACGGCACCACAGCGCGGACAGGTCGCCTCACCGGCTACGGCGCGGACGGCAGCAACAAAGCTCTCGCAGCGCGCGAGGAGGGCATAGCCGACCTCGTCGATCAGCGCCCGGTCATAGATGCCTCGCGCGTCCGTCTCGTACAACTGCCGGATCTTGAGCTTGGACACTCGCGGTGCCCAGACCGGCATCTCGCCCTGCGTCAATCGTCCTCTTCCTCTCCGGGCTCATCCGGCTCGTGTGGGGGCAGATTCCGCAGTTGCTCGTCCCAGTACTCGTCGTCGTACTCGGTCTCCTCCTTCAGCTCTTCCTCATAGTCGGACAGCCTGCTGAGCTCCATATCGAGCCGGAAGGCAAGGTCCGCTGCGCGGTAACCGATCTGGGTCACCAGCCGCTCGACTGCCCCTTCCTGATCGAGCCCCTCTTCGAGGGCGTGCCGGATCGAGTAGTACACGCCGCGCCGGAACGCCACCGCCGGGCTGGGCGCATCGACGATCTGCACCGCCTCCCGGTAGCTGCTCTGGAACTCTGCTACCCTATTCTCAGGTATGTTCAGCGCCCGCGCGACGCGGGCGACATTCCAGCTCTCTGCCTCTGCCTGTGCGAGTGCATCCACGTCGTCGGGCATCAGGGCAATGAAACGGGCGTTGCCGGCGAGCAGGTGATCCCAATAGTGGACATAGCTGTAGCCAAAGATCTCGGCCGCCAGCATATGGTCGCGCTCCAGAGAACGACGTCGATCGATCGCTGGCTCGCCGTATTCGTCAAGCCAGCCCTCCTCCAAAAGCACGTCCTCGTCATCCTCGTCTAGCCACTCCTCTTCATAGAGCGCATCCTCCTCGTCCACCCACCATTCCTCGACCCCGTGCGCCTCGCAGATGGCACGGATGGTCGCGACGTGAGTCGCCATGTGGTCGGTCAGCATCTCGACCATCTGGCCGACAGAGATCTCGCGCCGCACCTCCCCTTCGGCATCGACCAGCTTACACGAGTTGTCCCAGGTATCCAGGTCGCGCAGCAGAGCGACCAGGTACTGCCGGTGTGCGATGATGAGCTGCAGCGCGAATCCAACGTCGCGCTCGCCGTAATCGAGTGCGTCGGCCCATGCCTCGTTGCCTGAGAAGCCCTCAAAGCGGACCGAGGCACCGGGCGTGGCGAGCGCCTTTTTGATACACATCGACCACACGTCGCCGTCGTCGGCGAGATGGTGCACGATTTGCCGGATGCTCCACTGTCCAGGACCCCGCGACAGATCCAGCTCGGCATCGGACAGCGCCCCGACGAGGGTCACCAGTTCGTCGGCGATCCCGACAAAGTCAGCCAGGCTGTGTGCCCGTGGCAAAGGTTCCTCTGACATGACGAATCCCTTCTTCCCCCGGATCACGAACCTTTTTGCGCATCGATACGATGTGACGCGAGCCGGCGCCAGGCTACAGCACCCGCGACGATGGTCAGCAGCACAAAGCTGCCCCCGACAAAGGCCCACTTGGCCAGCGTCAAGACCGGAGCCGCCCAATCGATCAAGGGCGTACGCGCCGGGTAACGCAGCATCACGATCGAGGTAGAGATGTTCTCCCCGTAATCCAGAAGCAAGGCCAGCAAGGGGGCCAGATTGGCGCGCTGCCAGGTGCTGCTAGCAGGAAAGGCCCGCCTGCTCAACCAGCTAATGGCCGTGCCGAGGAACGCGGCATAGACCAGCGGCCAGACCAGGTCAAATGTAAAGCGCGCCCGCACGTACGCGCGCCGTCCCTCTAGGCCGTATGCACCGGCCATTCGATACAGGTCGCGGGGCGCGTACCACAGAGAGGTATCCGGCGAGCCCACATCCCCCGTGTCCATCCCGGCACGCGTGGATTGGCGGGGCAGTACCAGCGCCATAAAGAGCACGAAGACGATCAGGGCAAGAAGCGTCACCCAGCCAGTCGAGACACGATGCAGCCAGGCCGAGACGCGCTGTCCCATCATCCCTCTCCCACCCCGTACGTCAAGCGCTCAGGATCTCGCGCACGAGGGCAGCGTTGCCCTCTACCATGTCGTCCCGGTCGCCGCGGTGCATGCCGACGTTCACCACGTCGCCCGGCTTGATCTGCTCGAACGCATACTCGAACGCCATCCGCGCGTCGATGCGCCCCGCGCCCATGATCTTGTAGGCGATACAAGGCTTTTCGATGCGGCGTATGGCCGCCAGCGCAGGGGCCATGTCGGCCAGCTTGAACTTGTCTCCCTTGCCAGTGTGCAGGCTGCCACAGTTGAACAGGCAGACGGCGTGGAAATCGGCCGCATCGAGGCCGTCGACCCACAGGTGAGCCTGCGGCGCGTGGCCCGCCACGCCAGCCGGAACGCCGCGCGAGCGGGCATGGTCACACCAGGCACGGATCGTCCCTTCGTCCTGCTCGGCGTAGGCCTTGTCCACCAGGGCGCCGTGAAAGTAGACCGCCTTGCAGCCGATCGCCACCGCCTCATCGATCGCAGCATGCATATCGGGCTTGGTCCGGCAGTTGAGCTGTGCGATCCACTGCAGCGCACCGCTCGCGCCGAGGTACTGGCGCACCGCCTCCAAGACGTGGGGCGTCTCGTTGTTGGTGATCATGGTGTTGATCCCGGCCGCCTCGGCACGCGTCCAGGTCTCTAGGATGCGCTCGACGGTATAGTAGGTGCGCATCTCCTCGTCACGGACGGCATTCTGATGGCTGTACCCCCCAAACGGGTTGGCGCCGATGATCAGGCGCGTCACCGTGAGGCCGCAGAACTCGACAGTTGGTAACATATGCATCTCCTTGTCCTGGCTACCACCCTATGATACTTCTGTTCTACCTACGATGCAAGTATGTCGCGAGACGGACCTGACCAACCGATCCCAAACCGTTCCAGCCGAACCCGTCGATTGTCTCCTGTATCGTATGCTACCATGGTGAGCAAGGCGCGGTTGGAGCAAATGCCGCAGGCAGAGGAGAGCCGCACGGGTTCACACCGTGCCGCACAGGGCGAACGAGGATCGAGATGAAACTACCGAGTCCGCGAGGTACGCGACGCGCCCGGCGCCGAGCGCGTCGCGTGGACCTGCGGGCCCTGATGCACCGGCGGGAGGACTGGGCCTATGCCGAGCAATGATCACCCTCCTTCGCCGTGCAAGGCTGCCTTGACTCGGTCTGGCGTGAACGGGATGCGGCGCAGGCGGATGCCGGCTGCATCGTACACCGCATTCGAGATCGCCGCCGGGGACGGCCCCTGTGCCCCCTCCCCCACGCCGAGGAAGGGATAGCCGGGGCGGTTGAGGAGCACGACCTCGACCCGCGGCGCGGCGGGGAAGCGCATGACCGGGTAGTTGCGCCAGTCGGCGCTGGTAATACCGTCCGGGCCATAATCGACCTCTTCGAACAGGGTCCAACTGGCCGACTGGAGGCAGGCCCCCTCAAGTTGGCTGCGCAGGCCCTCCGGATGGACGACCTGCCCGGCGTCGGCAGCAATGACGGCGCGATCGAGATGGATCTCGCCGCTCTCGCGATCGACAGAGAGGTCGAGAATCACGGCGACGTAGGCCTGCCGGTTCTTGTACTGGGCAAAGGCGACGCCGCGTCCCAATCCCTCGCGGCGGCCGCCTGCACGCTCTGCCGCGGCCTCGATCACAGCGCGCGCCCGCTCGTCGTCCAGGTAGCGCAAGCGAAAGGCGATCGGGTCCTCGCCCGCAGCGTGCGCCACCTCGTCGACGAAGGACTCGAGGGCAAAGACGTTGGCATAGGAGCCGAGCCCGCGCAGTGCCGAGACGCGCAGCGGGCCGTCGGGCAGGAAATGCTTGACGATGCGGCGCTGCGGAAAAGTATAGAGCGGGTTGGCGTTGCGGTGGATGCCTACCTCGTGCCACCTGCTGGGCCCGGCCTGGGGGCGATCGAGCGGCTCTTCCAGGTGCCACGCCGCGAGCAGGGCGGAACTGCCTCCGCCGCCGCGCGGCCGACCAGAGTGCGTATAGCCCCACACGTCGTGGTTCCAGTCGATCACGTTCCCGCCACCGTCCAGGCTGGCCTGCATCTGCACGACCGTCGCCGGGCCGTACGGCTCCCACGTGTTCTCCTCGGCGCGCGTCCACTTACACATGACCGGCTGCCCGGGCACGGCCCGGGCCAGCAGCGCGGCATCGAGGGCGACGTCGTCCGCGCCGTTGTGGCCGTAGCAGCCGGGCCCATCGACGTGGATGGCGTGAATGCGCTCCTCCGGGACCTCCAGCACCTGGGCCATCGCCGCGCGCAGCGGGTAGACTCCTTGGCTGTGCGTCCACACGGTGAGCTCGTCTTCCCGCCACTGTGCCGCCGCCGCAGAGGGACCGAGCGAGGCGTGCATGTGGTAGGGACGGCAGTAGGTGGCGGACAGAGTCTGCGCCGCATCTTCGGGTGCCTGGACCGGAGGGATCGGGTCCTCGGTGGGGGTACCGTCAACGACCAGAAAGGCCTGATCCGGCCCGCCGAGAATGCCTTCAAAGAGCGCGTCTTGCCGAGGAAGCGGTGGGCCGGGCTCCCAGACGGCGCTCTCACGGAGCGCTGCCATGGCCCGCTCGGCCTGTTCCTCGCGCTCGGCCACCACCCCCAAAAAGCTCCCATCGCG
>CAZLMZ010000212.1:0-1858 GCA_964560475.1 uncultured Anaerolineae bacterium
TGGGATAACCGCGTCGACGTCTCCGAGTCGGACATCCAGCAGGCCGGCCTGGCGATCAGCAAGCGTGCCCACAGCATCTATCAGGCGGAAGGGTACGCAGCCGTCCTCCTCGTCGCTGCGCTGCGCGGCACCTACCACATGACCGAGCTGGCCGGTGGCGACCTGATCATGTCGATCCACCCGCGCTACCAGGAGCTGCTCCTGGCCCCGGACGTGCCGCGCGAGGAGCGGATCGGGCTGCCGGTCGATCCGCAGGTCATCGCGCGCCTGGAGCGTATGTCCGAGTTCGTCCGTGCCTACGAGCCGGATGGGATGGCGCCGGAAGAGTTTATCGCCTTTGGTGCCACCCAGCGGACGCTGAGCCAGTTCAGCGAGATCGGTTGGGCCATGTTGGAGGCGTTCGACGCGTCCTAGCCTGCATTCGACGGACCCGTTCCTGGCGACCTGCGGTTGCTGAAAGGAACGGGGCCGCCGTGTCCTGCCTAACCCTTCGCCTCGATCGAGGGCTAGCCCACCTTTCCTGCTGGGTATCCGCGACCCGGCGGGGGAAACCTTCGCTCACAGCACACAGGAGACAATGACGAATGACCCCATCGCCGGCCGACAGATCGCTCTCGGCTTCCACAGGCCGCGTCGTCGACATGGCGCGGCCGCGGACGCTGCTCGCCTCGCTCGTCGTCCTCGCACTGGCCCTGGCGTTGGGCTGGGCGCGCATGCAGCCGCCGCGCGCAGCAGGCGTCGATGCGCCATCCGGCACTTTTTCCGCCGGGCGCGCGCTCGAGATCCTGCACGGCTTGCTGGCCGAAGAGGAGCCGCATCCCGTTGGCAGCGCGCAGAATGCGCGCGTGAGGGAGCGGATCGCGGCGCTGCTGGGTGGGCTGGGCTACGACGTCGCGATGCAAGAGGCCACGTCGTGCATAGACGAGGACGGAGAGCAGGTCTGCGCGCCGGTGCAGAACCTCCTGGCCCGGATGCCGGGGCGCGAGGCGGGACCGGCGCTGGCGCTGATGGCACACTATGACTCGGTGCCCGCCGGGCCGGGCGTGGCCGACGATGGTAGCAGCGTGGCGACGATCCTCGAATTGGCGCGGATCGTGAAACAGGAGGGGCCGTATCGGGCGCCGATCCTGTTCCTGCTCACCGACGGCGAGGAGGCCGGGCTGCTGGGTGCGCGTGCCTTTCTGCGCGAGCATCCGTGGGCCGGCGACGTCGGCGTCGTGATCAACCTCGAGGCGCGCGGCAGCAGCGGGCAGAGCCTCATGTTCGAGACCAGCCCCGGCAACGCCTGGCTGATCGACGCCTATGCCAGCTCGGTTCCCTTTCCCGCCTCCAACTCGCTCATGTACGAGATCTACCGCATCATGCCCAACGACACCGACCTGACGCCGTTCAAGGAGGCCGGCATCTCCGGGCTCAATTTCGCCTTTATCGAAGACGGGGCTTATTACCACAGTGTCGAGGACAATTTCGCGCACCTCGATCCGAGCAGCGTGCAGCACCACGGCGAGACTGCACTGGCGCTGATGCGGCGCCTGGCAGAGATGGACCTCTCGGCCCAATCGCCGGGCAACGCGATCTACATGGACCTCCTCGGCCTGGGCGTCGTCCGCTGGCCCGAGTCGTGGACGCTGCCGTTGACCGGCGTCGCCGCGCTGCTGCTCGCTTTCGCGGCGTGGCGGCTGGTCCGCGTCGGGCGGATGACGCTGGGCGGGCTGGGGTTGGGTGTTCTCACGGCCTTCTTGACGATCCTTGGTTCGATCTTGCTTGGCCTGGGGCTGACCTGGCTGATCGCGACGCTGGCGGGCACGCCGCAGCCGTGGACGGGCACGCCGCTGCCGACGCGCATCGCGCTGTGGGC
>CAZLMZ010000212.1:1958-5971 GCA_964560475.1 uncultured Anaerolineae bacterium
GGCCGCTGCTGTGGTGCTTCCCTGATCGGATCGGCATTTTCCTATTGAAGTACGCCGGTTCGCGATGTATAATCGTTCTAGATCGGATCAGGATGTACCCATCCTCCTGGCTGCGCGCGAGGTGCGGGCCAGGTGGGTGGAGAGAAAGAGAGTGACAAACCGATGTTCGACTACACCGAGTTCGTAGGTACGCTCAAGGACAAGCAGGACGAGATGGACCAGCGGCGGGAGCTGTTGTGGCCGCGCTTTGCCGCGTTTCGCGATGGCTTGCTCGAGGGCCTGGTCAGCTTTGCTGCGCAGGCGGTCGACAGTGGGGTGCGCGGCGTCATGCTGCCAAAGATCGAGCGGCAGAGCGACGACCTCGTGCGTGCCCAGCTCACGCTGAACGGGTGGGACCTGGTGCTGATCGCGCCAGATGCGTTCTTGTTGGATGCGCTGGCATTGTCGATCCGGGAAGAGATCGCACCGTGAACCTATTACCAGATCGTGGATCGCCTGGCTCCCTCCTTTCGCATTTATCTCTACCGCGCTGCCGGTGACGAGCAGCTTCCCTATGTCTGCGTGCAGGTCGCGTACAGCGAGGACGGGGCACACCGCTACCAGGTGTGGCGCTACAGCGAGGGTGACGAGATCCGCCCCATGGGTGGCGGTATCGGCGTCAGCGCGGAGAGCGGGCGGGACGTGGCGGACAAGCTGATCCATCACTTTTACGCGTTCGAGAACGCGTGGCGGGAACAGCCGACGCTGCGCGAGGCCAAAGAGGGCGCGACGCGGCGGCGGATTGGCTCTGCCGGGCCAGATTAGCTCGGCTGTTTGCTGGACGTCCATCGGCAGATCACACAGATTTTGCATGCCAGCAGAGTGGCTGTACGTAGGGTAGGCATCCTCGCAGCCTGCGGCCACAAGGGTGCTGCCTGCTGTAGGTCGGGCGATGCGGATGTCGTGCCGGGAGGCGCGACCTGCAGTGCCCGGCAAAGATGGATGCCGGAGGGAGAACAGGGACGTGGACGAGCTCAAGTGGGGCATCATTGGCACGGGCATGATCGCTCGCAAGTTCGCGCAGGCGCTGCAGGCGTCCGAGACGGGGGCGCTCTATGCCGTCGGCAGCCGCTCCCGGGATCGGGCCGACGCCTTTGGCGAGCAGTTCGGTGCACCGCAGCGCTATGGCAGCTACGAGGATCTCCTCGCCGACGAGGAGGTGGACGCGGTCTATAACGCGCTGCCAAATCACCTCCACCTAGAGTGGACGCTCCAGGCGGCGTGGGCCGGCAAGCATGTGCTTTGCGAAAAGCCGCTCACGGTCAACGCCACAGAGGCGGAGCGGATGATCGAGGCCGTGGGCGCGACCAGCGTGTTCCTGATGGAAGCGTTCATGTACCGCTGCCATCCGCAAACGAACAAGCTGGTCGAGCTGATCTGCGACGGCGCGATCGGCGAGGTGCGCGTGATCCAGGCGGCATTTGGCTACGATCTGGGCGATTCGGATGCCGCGTACGAGAACATCCGCCTGCGGAGTGACGTGGCCGGCGGGAGCATTATGGACGTCGGCTGCTACACGATCTCGATGGCGCGGCTGATCGCGGGCGCGGCGCTGGGACAAGAGGCGCCGGCCGAGCCGGAGCGGCTGGAGGGCGTGGCCCACATCGGCGAGCGAGGTGGCGTCGACGAGTGGGCGGCTGCGTCGCTCCGCTTTCCGGGCGACGTCCTGGCCAACCTGGCCTGTGCGGCGCGGGTGGGCATGGACTCCAAGGTGCACGTCTGGGGGTCGAGGGGTGAGATCGAGGTCCCGGTGCCTTGGAACCCGCCCGAGGGCAAGATCGTGCTGCGCCGCCGCGGGGCAGACGAGGAGGTGATCGACGTTCCCGCCAAGGGCAATGCTTACACGCTGGAGGCGGATATCGTGGCGCGCTCCCTGCCGGCACGCCAGGCGCCCTATCCGTGCATGACCTGGGCGGACAGCCTGGGGAACATGCGCGCGCTCGACGCGTGGCGGGCGGCGGTTGGATTGGCCTTTGAGGGGGAGCGCTAGAATGCGCCCCTCTAGCCCTTTGGTCCACCGGGGGAAGGAAAGACCGCTGGGCGTCAACTACCATCGCGGGCTCATTTCCCCTGCCAGCGGCAGCCAGAAGCGCACGCATGTGCCCTCTCCCGGCGCGCTTGTGGCATCCACCGTGCCTCCCATTGCCTCCACCAGGCCCTTGACGATGGCCAACCCCAGCCCACTGCCGCTGCCCAAGCGATCCCCGGGTCGCGGGAGCGTCCGGGCGCGGTCGCCCCGGTAGGAGCGCTCAAAGATGTGCGGCAGGTCCTCTGGCGGGATGCCGGTCCCGGTATCGCTGACGCGCACCTCGACTGCTCGGGGTCGCGCTTCGGCCTCGATGGTGACGATGCCCCCCTCCGGCGTAAAGCGCAGCGCGTTTGCGACCAGGTTGACCAGCACCTGCTCGGCGCGCTGTACATCGGCCTGTACCGGGGGCAGGCCGTCGGGCAGGCGAGCCTCGAGGACGATCCGCCGCTGCTCCCAGGCAAATCCCTTGTAGGTGGTCACGACCTTTCCGATCACCTCGGACAGCGCCACCGGCGAGAGATCCAGCTCGAGCTCGCGCGCATCCAGCCGGGACAGCTCGAACAGGTCGCCGATCAGCCCGGAGATGCGGTCCGTCTCATCGCTCAGGATGGGCAGGTACGCATCCAGCCGTTCGGGGTGCTCGGAGAGCGTCTCCAGGTGCGCAGCAAGGGAGGCGATCGGCGTCCGTAAGTCGTGAGAGATATTGGTCACCAGGTCACGCCGTGCGTGTAGCAGTGCCTCGACCTGTCCCTTTTCGGCCTCCAGCGCCTGCAGCGAGTCTTGCAGTTGGCCGGCCATCTGGTCAAATGCTTGGCCTACCCGGCCAATCTCGTCAGGCGAGGTGTCCTCGACCCGCAAGCTGAGGTCACCGTCTGCCATCTTGCGCGCCGTCTGCTCCAGCGGGGACAGTCGTTTGCCCAACGACCGCGAGACGATGACCCCCGAGATGGCAGCCACAAGTGCGGACAAGAGCAGGGCGGGCGCGGTGCCGAGCGCTGCGCCAAACAGGTAGCCGGCAAAGCGCACCCATGGCGCGAGGTCTCCCGCTGTGCCGGTGCCAGGGATGTGCGCGCGACGCGACGGTGTCTTGCTCAAGATGGCGACGATCACTTGCACCATCACCAGCGTGCCAAAGATGGCGACCAGGTGGTAAAAGGCCAAGCGCCGCCACAGGTAGGCGGCGATCCAGCGACGGAACCCTTTCATCGCTCACCCCCGCTCGAACTTGTAGCCGATGCCCCGTACGGCGACGATGCGCTGGGCGATCTCGCCCTCTGTGCCCAGTTTCTGGCGCAGGCGGTAGATGTGGGTGTCCACCGTGCGATCATAGGCTGCCGCTTCGTAGCCCCAGATCTCGTCCAGCAGGTAAGCGCGGCTAAAGACGCGTCCCGGGTGTCGCACCAGCAGGTAGAGCAGGGCGAACTCTTTGGGGGTTAGATCGATGGTCTGATCCTCCAGGCGCGCTTCGTAGGTGGTTGGGTCCAGGTACAGCCCGGCAAGGGTCACTACCTGGTTCGCAGAGAGATCGGTGGTCTGCATCATCTCAACCCGGCGCAGGAGCGCGCGCACGCGGGCCTTGAGCTCGCGCATCGAGAAGGGCTTGGTCAAATAGTCGTCGGCGCCCAGCTCTAGGCCGAGCACGCGATCGATCTCTTCAGCACGCGCGGTCAGCATGAGAATGGGCACGATCGAGTCCTGCCGCAGGCGGCGGCAGACCTCCAGCCCATCTATGCCGGGCAGCATGATGTCCAGGATGACCAGGTCGGGTGCAGCACCCTTGACCATCGCCAGCGCAGATGGGCCGTCAAAGGCCTGTAGCACGTGGTAGCCCTGCTCTTGCAGGTTGTCTCGGATGAGGTCACACAGGTTGCGCTCATCCTCGACGATCAGGATCGTGGGCATGGGGCAGGCCCTCCGCGAGCAGTATAGCAGCAATCGACAGTCT
>CAZLMZ010000213.1:0-1599 GCA_964560475.1 uncultured Anaerolineae bacterium
TTGACGTGGCACACGTGCCCCGGCACGTCCTGCTTGTCGCAGAAGGCCGGGCCTCGATCGAGGTTGATCTCGCTGCATGGGCCGCACGGCCCCGTATCGCCCATCTCCCAAAAGTTCTCCGAGCGACCAAAGGGAAGAATATGCGCGGGGTCAATGTCTGTCTCGGTGCGCCAGCAGTCGAATGCCTCCTGATCCAACCCGAGATCCCCCACGTCATCCTCGAGCACAGTCGCGTACAGCCGCTCCTTGGGCAGTCCCCACACGCCGGTAAGCAGCTCCCAGGCCCAACGGATGGCTTCTGCCTTGTAATAGTCCCCGAAGGACCAGTTGCCGAGCATCTCGAAAAAGGTGTGGTGGTGCCCGTCCCGCCCGACCTCTTCCAGGTCATTGTGCTTGCCTGATACGCGCATGCACTTTTGTGTGTCCGCAGCACGGCTATAGTCGCGCTTGGCCAGCCCCAGGAACACGTCCTTGAACTGGTTCATCCCCGCGTTCGTGAACAACAGCGTTGGATCGTCGATCGGCACCAGCGGCGCGCTGGGCACGATCGTATGCCCGCGTTCTTCAAAGAACGTGAGAAAGCTCGCGCGAATCTCCGCACTGCTCCATTTCCTCATCCACTACACCCCTTTGCTCAGACTGAAAGATCATTCTACCACAGTAGATGGAATTGAGCAAACGATCTGGCAGCAGGCCTTCTGCAGGATCCGTGGGAGTGCACTCCGCACACACGGTTGGGACCGATTTGCGCGCTCTAGCGGCACACAGACACACCACTTCGCGCTCCAGCACAGACGATGGTATAATCCAAACGTCCGGACACCCGCAGTGAGAGGAGCACGCACACGTGAAACGACCGAACATCCTGTACATCCACTCGCACGACACGGGCCGGTACGTACAGCCATATGGCCACGATGTCCCGGCACCCAGTCTCCAGCGTTTGGCCGAACAGGGAGTCCTGTTCCGCCAGTGCTTTTGTGCGGCCCCCACCTGTTCGCCCAGCCGTGCCGCCCTGCTAACAGGCCAGTCGGCACATAGCAGCGGCATGATCGGCCTTGCCCATCGTGGTTTCTCGCTAACCGACTATAACCAACACATCGTGCATACGTTGCGCAAGGGCGGCTACGAATCTTCCCTGATCGGCGTACAGCACGTCGCACAAGACCCGGCGGTGATTGGCTACGACCGCGTGGTACCTCTCCCGAACCACCAGGCAGAACACGTCGCCCCGGCTGCTGCCAAGTTCCTGAACGACGCGCCGCACGAGCCATTCTTCCTATCCGTTGGCTTTAGCGAAACGCACCGCACGTTCCACGAGCCCGGTCCAGAAGACCCGCAATACACGCTTCCACCTGCCACCTTGCCCGACGCACTGCGCACACGCCAGGATATGGCACGGTACAAGGCCAGCGCTCGCGTGCTCGACCAGGGCATCGGGACGGTCATCGAGGCACTGGACGCGACCGGCCTGGGCAGGAACACGCTCGTCATCTGCACGACCGACCACGGCATTGCCTTTCCAGGGATGAAATGCAACCTTACCGACCACGGCATCGGCGTCATGCTCATCATGCGCGGTCCAGGCGGCTTTGAGGG
>CAZLMZ010000213.1:1699-5957 GCA_964560475.1 uncultured Anaerolineae bacterium
CCCCTGCTCCGTGGCCCGGTGCCTGCCCCAGCCGGAGCCAGGGCGAACGATCCTGACGGCTTGTCTCCTCGAGAGCCACCCATGCCGCTCTAGAGCAAACCTACGCTCGTGTTGAGCTTTAACAGGGATCGAGGCTAGCGCAAGCGAGCAGGCATCTCAACGACAAAGGAGCAAGTATGACCATCGAACACACATCTAGCGAGCAAATTGCCTCCTATGCTCGGGATCTGCTCGAGCGCGGGTACCATTGATCGGAGGCCGTATTGCTCGCCGTGGGCGAGCACATGCTGGACGAATTTCCGGATGCCTGCAAGCGCATGGGCACGGGGTTCTCAGGCGGATTGGGTGGAACACACCAGGAACTGTGTGGGGCATTGTCCGGTGGGGTGCTGGTAAGCAGCATGCTCCTTGGCCGAACGACCCTGGAGCAAGATGACCGGCCAGCAATGAACGCTGCCACTCTATATCGTGCTCGCTTCCTGGCCAAGTTCGGCGACACCCAGTGCGCCAGGCTTCGCGACCGAATCAAGGCACCCGGAGGGCTGGGGACGTGTGCGGTGTTGGTCGAGCAGGCTACAGCCCTGTTGCTCGACGTGCTGCAGGAGATGCGCTGAGCAAGGTACAGCGAAACTGGCAGGCCTCAGATTTGACAGGTTGCTCGATCTGTCTATAATGATGGCGATCGTACTAGAGGAGCAGGAGCAGTGCTTCACGTACTGGTTGGCCAAACCATAGTGAGCTTGCCCCACGTCAGGGGCTACATCGATAGCGCATACCAAGGATATAGTGCGCCCTGACGTCACCGTATTATGTAAAGGAAAGCCGTGGGCGTACGCGTCCACGGCTTTTTTGATCTATGGCGTGGACGCGCGGACCTGCGACTTCAGGAGGAAAAGTAACCGTGCCGCTAGTTTATCTGGACCACCTCACCCGGGGCTATGGGAGCCAGACCGTGCTCGAGGATATAACGTGGGAGATTGAGCCTAACCAAAAGATCGGCCTGGTTGGCCCGAATGGTGCTGGCAAGTCGACCCTATTGCGGATCATCGCCGGACAGATCCAGGCCGAAAGCGGCACCGTCACCCGCCAGCGAGGGCTGCGCGTAGGCTACCTGGCTCAGGACCCCGAACTCGACCCGCAGCACAGCGTGTGGCAAGAGGTCTTTTGCGCCGCCGATGCGCTGGCGGCAGCGCGGGATCGGCTGCAGCGCCTGGAAGCACAGATGGGCGAGCCGGACGTGTACGAGGATGTCGACAAGCTGCAACGCGTGCTGGATGCTCACGTCAGGGCAGAGTCCGAATTCGCTCGGCTCGGCGGCTACCAATACGAGAGCCGCGTCCGCCAGGTGTTAGCAGCACTGGGCCTTGCTGAGACGGACTGGGATCTGCCGGTGAGCGCGTTGTCTGGAGGGCAGAAAAAGCTCGTTGGCCTGGCCAAGCTGCTGGTGGCCGATCGAGATCTGCTGCTGCTCGACGAGCCAGACAACCACCTCGACCTGGAAGGCAAGGCCTACCTCGAACGTTTCATCCGCGGCTTTGACGGGTGCGTGATCATAGTCTCTCACGATCGCTATCTGCTCGACGAGACGGTGAACGCGATCGCCGAGGTCGAGGACCATCATCTGACGCTCTACCAGGGCAACTATTCCGCCTACGCGGTCGAGAAGGAGCTCCGGCTGCTGCACCAGCAGCAGCAGTACGTGGCGCAGCAGAAAGAAATCGCGCGCATCGAGGCCGCCATTGCACGGTTCGAATACTGGGCGAGCGTCGTCGTCAACGAGCGGCACGCCCGCCAGGCGCGCAGCCGGCGCAAGATGCTGGACCGCATGGACAAAATCGAAAAGCCCGTGCTCGAACGACGCAGGATGGGGCTAGAACTGGAAGGTTGGCGTGGCTCGCACAAGGTGCTGGAAATCTCTGGCCTGGGCAAGTCCTTTCCGCAGCCGGGTTCTGCAGGCGAGGTGGCCATCCTGGACGGCATCGAGCTTCTGATCTGGCGGGGGGAGCGTGTCGGCATGCTGGGTCCCAATGGCGCGGGAAAGAGCGTCCTGCTGCAGTGCATCCTGGGCATCGAGACCCCGACGGAGGGCACGGTCAAGATCGGGCCCAGCGTGCGCGTCAGCTACTATGCCCAGGAGCATCAGACGCTCGACCCAGAGAGGACGCTGATCGAAGAGATCCGGCAGGCCAGGGCGATGTACGAAGACGAAGCCGTCGCCTTTCTCGGGCAGTTTCTCTTTCCATATCGCGTCACACGCAACAGAGTACGAGATCTCTCGGGTGGTGAACGGAGCCGCCTGCAATTGGCCAAGGTGATGCTCAGTGAAGCGAATTTCCTGCTGCTCGATGAGCCAACCAACAATCTCGACCTGCCCTCGTGCGAGGTGCTCGAGAACGCGCTCGACGAGTTCGAAGGGACGGTCCTCGTCGTCTCGCACGACCGATACTTTCTCGACCGCGTGGTCGACCGGATCGTCGAGCTCGAGCAAGGCACGCTCGTCGAGTTCCCGGGCAACTTTTCCTACTACCAGCAGGAAAAGGCGCGACGCATGCAGGTCGCCGGGTAAGGAATGCTGCAGGACGGCGCGCTAGGCGCGGTGCACCGGCAGCCAGACACGCATCGCCCCGGCCTCGCGGTTGGCCCAGGCATAGTAGGGCACGGCTGTGAAAGGCAGGCTATGCCCCTGGGCCCGCCGTGTTGCTGGTTGTGCACTACGGTAGAGTCGATCGGACCAACGGGCGCTGGGCGGTGCCGCCACGGCTGTGCCCTCTAGAACGCACACCCCGCCCAAAAGATAGGGCTGCCAGTCGGCGCCGAGCGGCGCATCGATCGAGATCGCGAGGTCCTCCAGAGCGCAGTCGGGGTTGTCGATCTGCTCCGCGCAGTACACGAGCGGGCCGCGCATCAGCGCCACGCGGCCCGCGTTGTTGGGTACGTAGGGATGGCAGGCCACGCGCCGTGCCGGCATCGGCAGATCGAGCGTTGCGCAGTCCCCCTCGCGCCAGTCGCGCTGTACCTCAACATAGGCCCCTGGCGCGAGCTCACCGCCGTAAGGCACCTCGTTCACGCGCAAGGTAGCCCCGTCCTCGCACCACGCCGGAACGCGCAAAAACAAACTGTACGGTCCAGGCGTACCGACCTGGATCTCGATCCGCCCATCCCACGGGTACCGCGTCCGCTGCGAGACGGTCAGCGCTCGCCCATCGGGGAGCGTGGCTGTCGCCTCCCCCTCCACGTAGAGATGTACCCATAGCCCCTCATCCGAGACGCCATAGACGTAACCGGGCAGTGAAGCCAGCATACGCGCAATGTTTGGCGGGCAGCAAGCGCACCCGAACCACGGCTCGCGCCGATGGTCCCCACCGTTCGCCAGGGGGTTCTGGTAAAAGTAGGACCTGCCGTCCAACGACACGCCCACGAGCACCCCATTGTACAACGTAGTCTCGATCAGGTCCGCATAGCGCGCGTCACCGCTCAGCGCCAACATGCGCCAGTTCCACATCACGCTTCCGATCGCGGCGCAGGTCTCGGCGTAGGCACGCCGGTTCGGCAGCTCATAGTCGTACCCGAACGCCTCCCCTCTGTAGCGGGAGCCAATCCCGCCGGTAACGTACATCTGGCAGGTCGTCATGTTACGCCACAGCCGCTCGAGGGCGGGCAAGTACGCCTCGCCCTCCCCCTCCAGACATAGGTCGGCCGCGCCCGCGTTGAGGTACACGGCACGCACCGCGTGGCCAACCATACGGTCGAACGCACGAAAGGGCAAGTGATCCTGGTGGTACTCGTCCCCCCCTGCGTAGCCCTTACCACGCATCTCGACGAGAAAACGGGCCAGCTTCCTATACCGGTCCACCCCCGTCTCACGCGCCAGCTCGACGAGCGCCATCTCGATCTCCTCGTGCCCGCTCGTGCCTTCACGCTGCCCCGGTTGTGGGCCAAAAACATGGTCGATGTGGTCGGCAAGCCGGCATGCCACGTTCAGAAGCTGCTTGCTACCCGTCGTACGGTGGTGAGCGACTGCAGCCTGGATCAGGTGCCCGGCGCAGTACAGCTCGTGCAGGTCGCGCAGGTTCGTCCATCGCTCAGCCCGATGTTCGCCCGTAAAGTAGGTGTCGAGATAGCCATCCGCCTCCTGTGCAGCCTCGATCTCGGTCACCGCTGTGCCGACCATCTGCTCCAACTCGGGGTCACGGCGCGTCGCCAGCGCCCACGAGGCAGCCTCCAGCCACTTGTAGACGTCGCTGTCATTAAAGTAGAT
>CAZLMZ010000214.1:0-3193 GCA_964560475.1 uncultured Anaerolineae bacterium
TGGATCGTGATCGACGCCCCCTTGCCGAGCGAGTTCTTCCACCAATCCGATTCGGGAGAGACGTTCACCGTGAAGCGGAGCGGCTTGCTGCTGGTCAGCGTGTATCCTGTGTCGTACACCAACTGGATACTGCCCTTGAACCCGTCGGGCTCGGTGTACACCAGGGTGACGCCCATTGCAGGTGCCGAACCATGATTCTTGAGTGAGCCCTGTGCCGTGTACGTGGCCCTGCACACCCCGCCGGAGTTGAGATGGTCGGGGTGAAAAGCCAGGCCGGCGATACCCATCCCCTCATCGAGGTCGTCGTCATCGAAATCTTCGTCGTCGTCGGGATCTGGATCGTCCTCGTCGGGGAGGAACTCTTCCTCGCCGGTACACGTGTTATAGATGTATACGACCCCCGTGGCCGTCGAGACCACGGTGTTGGACACCTTGCCGGTTGCCGTCAACGGGATCTGGATGTCGACGTCACTCGCTCGCCATGCCGCAGTCGTACTGATCTCCATCGTGATGCGAAGCGGCGCGCTGGTGCCCAGCGAATCTGCTGACTCGGGGGATAAGGTGACTGGACCGAGATCCACGTCACTTGGAAGTACGTATGTGATCTGGATGTCCTCTAGTGCACCTGATCCGTGGTTCTTCAGTGAGCCACGGACTGTGTAGCTCTGGCGACATTCGTCATCGCCGCGATACATCACCGCCGGGTGGAAAGCCAGCCCCGATATTCCTCCCTGTGCCGGCTGGACTATGATCTCGGGGACAGCTTCGGGTGATGGTTCGACATCCGCCAGCTCGATCTCGAGCGGCGGTGGGGTCTCCTGGAGGAGGGGGACGGTGCCGATCAGTGTCCCACTTCCTGCCAGCGTACCCAACGCGACGATCCACCTGAACGCTTCCTGCAGTAGTATCCGGAACATGTGATCCTCCTCTGGTCACGACACGGTTCGGTGGATACCCACTCATCTATACACCTTGGGCGCCCGAGTACTACACCCAGGAGAAGGATCCCAGGTTTTGAGAACCTCCCTTGCAGGGGTATAATCCACATATCGTCACCGAAGCTGACCCATCTACCGACGAGGAGGAACCGATGAAACTCTCTTTCACCACCCTGGGATGCCCGGGTTGGACCCTGCGCCAGATCGCAGAGAACGCTGCCCAGATGGGCTACGATGGGGTGGATTTCCGCGGCCTGCTGGACGAGATCGACATCACCAAGCGCCCAGAGTTCAAGGGCGGCCTCGACGAGACCAAGCAGCTTTTTGCCGACCAGGGGGTCGCCATCTCGGGGATCGCCCTTAGCGCGCGTTACGCCACCGCCGACCCGGCCGAGCGGGAGAAGCAGTTCGACGAGACGCGGCGCAACATGGAGCTCGCTGCCAAGCTGGACGCGCACATCCTGCGCGTCTATGGTGGGCGCGTGCCCGAGGGCTATACCGTCGAGACGATCATGCCGATCCTGGTCGAGAACCTGCGGATGATCGGGGACGAGGCCGAGCAGTACGACGTGACGCTGGCCCTGGAGACGCACGACGCGTGGACCGATTCCTCCGTCTTTGCGCGATTGATGGCCAGGGCGGACCATCCCCGCGTGCGCGTGCTGTGGGACCTGCACCATCCCTACCGCACCAACGGCGAACCGCCAGAGGTCACGTACCGTAACCTGGCCCCTTATACGGTCAGCGCTCACGTCAAGGACTCGGTCCCTACCGAGGATGGCCACCGCTACGTCCTGCTCGGCGAGGGCGACGTGCCCCTGAAAAAGATGCTCGACATGCTGGTCGAAGGCGGGTACGACGGCTATGCCATCCTGGAGTGGGAAAAGCGCTGGCATCCCGATCTGCTCGAGCCAGAGATCGCCTTTCCACAGTACGTAGAAAAGATGCGCGAATGGCTGAGCGAGGACGCATAAAGTTCGCACTGTGCAACGAGGCCTTTGAGGGCTGGAGCTGGGCCGACACGGTACAGGCTGTTGCTGAGGCGGGCTACGATGGCATCGAGATCGCCCCCTTTACCCTGGCAGAGTCGGTGGAAGACCTTTCTGCTGCCGAGCGAGCGGCGATCCGGCGCCAGGCAGAGGAGGCCGGGCTCGAGATCGTGGGCTTGCATTGGCTTTTCGTCTCGCCCCAGGGGCTCCACGTCACCACCGACGACGAAACCACGCGCCGCCGGACGACGGCCTATATGCAGGCATTGATCCACGCTTGCGGCGACCTGGGGGGGCGGGTCATGATCATCGGCTCGCCCGAGCAGCGTGAGGTGCAGGAGGGGGTGCCCTACCGCGTGGCCTGGAGACGCTTCGTCGACATGATCGAGACCTGCCTCGACGATGCGGCGGCGCGTGGGGTCACGCTGTGCATGGAGGCCCTGCCGGCCGACTCGACGAATTTCGTCACGTCGCTCGACGAGGCGGTCGAGATGGTGCGCCAGGTCGACCATCCCAACTTTCAGACCATGTTCGACGTGCACAATGCACGTCTCGAAACCGAGCCGCTGCCCGAGTTGCTGCGCCGCACCATGCCCTACGTGCGGCACGTCCACGTCCAGGAGATGGACGGCGGCTACCCCGGAGCGGGCGATTTCGATTTCGGCGCCATCTTTTCCGTGCTCCAGGAGGAGGGCTACCAGGGGTACGTCTCGGCCGAGGTGTTCGATTTCTCGCCCGGGGCGGAGCTGATCGCGCGCCAGACGATCGCGACGCTGCGCGCGGCGCTGGAAGGATAGGTGCCATGCCGCGTTTTGGCGCCCACACCTCGATCGCAGGCGGGCTGCACCGGGCCATCGAGCGCGCGACGGCGCTCGGCTGCGACACGGTGCAGATCTTTTTGCGAAACAACATGCGCTGGCGCGCCCGGGCGCGCACGCCGGAGGAGCTGGCGCAGTTCAAGGAGACGCTTGCCGCGTCGGAGATCGAGCCGGTCGTCGCGCACGCCATCTACCTGATCAACCTCGCCTCGCCCGAGGAGCAGGTGTACGCCCAATCGACCGAGGCCTTTGCCGAGGAGCTGTCGCGCTGCCACGAGGCGGGCATCCCGTACCTGGTCCTCCATCCCGGCTCGCACAAGGGAACGGGGCTGGAAGAGGGGATCGCGCGCATCGCGCGCACGATCGACGCCGCCTACGAGGCCCATCCCGAGGTCGAGGTGGTGACCCTGCTCGAGAACACGGCGGGGCAGGGGAACGTGATCGGAAA
>CAZLMZ010000214.1:3293-5929 GCA_964560475.1 uncultured Anaerolineae bacterium
AAAAGTAGAGCGCCAGTGCCCGGCAACACTGGCGCTCCAAGGAAAGGAGGAGAGAAAGGATTACATTACCTGCATTATAGCACGGGGGGGCTGTATTGTACGTAAAGATCGCGTGAAGAGTGCGTGAAAGTTAAGTGAAAATTGCCCGATGACAGACCCTGGCCGTACCTTTCCCTACAAGCATTTCGAGGCCTACCTCCCGCCGAACAACCCGACCTACCACAACCCGCCCTTTGATCAGGCCGCCTACCGGGTCCTGATCGCGCGCCTCTCTCCCTTTCGCGACGTCGACCGCTCGATCCCGCACCTCTATCTCTACCACGAGGTGCGGCGCGCCCTGCCGGCGGCCTACGTCGACCTGGCCTTTTTCCCCGGCGAACACGAGCGCGCCGCACTGGCCGAGGGGGGTCTCCCACAGTGGATCGGCACCCAATCGCTGCAGCCGGCGAGCGCGTTCGACCTGATCCTGATCTCGAACGCGTACACGCTCGAGCTGATCAACCTGCCCTACCTCCTGCTGCACACGGGTATCCCGCTCTATGCCAGCGAGCGCGACGAACGGTGGCCGATCCTGCTCCTCGGCGGCTCGAACGCCATGGCGACACAGGCGGTCATCCGTCCCGATGGGGACAGCCTGGTCGACGGCATCTACTTTGGCGAAGGGGAGGGGAGGGTGGAACGGCTGGTCGCGGCCCTGGCGCAGGCACCCGGCAGCAAGCAGGAGGCGCTGGCGCACGCCGCGGCCAGCGTCGACGGGCTGTGGGTTGCCGGTTCCTTTGGCGAGGCGCATAAGGCGGTCTGTGCCCCCGATGTGCGCTACCTGGCGAGCGATTACCCGCTGCTCAACACGCCGGAAGCCCACGCCGCCAGGCTGCAGATCAACTATGGCTGCCCGGCGTTTTGTTCCTTCTGCTTCGAGGGCTACGATCGCAAGCCCTACCGCGAGCTGCCGCTGCCTGACTTGCTCGACGCCGCGCGCCGCCTCAAGCGCGCGCAGGGCGTGCCCGAAATCAGCCTGTACAGCTTTAATTTCAACACGCACGCCGAGATCTTGCCCATGCTGCTCGACCTGCACCGGCTCTTTCGCCGCGTCGGGGTGCAAAGCCAGCGCGCCGATATCCTCCAGCAGGCCGGCTACCTGCTGGATGCCGAAATCGAAGCGGGCAAGCGCAGCTTTACGGTGGGCATCGAGGGGATCGGCGAGCGCCAGCGTGCATGGCTGCACAAGAGCCTGCCCACTGCCGACCTGCGCGCCTTGCTCGACCGCATCCTGGCCGCCCGGATCCGCGAACTGAAGCTCTTTTTCATGCTCACCGGGCACGAAACGGAGGAGGACGTGGCGGCCTTTCGCGACCTGGTCCGCGCGATCAAGGAGGCGCGCCGCGCGCAACACAGCGGCGTGCGCGTCGTCTTTTCCTTTGGCCTGCTGGTGCGCATGCCGTTCACGCCGCTGCGTTACGATCGTCTCTACCTCGACGAAGCGGCGTGGCGCCCGCTGATCGGCCAGGTCAAGTCGGCCTGCGAGACCAACGGGTTCGAGTTCCGCATGGCTTTTGATTGGGACGTGTACTGCGTGAACCAGGTACTGGCCATGGGCGGGTACTGGCTGGTCGAGCCGCTGGTCGAGCTGGCACGGCAGGGGCACTGCTTCGACGCCGGCCTGCCGCATGGCTACTGGGAGGCATTCCGGAGGCGCCTGGTCGAGAGGGGGTCGTGGAACGAGGCCTTTCTCGGTGAAAAGGGGCCTAGTTATGCGTTTCCGCTCGCGTTCGTGCAAACCGATATTCCGCCCGCTTTCCTGTACCGCCAGTACGAGGAGGCCGAGGCCGGGATCGATGCGGGCTACTGCCTGGGTGGGCCGGGTGGGGAGGGGCGCTGCCTGGCCTGCGGCGCCTGTACCGATCCGGCACAGCGCCAGGCGATCGTCGCGCACCAGGTGCAGCTCCCGGAGCGAGGGTCCTACCTGGCCCGGCTGCGCGAGCTCATCGACCGCAAGCGCCGTCTGAAGCCGGCCTGGTACGCGATCCGCGTCGACGGTGCCGTGACCGGGGTCCACCCCGAGTTCGTCAATGCCCTCGTCTTCCAGGCCCTCCTACAGCGCTATCCTGTCCTGATCGACAATCTGCTCGACGTACAGGAGGGCCTGTTCACGACCTCGCCGCCCCCAGAAGAGGCGGTCGTCACCAAGCCCGGGCGCTACCCGATCGTGCGCGGCGAGAGCGTTTATGCTCTCTATGCCTGGGATCTGGACGCCTTGCACGGCGTCCTGGGGGAGAAGAAGGAAGAGAGGGAGGCAACTCTGGACGCGTCGTACGCCGGTGGTGACCTGCGCGTCGAAGTTCTCGGCCCGGCAGAGGGCTTTACGCGAGGTGCCTTTCAGCGCTGTACCCTCGACATGCACCTGCCGGCGGCTCATTTCGCGGAGGCGCGCCAGCAGCTCGAGGGGTATTTGGACGACGCCTACGTGCCCTACACCCGGCGCCGCGAGCCGCCGCAGCTCGGCGGAGAGGTTCGCTACCGGCTCGAGATTCCGGAAAAGGGGCTCAAGAAACGAATCCTCTACGGCGGGTATATGGAGATTGGGGAGCAGGGTCTCACCGCCGGCCTGGAGATTGGCCCCAAGTTCGACCTGCTGG
>CAZLMZ010000215.1:0-4116 GCA_964560475.1 uncultured Anaerolineae bacterium
GACGGCTCCTCCGCATCCTGCTCCCGCTCTGCCGGAGCTGCTTCAGAAGCAATCCGGGTGGGATGGTCCGCGGAAAGCTGGTGGCTCGATCCCTGGCGCTCGTGCTCGTATGCCTCTCGCAGATCGTCGCTACCCCCCAAGACAGGTTCGTCGCTGTCTTTTTGCATCGGTGCTGCGTCGACCCGGAACCCGGCTGCTTCCGGCGTGATCCCCAGATCGACGAACGAGAAGCCCTGCTCCTCCTCGATCTTGTCCAGGAGCCACTCTGGTGCCTCTTCCCAGCCGCGCATGCCGCGCAACCAGGAAGGAATGTATCTTCTCTGGCCTTGGCTCATGGCCGATCACCTACCTTGGGATCACGAATCGCCATAGGGACGCTCTATTCCCAGCAAAAGGCGCAGGCCCGTGACGAGGATGCCCAGCGCGATGCCCAGCAAGATGCCTCTCGAACCAGCCAGCACGGGCACGTTCATCGTCCACGTCCGCAGGGCGGCTGGCAGCGCCCAGCCACCGCCGACGCTCAAGCGGATCGAGCCGATCAGGACGACGATGGCCGCGACGAGCATGACCAAGGTGGCTGCTCCACGAATCCGAAAGAGCCGCCACGCTGCTGTAAAGACAAAAAACGCCATCAACGAAAAGAGCGACGCCTGGAGTGGGCGCTGCACGTAACGAAAGGCAAAATCGACGACATAGCCCGTCGGACCCACCCAGTTTCGCACTCCCTCTGGCACACCATTGGGAGAGAAAATGCCGGGAATGAATACGACCAGGAAGGATACGAGCAGCAGCACGCTGTAGGGCGCTCGCTTCCCACCTTGAATGCGGCGCGCGTGGACGCGCACGACGTTGAATACGCCGAGCAAGAGGGCAAAAGCGATGACGATCACCGTCCATTCCACGAATACGGAGCGCAGTGCAGTCAGCACGTTGTTATCGACGATCAGCGACAACAAGGTCACGACGCCGATCGAGACCGCGATCACTGTGAGTATGAGTGGATAGACGCCCTTTGGGTCCGCCTTCAACGACGATCCTCCACTGTGTCTAGCCCGTCAAGGTCACGATCAGGATGCCGATCACGATCGCGGCCACGATCAACAGGCGCAGGATGTCCTGGATCCACAGGCTGGCTTTGTGTTCGGGGCGATCCGTCAGGTACGCGCCCGCGGCAAAGAGCTCCTCGCCGATAAGGAGGGGGTCTGCGGTGGCAAACATGTATGGCTGTGCGTTGAGCGAATCTGATCCGGCGACCTGGGCAATGCCGCGCTGTGCCCCGGGCTCTGCCAGTAGCAGGTACTCGTCGCTAAACGGGCCGGTCATGACATTGGTCGCCACGCTCTCGTCGCGGATCACTTCTACGGCGCCGATGGCATAGGCCGTCGAGTTAGGCGCGATGAGCTGGACGTCCGTTGGGCGATACCCGGCCGCGCGCCCCACGCGCTTGTGCGCATCGTGAACGACGTCTTGGGCGACGAACAACAATGTCGGGTCGGCGACGGTGACGGTCGGCGCCGAGCCAACCGCGGCGCCGCGCTCTGCGAGGTAGCGCAGGATAGTGAGGCCAGAGAGGATCGTCGCCGTCCTGCTGCCACCGATGCCAGTGTCGCCCAACGAGACGTGAACGATCTTGCCACGCTCTACGGCTACATCCAGGAACCCGCTCAATGCCTCAAAGGCTCGGATGCGGCGAAAGGGAAAGCGCTGCACGAGCGACCGCGTGCCTCGCGACGCATCGCGAGCCCTCCAGGTGAACCACCATAAAAGGCAGGCAATCCCCAGCAGGATCACCAATGCTACAGGAGTCGCCCAACCACTCAACGTCGTATTCATGGCCTCTCAATCCACGGGCTGCTCTTCCAGGCGCGCGAGCAGATGATCGACTGCTGCCGGGTCCTCCAGCCAGGTGACGCACGCGCGTAACCCCGCGTCCTCTCCCAGCCAACCAATGGCGGGTCCCAGGGTGCCGAGCAGAGGCTGCAGAAGCAGCAGCAGTTGAGCACCGACGGGGAGCAAGGGTTTGCTCGTCTCGAACAGCAAGAGAGCCGGCGCAGCGAGGCCCCGATCTTGGATCCATGCTGCGAGACGGTCGATCTGAGCCCTGCCTGCGGCTTGCTCGTTTCCCTGCTCAGGGTTCTTGGCTGATCTCATGCGCCACGTGCACTCGAAGCGACAGAATTTCAAAGGGGGGATGATGGAGGACCAGGCCACCCCGCGTTGCGCGCCCCCCTGCATCGCAAACCTGGCTTCTGTCTCACTATCAGGGATGCCGATTGTCCTGCATCCCGCGACTTCCGACGATGACAGCTCGTTCGTGCCTCGACCTGGGGCTATGATAAAGCCTTTGCTTATGCATAGATAGGCATATGTAAGACTGCTTCTCGTACGAGCCTAATCTCATCATAGTATAGATCCCTGGTTTTGTCAAGGGGCTTATGTAAAATCTGCGCGGGGCTGCACTAGGGGTGAAACGTTCGATCGCCCTTACGCGTATAGCAGATAGCCCGTTCGAGAGGATCGTGAGCCATTCGGGGTGGACGGCTCAAGCGCTCCTGCCGAGCGTCGAACCGATCAGGTCGCTGTGGCCCTGGACAAAGGATTGCGGCGACATGGCCTTCCGCCCGGCCTGCTGGATCTCGATCAGGTGCAGGGCGCCCTTGCCGGTGACGACGACGATCTGCTCTGCAGACAGTGCGATCACCTGGCCGGGTTCGCCGCTACCCTGCCATTCTGGCAGTGCCCGTGCCCGAAGCACGAGCAGCCTCTGCCCCTTGTGGGTGGTATAGGTTCCGGGCCAGGGCGTGTAGGCGCGGATCATGCGATCGATCTGTGCCGCTGGCTGCTGCCAGTCGATCCGCCCATCCCGCTTGGCGAGGCGCGGGGCGAGCGTTACGCCCTCCTCTGGCTGCGGTTGCGGCTCGATCTCACCGGCAAGCCAGCGGGGGAGCGTAGTGGACAGTAGGTCTGCTCCGAGCTCAGCTAGGCAGGGGGTCAGGCTTGCCGTGGTATCGCCCGGGCGGATCGGGCAGCGGGCCTGGGACACGATGGGGCCAGTATCCAGGCCCTCGTCTGTCTGCATCAAGGTGACACCGGTTTCTTTATCCCCGTGCAGGATGGCAGCGGCGATCGGCGCTGCTCCTCGCCATCGGGGTAGAAGGGAGGCGTGCACGTTCAAGCAGCCGTGCGGCGGAAGCGCGAGGACGGCAGGGGGAAGGATCAGGCCGATTGCGGCGGTAACGTACAGGTCAGCACTTGCCTCTTGCAGGCGTTCGATGGCCTCTGGCTTGCGCAGCGTAGGTGGCTGCCAGACTGGCAGGTCGTGCTGCAGCGCATAGGCTTTGACCGGAGAAGAGACGAGCTTGCGCCCGCGTCCTTGGCGTCGGTCGGGCTGGGTCACCACGAGGGCCACCTGGTGTCGTTCGGCCAGGACGCGTAGGCTCGGGATCGCGTACTCTGGCGTCCCCATAAACACAACTCGGGCCATCTCGCACTCCTCTATGCTCGCTCAGGACAGCTCGAACCGATTGTAGCACGCTTTCGACGCACGGACAACAGTTGACATTTCGTGATGGCAATGTTAGAATAAAAGTGTTTCCATAACCTTTGTGTATCGCTCCCCAATTTCTCAATCAAGGAGGCATGATGGAAGAGAACCAGGTCCCCAGCGCGGCCGAAACGGTCGAGATCAGTGACGACGACAAGTTGTGGGCATTACTCGGCTGGATCACCGGCGTCGTCGCCCTCATCGCGCTGTTTATGGAGGACAAGAAGCAGAGGCCGTTTGTCAAGTACAATGCGGTTATGGCGCTGGCAGTGCTCGTTGTGATCTCGGTCCTGGTCAGCATCATCTCGGCGATCACCTGCGGTATCGGTGTAGTGACGGCGTTGGCCTACATCTACCCGATCTATCTTGGCATTCAGTCCTACCAGGGCAAGTGGGTAGAGGTGCCCTGGCTGACCGATTTCGTCAAGAAGCAGGGCTGGGCCTGGACCCCCTAGGTAGCCGATATCCGAACCATCTCCACAGACAAGCCAGACCCTTCATCTCGACACGGGTGAAGGGTCTTTTTGCTTTCCTCCGTGCCTCTTTGCGGCTCGTGGTTTGACAGTGCGATG
>CAZLMZ010000215.1:4216-5850 GCA_964560475.1 uncultured Anaerolineae bacterium
ATCCCAGCCGCGACATGACGGTGATCGGCGTGACCGGAACCGAGGGCAAGACGACGACGGTCAACCTCCTGCGCTCCATCTTGACCGCTGCGGGTCGCAAGGCAGGCATGATCAGCACGGTGAACGCGCTGATTGGCGACCGGTCCCTGGATACTGGCTTGCACGTTACTACTCCGGATGCACCCGAGATCCAGGCCCTGCTGGCTGAGATGGTAGCAGCGGGGACCGACGTCGCTGTGCTCGAGGCGACGTCGCACGGGCTGGCACAGCACCGCGTGACGGCCGTGGATGTGGACGTGGCGGTAGTAACCAACATCACGCATTCACACCTCAACTACCACGGCACGTGGGAGCAGTACTGCGCTGCCAAGGCGCGGCTGTTCCATCTCCTGTCGACCTCGTGGCGCAAGCCGGGCGTCCCCAAGGTCGCGGTGCTCAATGCCGAAGACCGCTCCTACCCGATCCTGGTATCGATCCCGGCAGATCGCCGGCTGTCCTACGCCCTGGAGGCAAAGGCGGACGTAACGGCGACCGATCTGCGCCTGCAGAGTGGAGAGCGGACCTTTGCCCTGCACGCGCCCGGCGCCCACTTTGCGATCCGCACGCGGCTAATCGAGCGTTACAACGTGTACAACATTCTCGCTGCCGCCTCTGCTGCGCTGGCCCTCGACGTGCCAGTGGCGGCGATCCAGGAGGGCGTGTACGCGCTGCAGGCGGTGAGCGGGCACATGGAACGGATCGAGGAGGGACAGGATTTCGCGGCGATCGTTGATTTCGCCCATTCGCCCAATGCGCTGGAGCAGGCGCTCGTTGCGCTCCGCGCCGAGACCGAGGGAAAGCTGATCGTCGTCTTTGGCTGCGCGGGCCAGCGCGACGTCCTGCAGCGTCCTATGATGGGCGAGATCGCCGGGCGCCTGGCCGACGTGACCGTGATCACCGCCGAGGATCCGCGCACGGAGGACCTGGACGAGATCATCGACGTCATCGCCCAGGGCTGCGAGCGCGCCGGGGCGCGTGAAGGAGCGGGCGAGGGCGCACGCTACTACCGCGTGCCGGATCGCGTCGCGGCCATCGCCCTCGCCGTGGAGCTGGCCCGTCCTGGCGACGTCGTCGTCGCCGCCGGCAAAGGACACGAGCAGTCCATGTGCTTTGGCGCGGTCGAATATCCGTGGGACGACCGCGTCGTCATGCGCGCTATGCTGCTGCAGCGCATGGGCAAGCCCGTGCCCTTTGACGTGCCCCGCCTGCCGACAGCGCGCTGATGCGCCAACCTTGCGCAGAGCCTGCCCTGCCCAGCGCTCGCAGGGTGAGCGTGCCGAAGGGGTGCTGCGCATTCTGATGTGTCCCCTTCGCAAGGTTGGCGGTGACGGACATCCCAGCCCAGAGCTCATGTGCGCCCTATGAGGAGCTGAACAGTCAGATGACCTTACGTGAACGGGTACGCAACTGGCTAGGCACGGTCCTGCTCATCCTGGCCATCCTGGCAGTGGCGGTGCTAGCGGAATACATCACGCCTTTGCGTGACATGGATGCCTACCTATGGGCGCATCCTGCGGTCGCACGGGGACTGCGCATCCTCACCATCGGCTTGATCGTGCTCGGGGGCGTGCTGATGGTCGGCACGCAGTTCGTGG
>CAZLMZ010000216.1:0-5847 GCA_964560475.1 uncultured Anaerolineae bacterium
GGACCGAAGAGGGCATCCTGGTGGTCGAGGTCCAGGAACACGTGACCCCGCACACGGTGCGCGGCATTGCCATGGGCAATACCGCCGGGCTGCAGCGCGGCCTGCCTGCGATCGATACCGGGGCACCGATCCAGGTGCCGGTTGGTCCCCAGACGCTGGGCCGCATGTTCAACGTCCTCGGCGCGCCGATCGACGGCGGGCCCCCGCTCGACGGGGCAACTAGGCGCCCGATCCACGTGGATTCGCCCCCGCTCGAGGAACTGCGCGTGGCGACGACGCCCTTTGTCACCGGGATCAAGGCCATCGACCTGATGACGCCCTATCCGCAGGGCGGCAAGATCGGCCTCTTTGGCGGTGCCGGGGTCGGCAAGACGACGCTGATCATCGAGCTGATCCGGCACACCATCCAGGAGCATTCGGGTATCGCCCTCTTTGCCGGGGTGGGCGAGCGGAGCCGCGAGGGCAACGAGCTGTGGCTGGAGATGCGCGACAGCGGCGTCATCGACCACACGATCCTCGTCTTTGGGCAGATGAACGAACCACCGGGCGCACGCCTGCGGGTGCCGCTGACCGCACTGACCATGGCCGAGTATTTCCGCGACCGGGAGCGGCGCCAGGTGCTGCTCTTCATGGACAATATCTTTCGTTACATCCAGGCTGGTTCAGAGGTTTCGGCGCTGCTGGGCCGCCTGCCGAGTGCAGTCGGGTATCAACCTACCCTGCAGACCGAGATGGGCATGCTCCAAGAGCGGATCACGACCACCAGTGGGGGAGCGGTCACTTCGATCCAGGCTGTGTACGTTCCGGCGGACGATCCGACTGACCCCGCCGTCGTTGCCACTTTTGCCCACCTCGACGCGACGACGCTCCTTTCCCGGCGCTTGTCCAGCCAGGCCTTTTACCCGGCCATCGATCCGCTCGATTCGCACAGTTCGTTGCTCACGCCGTCGAGCGTCGGCGAGGAGCACTATCGGGTCGCGACTGGCGTCCGTGCCCTGCTGGCGCGCTACCAGGAGCTCCAGGACGTGATCGCCATCCTCGGCATGGAAGAGCTGAGCGATGAGGACCGCATGATCGTTGGCCGCGCGCGCCGTGCGCAGCGCTTTTTGACGCAGCCTTTTTTCTCGACCGAGCAGTTCACGAACCTGCCGGGCCGCTATGTGCCACTGGAAGAGACGCTGCGCGGCTTTCGCGAGATCCTGGACGGGCGCCACGACGACCTGCCCGAGCAGGCGTTCTACATGGTCGGCACGATCGACGACGCCGTGGCCAAGGCACAGCAGATCGCGGCGGAGGGCAGGGAGGGTGCCTGAGCCGCTCCGGCTGGTGGTGTGGACGCCCTCGGAGACGCTGCTCGACGCGGGAGCGGTGCGGTGGGTCCACGTCGAACTGGCCCGCGAGCGTCCCTTGACCATCTGGCCCGGACACCTGCCCATGATCGGGCGAACGGTGCCGGCCACGCTGCGCTATGACGATGTCGCCGGCGAGCACGAGGTCGAGCTGCCCGCTGGCATCGTCCAGGTGCGCCACGGTACGGTGACTGTATTCCTTGCGGGTGAGCATGAGGTCGTAGGTGGTCCGATGCGCTTTGATCGGCTGTCCGAGGCCCTGGTTGCCTCGATCGAGCGTGAGCAGCCGGCAGCGGATCGGGCGGCTGAGTAGACCGGGCGATGGGTGCGCTGATCGTGGTCCTCTGGTTCCTGGCGGGCGCCGCAGTAGAGGTGGTGAACGCCCTTAGCCGCAAGTGGACGGTCGAGCGCCTCAGCCAGCGCGCGTTGATTGGCTGGGTGGCGGGCGGGTACGTCCTGCGCCTGGCTATGACCTCGGCCGTGCTGGTCCTGGCATTCCGGCATCGACCCATCTCTGGGGCTGCTGCCTTGCTGGGCTATCTCTGCTCGCGCTGGGTCACCATGTTCTGGATGCATCGTCAACTGGGTAGCCGGGGCGACACGGATGTGTCCCCCATGTGAGGGGATACAGGGCGATACGTGCGGGTTGTGTGAGGGGAGTCGTGTATGGGGATCACAGATGAGATCGTATCCGACGTCGTGTTCCGGGTGTTCGGCGTGGGTGTGCGGGAATCTGTCATCTCGACCTGGGCGTTGATGATCTTGATCATTGTGGGGATCGTGATCGTCCGCAGGCGCGTACCTGTCCTGCTTGAGATGTTGATCGACTTTATCGAGAGCACGGCGAGCGGGTTCATCCCCGGAAACGTAGAGCCGTACGTGCCCTTTCTCGGCTCGCTCTTTCTCTTTCTGGCCGTCGCCAACCTGGGCGGGATCATCCCCGCAATCTTTACGCCGACCCGCGATATCAACACGCCTATCGCCCTCGCCCTGGTCGTCCTTGCTTCGGTCTTCTTTTTTACGATTCGCGCGGTGGGTGTGCTGGGCTTCCTCAAGACGTTTCTCACCCCCCTGGCGCCGCTCGATCTGATCGGATACGTCAGCCGCACGACGTCGTTGGCCGTCCGTCTCTTTGGCAATATGGTCGGCGCCGAGCTGGTCGTCATCGTGCTCTTTTCCCTCGTGCCGGTCGGCGTGCCGTTGATCATGGTTGCACTTGGCAGTATCACCGGCCTCTTGCAGGCCTATGTGTTTACCGTACTCGCGTCGTCATACATCGGTGGATCGCTCGAAACTGCACAGGACTAGGAGGTACGACACTTGGATTCCGCAACCGTTGTCGCTCTCGTCATCATGATCACCCCCGCGGTGGCGATCGTGCTGGGCTGTCTCATGCCCGCCATCGTCGAGGGACGTGCCGTGCTCAAGGCACTCGACGGCATGACTCGCCAGCCCGAGGCGGCGAACGATCTGCGTGGTACGTTGATCGTCTCTATGGCTCTGCTCGAGTCGACGGCGATCTATGTGCTCCTGATCTGCCTGATTCTTCTCTTTGCGAACCCGGTCCTCGATCGCCTCGTGCCGCCAGTGGGGTAGCTATGCCTGCGGCGAGATGGGTGCAGGCTGTGCATACGGGCGTGCCCGTGCCTGGCCTACTATGCGTCGTTAGGATGAGTGCTAGGGATCCGACATGCTGAACCTGGATGCAGCAACGATCGTCTTTCAGATCATCAATTTCCTCGCCTTCCTTGGCCTGCTCTATTGGCTGCTTTTCAAGCCGATCCGGACCACGATCCAGCAGCGCCGCCAGCAGCGCGATCGCGCGTTGCAGGAAGTAGAGCGCGAGCGCCAGGCCGTTTCCGTGCAGCGGGCCGAGCTGGACGAGCGGCTCTCGCGGCTCGATGAAGAGACGGCCAACATGATCGCGCTCGCCCGCGAGCGGGCGGAGGAGGAGCGCGGAGAGTTGCTTCAGGATGCGCAGGGAGAGATCGAGCAGATCCTGGTCGAGGCCCAGGCCGATGCGTACCGCATTCGCAGCCAGGCTGTGGATACGTTCCATAACGAGCTGGTCGATGCCATTCTCGACGTCAGTGGGACCCTCATTCGTAACGTCGTGCCAGAGACGGTCCACGGCACGCTGATCCGCCAGTTGAGCGAGCGTATCTGGGAGATGGGCCGTACAGATATTGAGCGGGTCGAAGCCTTTCGTAACTCGTTGGGCGATCGAGAGCCTACGGCGCACGTGACGACGGCCGAGTCCCTGACGCTCGAACAGCAGGGCCTGCTGGCGCGTACGCTCACTGCCCTTGCCGACCGGCACGTCGACCTGGAGGTGCGCATCGATCCCGACCTCGTCGCCGGTGTGCGCGTGCGTATTGGAGACATTATCGTGGACAGCTCGATCGCGGGCCAGCTGGACGAGCTGCGCGACAAGGCGCTGGATGCACTCAATGAGCAGATCATCGAGGAATGAGTCGCGGCCACGCCCCGACGTCAACATAGTGCTCCGTGCCCTGCGTTCGGGCGCAGACGGGCTCAAGGCAGTCCACGTCGGCGACGTAGGCATGGTCAAGCAGATCAGTGACCGGGCAGCCGAGCTCCTGGGTATGAAACAGCTTCAGCCCACGGTAGGCCCGGTGATCCACTCGCTGCGCGAAGGCGTCCGGCGGGTCGGCAGCCAGGTGCGGTTCCGCGACGTGGGCACCGTGCAGCGCATTGGCGATGGCGTAGCCAAGCTGTCCGGCTTGCCCAGCGCGCGCACGGAAGAGCTGGTCACCTTTCCGACCGGTGTGCAGGGCATGGTGCTCAACCTCGAATATGGCAGCATTGACGTGATCTTGCTCGGGTCGGACGAGGGCATCCAGGGCGGCGACCTGGTTACCGGGTCGGGCGAGCGGCTGCGGGTGCCGGTGGGCCGTCGTCTGCTGGGCCGGGTGATCAACCCGCTGGGCGATCCGCTCGACGGCCGGGGGCCGATCGAGGCTCCAGACGATTCCTATCTCGAACACGAAGCGCCGGGCATCACCGAGCGCATTCCCGTGCACGAGCCGCTCTATACCGGGCTCAAGGTCATCGATTCGATGCTGGCCATCGGCCGTGGGCAGCGCGAGCTGATCCTTGGCGACCGGCAGACCGGCAAGACCACGCTGGCTGTCGACGCGATCCTCAACCAGCGCGATAATGGCGTGCTCTGCGTCTATGTCGCCGTGGGCCAGAAAAAGTCCTCCACTCTCTCTGTGATCGAGACTCTGCGCCGGCACCGGGCCATGTCCTACACGACTGTGGTCATGTCCGGGGCGGACGATCCACCGGCTCTGCGCTACCTGGCACCCTATGCCGGGTGTGCCATGGCCGAGGCGTTCATGTACGACGGCAGCGACGTGTTGATCGTCTACGATGACTTGACCAAGCACGCCGACGCCTATCGCGAACTGAGCCTCCTGCTACGGCGACCGCCGGGACGCGAGGCCTACCCCGGTGACATCTTTTACCTGCACGCGCGCCTGCTCGAGCGCGCCGCCAGGCTGAGCGATGACATGCGCGCCGGGTCTATGACTGCACTGCCGATCATCGAGACGCAGCGCGGCAATATCTCGGCCTATATTCCCACCAACCTGATCTCGATCACCGATGGCCAGATCGTGCTTGATACCGACCTCTTCAACCGCAACGTGCGTCCCGCCGTCGACGTGGGCCAATCGGTCTCGCGTGTGGGGGGCGCCGCGCAGGTGCCGGCCATGCGTGAGGTGGCGGGCAAGCTCAAGCTCGACCTGGCTCAATACCAGGAGGTGGCCCGCTTTGCGCGCTTTGGGACCGAAGTCGACGAGGCGACGCAGCGCCAGATCCAACGCGGGGTCCGCCTCGAGGCCGCGCTCAAGCAGCCCGAGCACGAACCGATGTCACTGCCCGAGATGATCGTCGTGCTCTTTGCCGCGTCGGGCGGCTATCTCGACGAGGTGGCGCCAGGCGAGGTGCCCATCTTCGAGGAGGATATCCTCGACCGCTTTAGTGCCGAATACCCAGAGACCTTCGAGGGGATCGGCGAGACCGGCCAGCTCAGCGATGAGGCGCGTGCGGTGCTGGCCGAGGCCCTGACCGAATATCGGGCCGCGTGGGCGGAGAGGAGCCTCCGATGAAAATGGTGATGGCGATCATCGACCGCGAGGAAGCGGCGCGCGTCCTGGAGGCCCTGATCGCAGGCGGGTATACCGCTACCTTTAACGACAGCCGCAGCGGCTTTTTGCGGCAGTCGAAAGAATCGCTCTATATCGGCGTCGAGGCCGACCAGGTCGAGAACGTGCTGACCATCATCCAGAACAACTGCCGTTCTCACGTCGAGTCCAGGGAATCGGAAGCCGAGGCCGAGGTCAGCACGGGCCCGCTGCCGCGCGCGATACCGCGCCGCACCTTTGCCCAGGTAGGCAGCGCTGCCGTGTTTGTCTGGGACGTCGACCGCTTTGAGACGTACTAGCAACTGAGACTCATCCGGGAACGCCAG
>CAZLMZ010000217.1:0-1977 GCA_964560475.1 uncultured Anaerolineae bacterium
CTCGCAGCCTCTACCAGATCGTCCCACCGGCCGTTGGTGCACGACCCGATCACGACCTGATCGATCTGGATCGTGCCAGCCTCGCTTACAGGGCGCGCATTGCTCGGCAAGTGGGGAAAAGCAACCTGCGGCTCGATCTCCGAAACGTCGATCTCGATGACCCGGGCATACGCTGCATCTGGATCGGCATCGTATGCCGTCCAACTGCGGCTTGCCCGGCCGTCCAGGTATCCGCACGTCGCCCCGTCCACCCCAAAGAGGCCTGCCTTGCCCCCTGCCTCGATCGCCATATTCGACATGGTAAAGCGTCCCGACATTGGCAGCGCCGCGACCGCCGGTCCGGCGAACTCGATCGCCTGGTAGCGCGCACCCTCGACGCCAATCAGGCCGATCGTGTACAGGATCAAGTCCTTCCCCCCAACCCAAGGCTGCCGCTGTCCGCGGTAGACGATCCGGATCGTGTCCGGGACCTTCATCCAGATGCTGCCCGTGGCCATCGCCACCGCGATATCCGTCGAACCCATACCCGTGGCAAAGGCACCCACCGCGCCGTACGTACAGGTGTGCGAATCGGCTCCAACCACCACGTCGCCCGGCAGGACGAGTCCTTGCTCAGGAAGCAGGACGTGCTCGATGCCCATTCGTCCCACCTCCCAGTAGTTGGCGATGCCATAGCGCCTGGCGAACTCGCGCAGTACCTTGCACTGTTCTGCCGCCTTGATGTCCTTGTTGGGTGCAAAGTGGTCTGGCACGAGCGCCACTTTGTTAGGATCGAACACCTTGTCCACGCCCAGCTTGGCAAACTCGCGGATCGAGATCGGTGCCGTAATGTCGTTCGCCAGCACCATGTCGACCTGCACTTCGACGAGCTTACCCGGCGCCACGCTGCCCGCAGTATGCGCGGCCAGGATCTTTTCAGCGATCGTCTGTCCCATACTATTCCATCCTCTCATCTCGTAGCGCGCCCCACCCCATGAAATCTGCATTGTGCGCCGAGCCATACCGGGCCTGCATCTGCTCCAGTGATTTGCGGACCTCGTCCGTCACCTCTTGCTTCTGGCTGCGCACAGTCTGTGCCGCCAGGAGCCGGTTCAACGCGAACAGGTATGCTCTCGCAGCAGCGACCACCGTGTCTGTATCGGAGCCGCGTCCCATAAAGATCCTGCGCCGTCCTCCGTTCCCATCCGGTGAGACGTCGCGAATGCGGACCGTTACCTTGGCCATCGCGTCCATCCCCTCGGTGATGGCCTGTATCGAGAACTCGACCAATTCGTTGGGAACCTGCGCGATCTTGTCGATGGCATTGTACGCGGCATCGACCGGCCCGTTGCCCATGCTGGCCTCGCATGCCACGTTCCCACCTGGCCCGCGCAGACAGACAGAGGCCGTGGGGATGCCTGCCGTGCCACACATGACCTGCATCTTGACCAGTTCGAACGTCTCTTCGAAAAAGACGAGCGACTGGCCCGCGACGATGTTCTCTAGATCGCGCACGTCGACTGTCTTTTTCTTGTCCGCCACCTCCAAGAAGCGTTCATAGATGGCATCGAACTGCTCGTCGGCGACGTGATATCCCAGCTCTTCGAGGCGATGGCGCAGGCCGTGGCGTCCAGAACGTGCCGATAGCACGATCTCCGACTCGGGGACGCCAATGTCCTGCGGGTTGATGATCTCGTACGTGGTCCGCTCCTTGAGCACTCCATCCTGGTGAATCCCGGAAGAGTGGGCAAAGGCATTGGCACCGACGATCGCCTTGTTGGGCTGCACTGGAATGCCCGTCAGATCGGACACCATGCGGCTTGCCGGGTAGATCAACTTGGCATTGATGCTCGTGTCGGCCTTGAAAAAGTCCTGGCGCGTGCGGAGTGCCATGACGACCTCTTCCAACGAAGCGTTGCCGGCCCGCTCACCCAGCCCGTTGATCGTGCACTCGACCTGGCGCGCGCCGTTGACGATCCCGGCCAGCGTGTTCGCAGT
>CAZLMZ010000217.1:2077-5839 GCA_964560475.1 uncultured Anaerolineae bacterium
TCGATCACGTCGACCCTCATGTCCTCGAGCATGTGGGCGATCTCGATCTTCTCCTTGGTGGTCAGCGCGGCCCCCGGCGACTGCTCACCGTCGCGGAGGGTCGTATCGAACACCAGCACTTTGTCGCGAATGCCAACCCCACTCTCGTCCATTGCACCTACCTCCGCTGTCCCTTGCGAATGCGTCGCGCATTCTGATGCGCCACCTTCGTAAGGTAAACAGTGCTACTCGTTCCCCGGTCGCAGCGATCGCACCGCCGCACCTGCCAACCACATCTCTGATTCGTGCATCTCGCGCAGCTCTTCCTGCAGCTTTTCCTTGTAATCGGGCGAGCTGTTTGCTTCGAGCACGATCCGGGTCTCTTCGCCCCTGGTGACGCTGTCATACAATTCCTTGAAGACGGGCATCACCGCCTCGCGGAACCGAGGCAGCCAATCCAGCGCCCCGCGCTGGGCCGTTGTGCTGCAGTTCGCATACATCCAGTCCATCCCGTTCTGGTCGACCAGGCGGATCAGGCTTTGCGTGAGCTCCTCCACGGTCTCGTTGAAAGCCTCGCTGGGCGTATGCCCGTGCTCGCGAAGCACGTTGTACTGCGCTTCCATGACCCCTGCCAGGGCACCCATCAGCACGCCTCGCTCCCCGGTCAGGTCACTGTAGACCTCATTCTCGAATGTCGTGGGAAAGAGATAGCCCGAACCGATCGCGATGCCTACCGCGATCGTGCGCTCGAGAGCTCGCCCCGTATAGTCCTGCTCTACCGCAAAGCTGCTGTTGATTCCGCTGCCGGCGAGAAAGTTCGCACGCACGCTCGTGCCCGACCCCTTGGGCGCAACCAGGATCACATCTACATTGTCTGGCGGAACCACGCTGGTCTGGTCACTGTACACGATACTGAATCCATGCGAAAAGTACAGCGCATCTCCCTCGCTCAGGGCAGCTTTCACCTTTGGCCAAAGGATCATCTGCGCTGCATCGGACACAAGGTACTGGATGATCGTGCCACGAGACACCGCTTCGTCAAATGGGAACAACGTCTCGCCAGGCACCCAGCCATCATCGATCGCCTTCTGCCACGAGCGCTTGCGTGCAGGATCGCCGCCGACGATGACGTTTATGCCATTGTCCTTCATGTTCAGTGCCTGGGCCGGCCCCTGGACGCCATATCCCAGGACTGCCACGACCTCGTCTGCCAGGATGTCGCGCGCCTTTGCCAGGGAAAACTCATCCCGCGTCACGACCTCTTCGACCACACCACCAAAGTTGATCTTTGCCACGTCTTCTTCTCCTTTTCGGTCTATGACTTGCCGTTGCCGCCACGCAGCATCGCTACGCGCCCCGTTCGAGCGAGGTCCTTTATGCCAAAGGGGCGAAGCAGATTTACCAGCGAATCCACCTTGTCCTCATCGCCTGTGATCTCGATCGTCATCGATGCCTGTGCCACGTCGATCACCTGCGCACGGAACACGTCGACCAACTGGATGATCGCGGAACGCGTCTCGAGCGTCGCCGCCACCTTGACCAAAGCCAGCTCCCGGTACACAGCCCGGTCCGGCGTCGCATCCTCAATGACCTTGGTCACCTCGATCAGCTTGTGGAACTGCTTGACCACTTGCTCGCGGTGTGCCTCACTGTCACAGTCGACCACCAGCGTCATTCGCGAGATACCGGGCGTCTCGCTGTGACCGACGGTCAGGCTCTCAATGTTAAAGTTGCGGCACCTGAATAGGCTGGCAACCCGATCGAGCACCCCGGGATGATCCTGCACCAGCGCAATGAGGGTCTGTTTCATGATGCCTCCTCGTTCGGGCTCCTACCTGCTTTCGAATCGTCATCGACATCCGCCATCGGCCGGCGCAACATGCTCGAGATGCCCGCACCCGCCGGAACCATCGGGTATACGTTCTCTTCCTCTACCACACGGAACTCGATCAGCACGGGGCCACCTATCTCGCGTGCCCGTTTGAGCGTTGGCACCACCGCGTCCTTTTTCGTGACGCGCAGCCCGGTCAACCCATACGCATCGGCCAGCTTCACATAGTCTGGGCTGGAGATCGGTGTACCAGAATAGCGGCGCCCGAAAAAGAGCTCCTGCCATTGACGAACCATGCCCAGATAACTGTTGTTCAGGATCGCGATCTTGAGCGGCAACTCCTCCTGAACGACTGTAGCCAGTTCCTGGATATTCATCTGGATCCCGCCGTCGCCCACGGTGACCCACACCTCGTCGTCTGGGCAGCCTACCTGCGCCCCTATCGCAGCAGGCAGCGCAAAGCCCATTGTACCAAGGCCACCGGACGTGATCAGGCTCCGGTACTTGTCGTGCAAGTAGTACTGGGCCTCCCACATCTGGTTCTGGCCCACATCACTCACCATGATCGCCTGCCCCATGTTCGCGTGCCAGATCTGGCGGATGATATACGGTGGCAGCATGTCGTCCGTCTCCCGGTTGAGGATATCGCGCTGCTCCGAGTCCTCGCGCCAGGCATGGACCGTTTCCAGCCACTCGGTGTGGTCCGCCTTCTCGACGCGTGCGTTCAGCGACTCGAGTACCTGCTTTACGTCCCCTACGACGGGGACGTCCACCGGCACGTTCTTGCCAATCTCTGCCGGATCGACATCTATGTGGATCACCTTGGCATCGCGCGCAAAGGTATCTACCTTGCCCGTGACACGGTCGGAAAAGCGCATGCCGATCGCGATCAGCAGGTCTGCGCCCTGCACAGCCTTGTTGGCGTAAGCTTCCCCGTGCATGCCCGACATACCCAGGCACAGGGGATGCGTACGAGGGAACGACCCAATGCCGAGCAAAGTGGTGATCACCGGAGCGTGGATCGTTTCCGCTAGCTGCCTCAGCTCCTGCTGCGCATTCGCGAGCGTGACGCCGTGTCCGGCAAAGATCACCGGCCGCCTCGATTCCGCGATCGTCTGGGCCGCCTGCTTGATCTGTCCTTCGTGTCCCCGGACCGTCGGCTTGTACCCCGGCAGATCGACCTCCGCAGGATACTCGAACTCAACCTCGCCCGTCTGGGCATCCTTGGTAATATCGACCAACACGGGACCGGGGCGGCCCGTACGGGCGATATGGAACGCCTCTTTCATCACCCGGGGTAGATCTTCTGCGTTGGTGACGAGGTAGTTATGCTTGGTGATCGGAAGCGTGATCCCGGTCACGTCGACCTCCTGAAACGCATCCTTGCCGACATAGGCCGACGGGACCTGACCGGTGACCGCCACGAGAGGGGACGAGTCGAGGTGAGCTGTAGCAATGCCGGTAACCAGGTTCGTTGCGCCGGGTCCTGAGGTAGCGAAACACACGCCGACCCTGCCCGTCGCACGCGCATAGCCATCGGCGGCGTGGGCGGCGGCCTGCTCGTGGCGAACCAGGACATGGCGCAGCGGATAATCCACCAATGCATCATAGATCGGGATGACCGCTCCGCCGGGGTAACCAAAGATCACATCTACCCCTTCGCGCACCAGGCTCTCACAGACGACCTGCGCACCCTTTATCTTCATAGCTCTCTCCTTCATCATCGGATTCCTATCCGGCGGATGAGAATCCGCCGGATTCTTGCCCACCCTCCACCCGAGAACGCCGAGCTCTTACAGCCTACGGCCGCCAGGGAACAGCCCGGCCTACTCGAACACCGCACCGGTATTGGCCGAAGTCACGAGCTGCGAGTACCTGCGCAGGTAGCCTTTCTCGACCGAGCTCTTCCAGTCAGGAAGCAAAGCCAGGCGCTGCTCGATCTCGTCCTGCGG
>CAZLMZ010000218.1:0-1603 GCA_964560475.1 uncultured Anaerolineae bacterium
GCCAGCCCGATCGGGGCCATCGTTCTTCTCTCCGCCCAGGCCGGGGCATTCAGCGAGCGGGATGTCTACCTGGTCGGCATCCTCGCCGCGCAGCTAACGCCTGCGCTGGCCCGTGCCGGGCTGCCGCAGGGCGTCGTCACCGGATCGCCGGGATACAGGCACGGGCCGTCCAGGCAGGCCTAGGCCTTGTCGAATCTCTTGCCGCCGCGCTGGCGGCGCATCGCGGCAAAGGTCGCTTCCTTGGCCTGAACGCCGGGGGCAGGCGCGGCCATCGCGCTCAGCATTTGGGCATCCTGCGCCAGCAGCTCCTGCGCTTCCTCCTCGCCCAGCAGCGCGGCGTACTGCCGCATCTGCGCTATCGCTGCCTCGCCTTCGCGCCGTGCATCGGCGACGCCCCGTGTCGCGGCCTTGGCGGTCGCCAGCACGCTGGCCGCCTGCATCTGTTCCAGCACGCGCCGTACCACGGGCCGTACCACGCCGGGCAGCGGTGCCTCACCGGCGGCGCCATAGCGCACCGTGACCTGGTTGAGCGCGGTCGACAGCGTGTGCCCCGCCGGCGACTGGTAGCCTACCGTCCCCGTGATCGGCGTGCGGGCTCCGCCGGGCTGCGGCGGGAGCAGGATACGCAGCACCACTTCGAGCGAGGTTGCAAGCGGGATGTCGCCCAACGTGACCGCATGGCCCTGCACCGGGTACGCTGCCGACAGCGGCTGCAGGCCAGCGCCCGGGGGAAGCTCGAATGTAGCCACGACGTCACGCGCTGCCAGCGACGTCATCTCGCCCAGTTCGCCGGTCAGGTAGGCTGCAATTTGGGTTGCATTGGCAAGGTGATAGAAGCGGCCGCCCCCGTCGATCGCGATCTCGGCCATGAGCGCCTCGTTATAGTCGCTCCCCACTCCCAGGGTCGATACCGTGATCCCCTCCGCACGCGCTGCCAGTGCCCGGCGTCCCACTGCCTCGACGTCCGTCTCGCCCACGTTGGCCTGCCCATCGCTGAGCAGCAGCACGAGGTTCGTCGCCCGCCGCGCCGCGACCGCACTGGCGATCCCCTCCTCCAACCCGCCGCACAGCGCGGTCTGCCCGCCTGCGTCCAACTCCTGTATCAGGCTCCGCACACGTCCCTGCAAGTCCGCATCCACGCGCTCGGCCTGCAGCAGAGTGCGTACAGAAGTGGAAAAGGCAACCAGGGAGAATACATCTCCCTCTTGCAGGCGTGTTACCGCGTCCTGCACGGCGCGCTTGGCGGCTTTGATCTTGGCACCCCCCATCGATCCGGACACGTCGAGCACGGCGGTGAAATGCAGCGCCTCGCGACCGGAGGCGCTCTGTACGCGTTCGCCGGGCGGCAGCGTGTCTGGCGTGTCGATGGTCAGGATCAGGTGCCGTTCGACCACCTGATCGGGCGGCGCCGATACCTGGTCGAGCTCGAGCTGCGCGCGCAGATAGGAAGGTTGGCTCGGTGCCTCTTCCCAGGCCAGCGGCCCACCGCACTGGGCACAGATCTTGGATCCCGCAGGTTCATCCTGCAGCGTCCCGCAGTACTTGCATCGCATCAACCTTGGCATGCCTGTCTCCTTCTGGTGCACGATGATGCCTCATCCCC
>CAZLMZ010000218.1:1703-5825 GCA_964560475.1 uncultured Anaerolineae bacterium
TCTCCGGGACCACGATCGCCTCGTTGTACACCTGGTAGGTATAGTAGGCCTCGCGCCCGTTGACGGTGAGGATGTCCTCCCACAGCGCCACCTCCCACATGTCGCCGCGCGGGCGCCCCAGGTCCTTCATCAGCTCGATCGTGCTGTTCAGGGCGACGATGCCGTCGCTGACCCGGATGAACGCGATGCGCGGTGCCTGGCGAAAGGCGTCGAGCACCTCCTCGCGGCTCGCGGACCGGCTCAGCTCGACGACCCAGTAGTGATTGTGCGTCTGCGTGTGTGCAGCCTTGGCAGCGATGGTCACCACGTCCAGCTCGGGCACGACGGTCTGCGCGTCCGGTCCCTGGTGGCTGGGGATGTGTGGCTCGGGCACCACCGTGTTCATGATCCCGTTGTGATCCGACTCCCACGGGTCGGTCGCACGCCGCACCAACACGCCGCGTGCCTTGACCAGGAGGCCGGCTGCACGCAGCGCGGTCAAGGTGCGGACCGTGCTGGTCGTATTGCACGAGACCACGCGCGTCGTATCCCGGCCCAGTGCCGTCTCGTAATTCGCCTGGGCGACAAAAGAGTGCCCGGTCAGGCTGTGCGCTTCGCCTCCCTGAAAGACCGATTTGATCCCCGCGGACCGGTAGCGCTCCAGGTTGCGCGCGCCGATCCCCTTGGGAGTGCAGTCTACCACCACGTCCACGCCCGCCAGCAGATCATCGAGCGTCCCGGCGACCGGAATGCCGGCCTCTCGCATCTCGCCCGTGCGCTCGGCGAGCGAGGCATAGACCGGGATCCCGTGCACCACTGCCGCCTTGACCCGGTAGTCGCTGACCACGTCTCCCACGCCGGCCAGCTCCATGTCGGGCTGCTGCAGCACCGCGTCGGCCACACGCTTGCCAATCACGCCGTACCCGTTTACGGCGACTCGAATCGTGTTGCTGCTCATCGTGCTCTCCTTTCGTACCTGCGTGGAATCCCCCCTATTGGCCGCCACTCCCCAGGTCGCGGAGCGTCCCCGCGGCCGGGCGTGCCGTCTGAACAGGGCCCAACCGGTTGTGAAACTCGTATGCGTCGCCCCGAAAGAGCGTACGCTCCCACCACAGCGGCACGCCGCCGCTCAGGTGGCCGGTAGAGATGACCAGAAAGCCTGCCGTCCCATCCTCCACCCCCAGCAGCTCGGCGTCCGGGGCGTCGATCGACACCGCACGGATCGTCTGATCCGCGCCCACGATGTCCAGCTTGTACTTGCCGGTCCACAGCGCGTACAGAGAGCCGGACAGCTCGCGTTGGGAGAGATCGGGACAGAATCTTTGCACTACGTAGCGGTGCTCAAGGATCACCGGCTGCCCATCTGCGAGCCGCAGCCGCTCGATATAATAGACCACTTCCTCCGGGTGGACGCCCAGCTTGTCCGTGATCTCGAATTCGGCCTCCTTGGCCAGCAGCACCTCCAGGCAAAGCACCCGGGTGGACGGCACCTTGCCGCTCGTCCGCGCCTTCTCGGTAAAGCTGACCAGCGAGCGCAGGTCGTAATCGAGGATCCCGCCGCGCACGAACGTGCCCACCCCTTTTCTGAACTCGAGCACGCCCTCGCTCACCAGGTTGGACAGGGCCTTGTTGGCCGTGGCGCGGCTGACGTCGAACCGCTCGCCGATCTGCCGCTCGGTCAGGAACTGGTCGCCGATCTCGAACTCGCCGCTGCGGATCATCTCGCGCAGTGCCTGGTTGAGCTGCTGGTAGATCGGTTCTCGGACGAGCCTTCTCATCGTGGATCCCTCCGCCGACTTGTATGGTGGCTTAGCCACCGTACATCTATCATACGACAGATAGGCCGATTTGTCAAGACCCAGTTTGCCAACGCTAACCCTGCAAAGGTGGCGCATCACGCTTCGCTCCGCTCAGCGCGGAGGAATGCGCGGAAACCTTTGCAAGGTTAACAATCATACTACACACTTGGCATCCTATCATGTCAAATGTATAATGATCTTATGCCGAGCATGCGTGCACCCAACTACCGAACCTGGCTGTGCCTGGCCCTGATCGTCGTGCTTGCGTTCCTGTCCGCGCTTACGCTCGTGCGTGCCGATCCTCCTCCTGGCGAGACGCGGCCCGCGTACGCGCGGTGTGCATTTCCGAGACACTCGCTCCGGTTGACGGCGAGCGATGAGGGCCCCTTTTTCTCGCTGCAGGATCTGGCGGCCTATGTTCCACCTCGTTCCAGGCCAGCTCCTCGCTGGGAGATCCGCCCACCCGTGTGGAAAGAGTACCCGGCTGTGCTGGACACCATCCCGATCGTGGCGCGCGAATACACCTCCGAGACGATCGAGTACTTGGCTACGCACCGCATCCGCAGTGGAGACCCCGAGTTGCGCGCCATGTCGCTCACCTTTGACTGTGAATCGGGGCCGCAGAACACGTCTCGTATGCTCGATACCCTGCGCGAATACCAGGTGCCGGCTACGTTTTTCGTACTCGGCCAGTACGTGTACCAGTATCCCGAGCTGGCACAGCGCATGGTCGCTGACGGGCACGAGCTTGGCAACCATTCTTTCTTCCATCCCCTCTTTACCGACATCTCACCGCTCAAGGCCACGCTCGAGATCACCTATACCGAGGCCGTCGTCGACTGGGCGGTGGGCGGTCATGTACCGATGCGCTACTTTCGATTCCCGTACGCGGGGCGCAACGATGCACTGCTTCATCACGTCGCGGCGCTGGGCTACCAGACCGCGTCGTGGGACATCGATCCGCGCGGCTGGGAACCGGACAAGACCGCAAGCGACGTGATCGAGCACGTCCGGGCCAAGGCACACAACGGGGGGATCCTGCTCATGCACTGCAAGGCCACGGCCGACGCCGAGGCACTGCCGGAGGTATTGCAGTTGGTCCGCGAGATGGGCATAGAGTGGGTGCCGCTGCACGAGGTGTTGACAGAAGAGTTCCGGGCAGTGCCGGGCACCTGGCCGTAGATACCCGCCACGGACCGCTGAGGGCAGGGCGCGCTCTTGCGACTATACGACAAAACCCGGCCATCAGGCCGGGCTTTGTCGTACGAATTCCGTTCTCGTGCTACAGTGCGTGTGCGATCACGCCTGCTGCCAGGAGCAGGGCCAGCGCCACTGGAAGGAGCAGCAGCCCGATCCCCAGTACGGGGGTCAGGGCCACGCCCAACACGGCGAGGATCCCGCCGGTCAAGGCCAGGCTAAAGACCAGTAACGCTGCCACCAGCACGAACGGGAATTTGATCAGCCACGCCAGCAGTTTACCCATCTGTCCCAACTTTCACTTTTTCTGGTGTACCCACTCTTGCAGTTCTTGCCGCAATGTGGTGATCTGCTCGGTCACGTCGGAAATGCGCATGAACAGCGGCTCGCTGGACTCGATGCCGCGCTGCAGCAGGAACGCCGCTGCCTCGGATCGGCTGCTGCAGATCCCGCTCGCGACCAGCATATCGAGCTTGTCCAGGGCCTCGTCGTTGACGCGCACCATGACCGTGTTGCCGCGCCCGGTCAGTGCTGCTTCCAGCGACTCCATAATGCTGTTGATCGCCTTGCCCACGCTTTCGCTCGCGCTCTGCGCCTGGCTCTTGGCCTTGGGCTCGTTGACCTCGACCTCGTTGACCTCTACTTCGACCTCGTGCTCTTCGCTCATCGTTGACCTCCCGTCAAGATTTTGAGAAAACGGTTGACACACTAATACCATTACGTGTAATGGTGCAAGATCGTTACACCATTCCGCTGGTTCTTTGTGCCTAGCGCCGCAGCGTCAGCAGTGCCGGCACCTGGTCGAACATCCAGAAGCCGATCGGCAGCCCGATGATCGACAGGCACAGCGCATACGCTGTCTCCATCCACAGCGCGCTCACCCACCACCCGATCAACACGAAATAGAGTGCGCGCAGCAGGACGTTGTGCTGTGGCACGCGTGTCTCGCGCTGCAAGACCAGGTTACCGACCCGCGAAACCTCGACCGCGACGCGGTTCCCGCGCAGCGCGATCACCTGCGGCAGCCGGTTGAGCATCGTGATCCCGAGCGGAATGCCGACGATGGTTAACATCGACAGCCACGCCACGACGATCCATAGTTGGCCTGCCCACCACCCAATCAGGGCGAACCACAAGAGCTGCACCA
>CAZLMZ010000219.1:0-5813 GCA_964560475.1 uncultured Anaerolineae bacterium
TAGTCGGGTGCGCGCACGGTTAGCACCGCCGTCAAGAGGCGGTGCTCGTCGAGATAGTCCTCGATCTGCCGGCGCAGCTCGTCGCTCAGCGCGAGCAGATTCAGCGGCACGTAGCCGGTCGCCAAGTGCTCGGGCAAGCGCGGGATGGCGAGGATATAGATCTGGCCCGGACCGGGACGCCCGTCGGCCTCTTCCAGGCGTGCCTGCAAGCAGCGCACGCGTGCCACCTCGGCGGCAAAGCCCTCGCGGACCAGGTGCTCGAAATCGGCCGGCGTGACTGCCCGGCGGCGGGTACGCAGCACGTGCGGCGCGCGCAGCTTGGCGTCCTCCAGATCCTCTGCGTCGACGCCGCCGCTGGCTGGCTGGCGGTTCACCACGTGGTCGACGTAGGGGATCGGCGAGCGCAGCTCGGTCACCGTCCTGGCGCGCACGTTGCCCACGGTGCCTCCGCCATAGCGATAGGCCGAAAAGCGCAGCTCGGCACCGCGCGACGGGATCGCGCCATAGCGGCGCATCGTGCCATCCGGCTGGCGAAAGGCCGGGCCAAAGCGGATCTCGCCGCTAATCCCATCGCAGGTAAAGTGACGGTCCTCGGCCCGCGACCCGCCCAGGTCCTCAACCTCCTGCCACGCCTCCCACTCGCCCCGCTCGGCGCGCCAGACTTCAACTGACTCCCCTGGCCTGCGCTTCAGGATCGGCGCGCGCTCGAGCTGAAAGATCTGGCCCGGCGATCCATCGGATCGGCCGAGGATCTCGTTGCGGATCGTTGCGGCGTGCGTGGCCGGCACCGTGCCGCCCCAGCTCACGGCAGCCACGTCGCGCACCTCGGGCGAGGCCTCGTACGGCTCCTGATCGCCTGTAACGTCGACGACGCGGATTCGCACCCAGTGTGCCGTGGCCTCGCCGATCGTGCGCGAGGCCATCCTGCCGGGCAGGTGCAGCTTGATCTGGCCTGACCAGTTCAGGCCGCCCGTGCCATCGTCCTCCAACTCGGCGTCCTGCCATCCACCATCGCACCACACCTGGTAGTGCAGCGGTGGATCCTCGGGGATCACGCCCTTGCCCCTGGCGCGCACACAATCCAGATCGAGGCCCAGAATGTGGTGATCGAGCGGATGTTCGAAGCCAAAGTAGACGGCGTCGCCATCGCGCGGCAGATCGCCAAAGGTGCGAAAGGGCTGGCGGATGCGCTTGACGTTCACCGGAGTGTACTGCCCGCCCCTGCGCGTCAGGATGTGCGTGAGGACCGGCACTTCGATATCGAACGCCTCGTCGGTAGTAAACACGACCGGTTCGACCCCCTCCACGCGCGCTGTGGTGACCTCGACCCCCTGCGGGATGTGCACCCGGTTGGGCTGTGGGGCAGAAAGCCAAAAGGTCAAGGGCACCGCACTCGGCAGCGGCTCCTTGAGGCGGATGCCGAGGAGCTCCATCAACTTGGTATAGTGCTTGTCGGGCACCTGGTTCAGGCGATAGATCGCCATCTCGGTCATCCAGGCAAAGAGCTCGATCAGGGTCACGCCCGGATCGCTGACGTTGTGATCGGTCCATTCCGGGCAGTAGAGGTTGATCTTTTTCTTGGCCTCGTCGACGATGTCCTGAAAGGTACGGTCATCGAGGTTGCGTGTTGTCAATACCATCAGCTACTCCTTGTGCCTGGGAGCGTCATTGGAGGTTGCCCACGCCGGGGGTGTAGGTCGAGGAGACCACGCTGTCTGCAATCAGCGTGTTGGCACGCAGGACCCCTGACGTGGTCACCATCGCCGAGTTAATGTTGACCATCGCGGCGTTGACGTTGAGACGCGTCCCGTCAATCGTCACACCCCCCGCATCCGCGCTGACGGTGCTGCCGTCTCCGGAAATCGTAGCTGGGGCCTGCGCACTTTCCGTACCGGGCGCCTCTGCCGTTGGCATACCCGTCTCCGCTGTGGGTGCTTCTGCCTCTGCCGTAGGGCCAGGCGCTTCCGTCTCTGCCGTCGGCGCCTGGGTCTCTGTAGCGGGGGCCTGGACTTCGGGGGCGGGCGCTTCTGTCTCTGCTGTTGGTGCTTGTGCTGCCGGGGCAGGCGCTTGTGCCTCCGTCGTCGGCGCACCCGTCGTCGGGGTGGGTGCCTGGACCTCGACCGGTGCCTCTTCCTCTTCCTCTTGCCGGTTCACCTCGGAGAAGAGCTCTCGCTGCACGTGCGCATTGCCGTGCGTCTGCTGCATCTGGCGTACGGCGGTCTGGCGTAGTGACCGGGCTTCTGGCGCTAAGGGAAGCTGGCTCAAGGCGACCCCCGGCAAGGGCTCAAGCGACTGCCGATCCAGTCCTGTCCCTTGCTGCGGCGGATCGCGTCCCTGCTGCGCCACCTGGGCTTTCCGTTCCTCTTGAGGTGCGTACACTCGCTTCATAGGTTCTCTCCGTGTGGTCCCGGACACTCGATCACTCCTCAGGTAGCAGGTAGAACGGATAGACCAAGCTGCGTCGATCGTGAGTCGACTTGATCTCGTACTGGATGTCGATGATCAGGCGCGCCGGATCGTCGGCGTCGGCCGCCGCCTCGACGCTGTGCACGCGGATGCGCGGTTCCCACCGTCCCAGTGCCTGCCGCACCGCGCGCTTGATACGCGCCGCGGTGTCGCTGTTGTTGGGCATAAAGACCAGCTCGTGCAGGTCACAGCCAAACTCGGGCCGCATCACGCGCTGCCCGGGCGCGGTGCGCAGGATGATCAGGATCGCTTGCTCGATCTCGGTCTCACCGCCGACGAGGGCAATGCCCCCGTTCGGGCCGATCTGGGGCGGGAACCGCCATCCCTTGCCGATAATATCCTGGTTCATCGATGCTGCTCCGCTCCCTATCCGCCGATCATGACCGTACCGACGGCAATCACCGTGCCCACGGGCAGCGGTGCTGGGTCATTACAGGTATTGGCCGTGTCGCCGTTGCGCGCCGCCGGTTGGCCGTTGATGCGCACCGTGGCGCTACCGGTGATGATCGTTCCCTGGTTGGTCGGCGGGATCTGAAACGAGGGCCCGCCGATTGGGATGTGCGGCGGCTGGTTCACCGCCGTACTGCCCACCGTAGCGGCCGGCATGCTCGCGATGCGCACGTTGCTGCTCAGGCCACCGTTGATGATGCCGTTGAAGGGATGGCCCGGCACGGGCGTGGGCACCGGCCCACCCGGCGAGGGGATCATCACGATATGCGTATCTACGGCTTGCACCGTGTCGCCCTGTTTTGCTGCCGGTTGGCCCATCCAGGTCGCTCCCCTGCTGCTGTCGTCTCCAGAGATGGATCAGTTCAGATCGATGGTCGCACCGCGGATCACGACCTGTCCCGACGCCTCCAGGTTCATGTTCGTCCCCGCCTTGAGCGCAATGTCCTGCTGCGCCTCAATCTGCAGCTTGCCGCTGCATTGGATCGTGACGCCGCCGTTCGAGTCATCCAGATTGACGGTGATGCCACCGCTGGTCTCGATCTGCACGGCGCTGTTCTGGTCGTCCAGCGTCAGCCGGTGCCCGCCAGCGGTCTGCAGCTCGACCTTGCCCTCACTGTCGTCGACAAAGGTCAGGGTGTGGCCGCTGCGCGTCTTGAACGCTCGGGTGTGGACGTTGCCGTTCTGGATGGCCTCTCCGACCGGAACTGGGGGTGCGTCCACGCCGTTCCACAGCCCGCTGATCACGAGCGGGCGGTTCACCTCGCCGTGTTCGAAGGCGACCAGCACCTCGTCGTTGACCTCGGGCAGGCAGTACAGACCACGTTCGCTCCCGGCACCGGTACCGGCGACGCGCGCCCAGCCGCTCTCCACGTCGTCCGCCATCCAGGGATACTTGAGCTTGACGCGTCCCTGGCCCTCAGGGTCGTTGTTGTTGGTCACGATAGCAATGGCCACCCCACTCCAGCGCTCAGAAGCGGTGTCCGGGCGCTTGCCCAGCAGCCGTCCCAAGGTCTCAGGCCGGCGCCCGGTGACGGTGAACTCGGTGCGATAGTCGCCATCGGCGCGATAGAGGTGCGTCGCCGCGGTCACATAATAGGTGCCACTGAGCTTTTGGCCCAGCGCACTGAGCTCGACCTCGGTGCCGGCCTTGAGCGTGGGCGTGCCGATGCACGTCCCGTCGGCCTCGACAAAGGCGCCGTCGATCTCGTCCAGGAGCGCCTGGGCCACGGCATCGGCCTCCGCCTGGCTCGACACGGAGCGGTTGACCACCATCCGCTTGCCCTCCCCAAAGGCGTTGGAGGCCAACGAGCCACCCGAGCTGGACTCGCCGATCTCTGGCCTGGCCTGGCTGCGCGTCGCGCTGCCCGTGATCTCGGTCTTGGTCTTGGGGTCCCAGCCCTTGACCACCACCTCGTCCACCTGTTCCGCCAGGGTCATGCGCGGGTGAAAGGCCTGTAACTGGTCGCCCCACTCTAGCTGCAGCGCGCTTCCCGAGGATGCGCTGCCCGCACGCTTGAAATAGAGCGTCTGCTCGCGCGCATAGACCTCGTACCCGATCCGCTCGGCCCGCCCGCGCAAGAAAGCCATGTGTGTCTGGTTGTCCTGCAGCACGTGCTCGTAGATCTGTGACGTGGCGTCCACGTCGGCGCGCAGGCCGACGTCCTGGGCGATGCGACTCGCCATGTCGCTGTCAGTGACCTGGGTAAAGGCCTGCACGTGCGTGCCCCGGTGCAGGCGGTGCGACCGGTCATAGCCCCGCACCGTGAGCATGGCTTGCGTGCCCTGCTCGAAATCAGGTTCCAGCGCCGTGATCTCGCCCACGATCAGCTTTTCCTCGCTGCGGTTCTCGTCGTCCCGCACGCCAATCTCGACTGCAGCGCCCAGGGCAAAGGGTCCGCGATCGATGTGCTCGAGCGACTCGTCGTGTACGCGGATCACGAACATATCCGGCAGGTGCAGGTTGCTGTCGACCGTCACCTGCGTCAGGTCGTCCATGAGCTGCGGCTCCAGGTCCGTGCCATCGACCCGGATAAAGATGTGGCTGAGCAGTCTCTGCTGTGGTGGCATGTCCGGCTCGGCTCTCGACTACAACAGCGGCGGGATCACCAGGCGCTGGCCAGGGCGCAGGCGCAAGGGATGGGTCAGCGCGTTGGCCTCGGCGATCCGCCGCCACTCGGTGGCGTCCTCGTACTCGTCGTATGCGATCAGGTCGAGCCGTTCACTCGCCTTGACCAGCCGCGTGCGGGGCGCCTCCCCGCCGCCCGAGGTCGGGTTCTGGCGCGCGAAATCCTGGTCATCGGAGAGCTGCTCGAGCGTGATCTCGATCGTCGTGCGCGCTGGCGTGCCGTCCTTGAAAAAGAGGGAGAATTTCTGGCTCATGTTGGTGATCACGGCGTCGAACACCAGCCCACCCCACTGGAAAGAGACCGGCGGCGGCTCGCTCTTGTTGGAGCGCGGGTTGGTCTTGTCGCTGTTGACCATCATCATCTGCCACAGCGGGTCGGTGTGTTCGCGCACATCGGTGCCCTCGGCGTAGGTGTCGAAAAAGAGCTGCAGCTTGAGCGTCTGCGACCCGCCCTGCGAGAACTTGAGCCGAGGCACGTTCTTGCCCTTGGTCTCGCCCCGTTCCCAGCGGTTCTGCTTGGTCAAGGTGTATTCGTGCGGGTTGAACATGCAGCGCACGGTGTCGTTGGTGTCCTTGTTGACGATAACGGCCGGTTCGAGGCCGCCCCGTGTCGTCGCCATAGGCCCTCCCTACTGTATCCGAAAGCCCCAGATCAGCGCCTGCCCAGCTCCCGCTCCTGCTCCACCAGCAGCCTGCGTCGCAGGATGCGATAGACGTCACGCGCCAGCGACTCGATATCGGGCGCCGCCTCGCCCGCCGGGCCGGCAGCCGT
>CAZLMZ010000220.1:0-2115 GCA_964560475.1 uncultured Anaerolineae bacterium
GATGCCATGTGGGTTGTTCGGCGCGCTCGCCACGCGCGACGCGGCCGACTCGACCCAGCCCTCCGGCGTGTGGCAGTTGGCGCAATCAGGCCCAAAGTGCGGCATCTCGGGCGGCTGGTGGCAGGTGGCGCAGTCCGCTATGTCCAGCTCCCCTGTCCCCTGGTGGCACTGGTTGCACGTCGCTTCCGCGTGCGCGCCCACCAGCTCCACCGGGTGCTGAAAGCCGACCGCCTGTACCGGTTCGGGCCACTGTTGCCCATGACACACCCCGTTCGCACAAAAGCTCGAGTTGTCTGTACCGTATTCGATTCCGTTGTCTCCAACCGCCGTGCTGTGGCACTCGCTGCACGAGTCGTTCGCCATCAGACGATGGTCCCACATAAACGTCGCCTCGCGGTGCGAGTCTGGCTCTGGCAGCTCCAGCACGGCATTCACTACCTCCGAGGACACGACCGGCTCGCTCGCTTCGCGGACGATGGGCACCGAGTGACACAGCGTGCAGTCGCTCGAGATCGGCTCCCCCTGCGCGTCCACGTGCTGGCCGTCGTGGCAGCGGAAACAGCCCGGAAAGTCGGTGTGGCCCAGGTTGTCGGGGTAGACATCCCACGTCAGGTTCATACTGGGAAAGGTGGTGTGCTCGTACACCTCCTGCAGGGCCGTCACGGCGTCCTGCACCGCCTGTCCCTGATCGGCATAGACGGCGGGGTACTGGCTCTGGTAGAACTGGGCCAGCCCGTCCATCGCCGCCAACCCAGCCTCCTGCGTCTCGTAGGGCGTCGTCAACAGCCGCACCGCCTCGCGCTTGACGTAGGGCAGGCTGCTGTCGATCTGCCCGGAGGCCATCAGCTCGTTCACCCACGCCTCGGGGTTGCGAAAGTCGTGCGTCGCCCGGTTGTGGCAGTCGAGACAGTCCATCTGCCGCTGGGGCAGGCGTGCCCGCTCCTGGGCAGTGAGCGGACGGTCATCTCCAACCGCATTGTCCGTCACCTGGTACTCGGTCACTTGCCCGTCGGCGCCCGTCACCGCTACCCAGGGAATGTCCTGCTTGTCGGCATCGCGTGCGATGTACGAGACCGCATGGTCGACGTGCCAATGAGCAGCAGAGACCCCGGAAGTCTCGGTTCCACCTCCGACCCGCACGACCAGGTCGATCTGGGTCTCGGTGTTGGCCTCATCCTCGGCAAAGCGGGCCACCCGCGCGATCTCGTCGTCGTAGGGCAGCGTTGGGGTGTGGCACTGCTCGCAGATCACGTCCGCCCCCTTGAGGTTGCTGACCGGATGCTCGATCGGGCGACCATACTGATTGGTGACGAGCAGCCACAGCTCTTTCGCCCCGGCGATCTTGGCCTGCACCTTGGGCAGCAGGCCAGGGCCGATGTGACAGGTCCCGCACTCGAGGTCGGCGTGGGGTGAGACTTCCTGGGCCACGTACTCTGGACGATTGGGATGGCACAGCACCCCGCAGAAATAGCGCGACTCTGTGGCGACGTCAAAGTAGTATGCCGCGGTGATCACCACCACCGCGCCGACCACGACGACGGCGGCCCAAAAGAGCACGCGCAGCTCCCAAGGACGCTTTCCCCCACCACTGTTGCGCTGCAAGTTACTCAACCCGCCCATACCTGCCTCCTCCTCTGGAGCATTGGAACGCGATATGCGCGCCGAACGTGCGCTATCTATCGGTCTCGAATGATGACGTACTCTGCCAACCTTTGCAGCTCGTCTCGAGCCTGTGAGTCGGGCAAGACAGCAAGCGCTGACCGCGCCCGCCCGATGAAGGCGCACGCTGTCCGCGCTGCATACGCCAGCGCACCGCTGTCCTGCAGCATACGTGTGATCTGCGCCCTATTCCCGGCGCGTAGGATTTCGACCGCACCCGCCTCGCGCTCGAGCGCGTATTGGGCGGCGAGACCTACACTGCCGTGATCGAGATCCAGAAAGACAGGCTTGCCAAGCACCTCCTCCTGACCTACTAGATCTAGCGTATCATCCTGGATCTGGAATGCGACCCCCAGGTTCTCCCCATATTCGGCAAGGGCCGCGATCTGTTCCTCCGTACCGGCCGCAGCGATCGCACCCAGTTCGCCGCACGCGGCAAACAGAGACGCCGTCTTT
>CAZLMZ010000220.1:2215-5793 GCA_964560475.1 uncultured Anaerolineae bacterium
GGCCTCACCCCCACCCGCCGCGTGGTAGGCGAGCAGAAGGATCGTGGGCCGCAGCCGCTTTCCGCCAGCGAGGATGAGGAGGTCTGCAGCCGTACGGAGCAGACCGACATCGCTCGAGAGCACGCGGCGCAGGTTGCTCTCGACCAGCGCCAGTTCCCGATCTAGCATCGCTGCTTTGCCTGGACCGCCCTGCCGCGACCGGCGCTTCCCGATCGCCACGCCGCCACCGGGATAGAGATGGTCAAGTTCGATCTGTGTCAATGGGTCACCTGTGTGATGCGCGTTACTTTCAGTCCCCCGCCGCCTCGCCGTTCGACATATGGCCGGCTCAGAAGAGCCGAGCCAGAATATAGCTCACACACATCAAGATACCAGTCCCCATATGCAGTTGGATCGTCAGTGCGTTCGTCGGGATCAGTTCTTGCGGCTGATCATAGTGATGAAACGCTCCCCAGATCGCCGGGACAACTAGCAAGAGGGGAAGAGCGGCGAGCAGCAGGGCAAGGGGAAGGATATGCGCTGCCACCCCTACGCCGATGGCCAGGTAGGTCGTCACGAGCAGCGCCGCATAGCCCCACACGGCACGCTTGCGCCCCAGCGTAACGACGATCGTCTTCTTGCCCACGGCACGATCGGCGACATAGTCCGGAAACTCGTTGACGTAAAGGATCGCGGCGACGAGCAGGCCCATCGGGATAGACGCCCACAAAGCCTCCATGCTCAAGCGCTGCGTCTGCACGTAATAGGAACCGAGCACGACCAGCGGACCACAGCCCAGGCCAGCAGCGATCTCGCCGACCCCGGGCGCCAGGTAGTACAGCTTGAATGGAGGCGCGTTGTGAAAGAGCGCAAAGAACACACCGAGCGCGCCGATCCACAACAAGGCCGGCCCTCTGGCCCAGACCAGGTAGAGTCCGATCGCGATGCCGGCCAGGTAGAATGCGATCGACCCCGCCAGCACCATCTGCGGTGGCAGCACGCCGTTCTGGATGACCCGGCTGCCACCACTAAAGGGCGTCAGATCGTGGTTCCGCTCGTCGTTGCCAGAGAGGTGATCGAAATAGTCATTGCTCATGTTGAGCCCGGCATTGATGCAGACGATGCCGAGCAGCGTCAGGACCAGGTATCCACCGTGGAAAGCGCCTTCTTGCCAGGCAACTGCTGCCCCGACGAGCGTCGGAACGATCACCGCCGTGAAAAAGGGCGCCCGCAGGGTCTGCACTGCGGTCTTGAGACGAGCAGCAACCATCAGTATTCCTCCGGGAGGGCCTGCAGCTCGGCGTAGCTGAACACAGGCCCGTGCTTGCACACGTAGGCGGGCCCAATGTTGCAGCGCCCGCACTTGCCGAGGCCGCACTTCATCTTCATCTCTAGCGTGGTGATGATCTGTTCCGGCTCGAAATGCATGTTGGCCAAGGAGAGCAGCACGAACTTGATCATGATCGGAGGCCCGCACGTGATCACGGTCGTGTTCTCGGGCGAGGGCTGCACCTTTTCGAGCACGGTGGGCACGAAACCTACCTCGCCCGTCCAGTTCTCGTCCTCTCCGCCCGGGTCCACGGTCAGCACAGCGTCGACGTCCTCCATCGTGTTCCACTCTTCCAGCTCGGGTTTGTAGACCAGGTCGGCTACGCTCCGCGCGCCATAGACGAGCGTGATGTCGCGAAACTCGTCGCGGCGGTCAATGCAATTCCAGAGCAGAGAGCGGAGCGGGGCCAGGCCAATGCCGCCGCCCACAAAGACCAGGTTCTGGCCGCGCATCTCCTCGATCGGGAAACTGCGTCCATACGGGCCACGAAAGCCGATCGTGTCGCCCGGGTTGAGATCGTGGAAAGCACGCGTGACCTTGCCTACCTCTTTGATGCTGCACTCGATGTGAGGCCCCCTGGTTGGCGAGTTGGCGATCCCGAAAGGGGCCTCGCCCTGGCCAAAGACCGAGAACAGGCCAAACTGCCCGGCCTCGAAGCAAAAGTCCCTTCCGTCCCCGTTGTTGAACGCCAGCCGGAACGTCTTGACGTCGGACGTCTCCTGGGTCACAGCCTCCACCGTCATCAGGCGGGGTTTGTAGATATTCTCCATCGCTTTACCTCATCCCCTGACTGCCTCGAGTACCACCCGCAGATCGATCCGGACCGGGCAATACTGGATGCACCTGCCGCACCCGACACACAGGACCTTGCCCATGTTCTCAGGGTAGTAGCGAAACTTGTGCATGATCCGCTGGCGGTAGCGGCGATAGTGCGTTGGCCGGGGCTGCCCGGCGTGCGTCCTGGTGTACTCGTAAAAGGTACACGCATCCCACACGCGCACCCGCTCGCCCTGGTTGGGGTCACCCTCATCTTGGATGTCAAAGCAGTGACACGTCGGGCAGAGAAAGGTGCAGATACCACAGTCCACGCACGCCTGGGCCAGCGTCTCCCACACCGGGCTCTCGAAATCGGCCATCTCGATCTCGTCCAGGTCGACGGTTCGCTCGATAGCTGCCTGCCACTCATCCTCGAGAAGAGCACGTTCGCGGTCGTGCGCCTGATCGCTCGCTCTGAAAAAGCGCTCGTACCGCTCCACCAGCGACCGGCCCCGCTCGCTGATCACCTGAACGTGATAGTTGCCTTCGCGCAGCGGCGTCAGGAGCAGGTCCGAGCCCTCGATCCCGGCGGGAGAGCCGCCTACCGAGGTACAAAAGCACGTCTCGCACGGCTGGTCGCACGCGATCGAGACGACGGTCGTGTGCTCGCGCCGCTCGAAATAGGCGGCGTCGACGTCGTCCCAGCCGAACAAAGCGTCGATGACCGGGAAAGCAGCAGCGTCGCAGGGACGTGTGCCGATCAGGACCCGATCGACCGCTGCGGGGGGCGGCGGATCGTCGAGTGCCACCTCGTCCCCTGCCAACGCGTATCGCAACAGGACTTCGCGCTGCGGAAAGACGAGCTCTTTGGGCGATTTTGCGGGTTTGAGCTGGGCTAGCTGCATCTCGCCCGCCGACGCGACCGCGCTGAAGGATGATTCGTCCGCAGGCGCAATCACCTCGCAATCGGCAATGAGTGCATCTACCAGCCGCAAAAGCTGCTCCCGCTCTAGCAACTTGGCATCCATATCGGTTCTCCCTACACTCACCTGATGAACCCTGCCGTGTCACCGGGCTGAAACGCAGCCAGGGCAGGCTCCGCGTCGGGGTCCCTTCCCGGAACAAAGCCAAAGGCGGCCTCGACCTCGTCGAGCATCCTGCTGTTGATCAGGCGAAGCGGGATCTCGACCGGGCAAACCCGGTCGCATTCGCCGCAGCCCGAGCAACGGCCCGTCAGGTGATAGGCGCGGATCAGGTTCCAGCCCATGTTGTTCCATAGGGACGGCGACCGCTCGATCCACTGCGGCTGGTTCTCATCGGCAATGCACTGTTCGCAGTAGCAGAAAGGACAGACCTGGCGACATGCATAGCAGCGAATGCATTTGCTGAACTGCTCGCGCCACCACTCGCGCCGCTCGGCAAGCGACATGCCGTCCAGTTCCTCGGTCTGCGCGCGAATCTGCTCTTCCTTGGCCGTGTCCGCAGCGATCCGGCCTACCTCGACGTCTGGCTC
>CAZLMZ010000221.1:0-5793 GCA_964560475.1 uncultured Anaerolineae bacterium
ATCAAGAGAAACATTGTGTATTTTCATTTCGACTAGAACACGTGGACTGAGGTTTTCAAAGCCAAGGGCAATCAACTCTTTGATGTATTCTAAAGACAGATTGTGAACACCAACAGGTTCTAGTAGTGGCATCATGTGACCATTTGGTGTGTTCCAAGACAGTGACTTCTCCTTATATTTAAAAATAATTATTACATCTATCAATACGAACTCAACAAGGCTTGATTTACAATGGCATATCAGGATAAACTTAAAGTTCTCTTTGATGAAGTTAGTATCGAAATATTAGAGAGTCTGGAAACGAATAATATTCCCGGTCTTTCAATCTCCGTAGTGGACAAAGATGGAACCATCTGGTCTCATGGCTTTGGACATACTGATACTACAAAGAAGAATGAAGTGAACACTAAAACACTCTTCATGATTGGGTCCTTATCTAAGGCTTACACAGTTACAGCTTTTCTTCGAGCTGTCCAGATGGGATTAGTAAATCTCGATGATCAAATCATCAAGTACTATCCAGAATTTTCCTGGAATTCTCGTTTCGGAAAGGAAGAACGTGAGAAACTTACATTTAGACATCTTCTGACTCATTGGGGTGGATTCCAACATAGTGCGAATCTCCACAATGAGGATGGCACATTCTGTAACTTCGAGGAATACATGAGTCGAATCAAGGAGAGCTGGCAGAAATATCCAGTTGAATCAAGATTTTCCTACTCTAATGTAGGGTTTGACCTAGCAGGCTATATTCTCGGGAAAATCTCTGGAATGAGTTTTGCTGAATTCATGAAGAAGGAAGTTTACATCCCTCTTGGAATGACGAGAAGTAGGGTTGAACCCGAGAAAGCTTCGAGAGATGACAATTGTGCAACAGGGCATATTGGTGACACACCTACACCCCCAGAATTAACAATGTTTCCTGAGATAGGTGCAGGGGCTCAATTCTCTTGTGTAGATGATATGGCAAAGTTCTTACAGATGCACTTCAACGGTGGCAAGGTAGATGGTGAACAATTCCTTTCAACTGAACTACTCGAAGAAATGTATTCTCTTCCTTTTCATAAAGAACATGAGATGATGGCAACAGGTATGGGTATTGGTGTGTTAAAGTTCAGGTTTGGAGGAACCCTATGTCTGAGCTTTTTTGGTGATGGACCCGGCTATGTAGGACTACATCTATTCTACCCTGAAATCGGAATTGGATGGTTGATACAATCGAATCAGGTAGTTGGTTCTTACTCCACGATTGTCAATATTATGGGGAAAATACAGACTCCTTTAATCAAATGGAAGATGGGCGAGATTCCTGAGGATCTATCTCTCGAAGGCAAAATCAACCTTCCTTCCAAGGTTGAATTGGTTTCCAAGCATATGAATCGACTCGCTGGAAAATACATCTCTCGAATGCTTGATGTTGACATTGAGCACAAGGACGGAATTCTTACCATTAATCTCAGAGGTGAAGAAATTCCTTTGCAAGCTCATTCTGAAACAATGTTCTCAGGTGAAAAACTGCCTCTTGTAGAATTCTCCTTGGATGCTGATGGACGACCTCTAACAATCCGATTCTTTGACAATAATGGTCAAATAACCGTTCTTGATTATGATAGCGGACCTGAAGATTCATTTGGACCGAACAGAGACGAATGGAACTCGTATTTGGGAATGTATAATAGCTTTGATTACGGAACAACCATATTATATGCATCGCCGGTCGTAAAGAATGGGCATCTGTTTCTTATGTCATCAATGGACAACAAAGAGTACCATCTCATCAAATTTGATGATGGAATCTATTTCACTGCAGATGGGCAGAATGTGAAATTTCAAGATGATACAATTATGATGCCTGCTAATACATGGACACGTGATGATGTAACCGTCGAAAAAATGAAAGAACTTCATCAGAAGGGAATTGAAGACATTCGATTGCGGGAAAACAGTTTAGGTGAATATGTCCAGATTCTGAAGAAAATTGGAGATGATGAGGGAGCAAAAGAAATTCAGAAGATAATCGATGAATTATATCCTACGGAAAACTAAAAGAATATGGCAACTATAATGATAAAGAGTTAAGAGGTCGATTAAGAAATCGACCTCTCCTTTTTCTTCCTGTTTACCTCTTCTTGCGAATGTATATCACTAGTACTATTGCTACTATCGCAACTCCACCAAGGATAGCTACAATCAATAGAGGATCTAAGCCAGATGCTGGATTCAGTTCTAATGTGAATGAATCTCTTATTGTTCCATTCATCGTCTGTACTTCAATTTCGAGATTATTGCCCATGATTGCTGCTACCAAGTAATGATATTCACCAAAAGCGACATCTCCTGTCTGCCAATCGGTTTGAACCGTATCGCAGTCGTACAGAGGTGCTCCACCACCTGCGACGGTGATATATTGAATTTCATCACGAACAGTTCGGTGATAATAGTGATTATGTCCGCTAAAGACAATATCGACACCACTTTCATTGAACAATTCATGGAATACACTCCTTAGACTCTCAGCCTGATCTACTCTATCAGGTCTATCTTTGAGAATTGAGTAGAATGGATAATGAGTAATTACGATAGTGAATGCATAATCCTCTGCCAAGTCGTTTTCTAGCCAATCCATTTGAGCCGTTGGACATGTGTAAACATCACCATTCCATTCATCTGCGGTGTTTAGGACGATGAAGTGAATTCCTTGCCAATCATAGGAATAGTAGAGTTCAGTTTCTCCTTCCTCGTCGATGACATCTGAGAAGTCAAAGAAATCACGGTAGGTGCTGTAATCTTCATCATCTACACCCATGACATCAGTATATTTCTCATGATTTCCCACTGCACTATAAAACTTCATGTTAGGATCCCAGTCATAAATAGCAGATATCGAATCGCTGAATAATGGCCATTGATACTCCTCTCCCCCATGATTGACCATATCCCCTGTATGGATTATCATTTCTGGATCATGCTGCAAGAAACGACTTACGAGATCATCATGAATTGAAGCAACGGCTGTTTCATCGCTAGCTCTAGTGTCTCCATATGCAATGAACCTGTAGACCTGATCATCATATTTGTTAATAGCGCGGGTAGCAGTGACCTCGTCTGAGAGGTCTCCTACTCCATCAACTGAAACTGCAGCTATAACATAAAAGTATGGTATACCATATCCTGCAGATCTGTCAATGTATGTCAAGACGTCCCCTAGTTCAGCTAATAATTCATATTCACCAGATTCAGAACCTCTGTAGACATTGTAGCCAAGAACAGTCACTCCAGATATTGGAACTGGCGACTCCCAGGTCAGTACCAAATCGTTATTTTCAAGATTAGCTGCTGGATTTCTAGGTGAGCTATATAGAATTATTAGAGGATTGATTCTAGAATCATATGCCCACGTATCTCCGAGGGTTTCTCCTTGAGCTCCATCAGGAAGCGCTCCACCAAACATTAATGTCCGATCTGATTCAATATCATACGTTAGATACATTCTACTCCTCGGGACGGGATTATTTGGAGAGAATGTCGTGTCCCACTGTCCTGAGGTCAAATTAAATTTCCATGTTTCTGATACAAATTCATCTTCATCTACATTAGTTGGACCTCCTGTTCCAACAAGTAGATCTGATTCAAGATCATAAGCCATTCCAAGGCCAAAATCTGGTGATTCTGTTGTAGACAGAATTTCTGTCCATGAGTTTTCTGTAACATTGAACGACCAGACATCATTTACATATCCATCCCAGTTGCCACCAGACGCAAGTAGTATCGTATCATCACCTGGCTTATCCATCATACTAGCGAAGAATCTCCCCTCAGGGTATGTGGAAGTCGTAACATTAGTCCACGAATTTGCTGTAAGATTATAGATCCATGTTTCATGGCCAGTTGAATAGTCTTGCATATAGCCTCCAAATAATACGAAGACGTCCGATTCATTATCATATGTCATACTCGCAAAAATAGAAGGATTGGGATTACTTGACGGTGACATGTTTGTCCATGTGTTTGTATTAAGATCATAAATCCATGTTTGAGCAATATATTTCTCATGATTCGTTTGGTGTTCCAAAGAACCTCCAAACATCACGATGACATCATCTTTCTCACTGTATGCCATGGTATGTCCTCCTCTTCCCGCAGGTTGAGCAACAGGAGACATGTTCAACCATTCATTAGTGTTGAAATTATAGGTCCAAGTATCGTTGTATCTGTCCCCATCGTAATGGAGATTATTCCACCCACTGAAAATTACCATTCGGTCTGATTCAATATCATAGACAAGTGGTGAACCACATCTAGCTCCTGGGGAATTTGTAGGTGTCATCTCTTGCCAATCCCAATCAACATTATTCCAAAGATTGTTGTTCAGGTCATACACCCAACAGTCATTCAAAACCTCTTCAAGGTTTTCCCATCCTCCCCAAAGAACTCCTTCATAGAGTAAGACTCTATCTGATTCGCTATCGTAAATCAGCTCTCCTCGAGACCTCGCATCTGGTTTAGTATCCAAGACCTTCATTTCCCACGTTTCAGTGTCAGTATCATATTGCCAAGTTTCAGAACGAACGATATCTTCAAGATAAGTTTCAGTACCTCCAAAGAAGACCAATTTATCGGACTCGCTATCGTAAGCAAATTCCCCAACAATGTCAGGTCCTGCAGTACTTACTTCAGCCCATGTATTAGTGTCAACATCATAGGTCCATGTATCAGTTAACGTACTGTAGGGATCCCAATCTAGACCTCCAAATAAGACGATGAGATCAGAATCACTATCATATGCTGATGCAGCCCAAGTCCTTTCGGAGGGATGAACACCTGTTGTGACATTTGTCCAAGTGTTCGATGTCAGATTGTATGTCCATGTCTGCGTTAGAATATTGCTCGTACCTCCATCACCTGCTCCTCCGTACAACACAATAAGATCAGACTCACTATCATATTCCATTATCCCCCCACACATTGCAGGTGGTGCCAAAGTAGGAGCCATGTCCGTCCACGTATTAGTATTGAAGTCATATACCCAAGTTTCATTGTGGTTTAGCCAATATTGTCCAGAACCCGAAACGTGTCCACCAAACAGAACCACTCTATCAGCTGTTGAATCATATGTCATTTGGTACCATTCTGAAGCTGGTGGGTTCGTTGCAGGTGACATGTTCGTCCATGTGTTGGTATTGTAATCATAACTCCAGGTGTCATTATAGCCAACCTCTAAGTTTTTGATTGATCCTCCGAAGAAGATTGCTCTGTCTGACTCTGAGTCGTATACCCAATCTGCAGACATACGCAGAGGTATTTCATCCAGTGCTGGAGTTGCTGTATCTTCCCTGACTGCCAGATTAAATTCGTTGTCTGTTGATGCTATGAATGCTGAATTCAGAGCTCCAACAAACGCGCTGACCACCATCAAACACATTAGAATTAAAGCTGGCAGTGTATATTTCAATTGCTTTCTTCCCATTACTCTCTCTCCTAACCAGAAGGTGATTGTTATCCTGCCGATGAGATAACCTATTCTTTGAATAAGCTCTTAAGCAGATGATATTCACCAGGTAGCTTAAGAGCATTACGTAACTGTGAATATACACAAATAATGATTATAGTATATACTAAGATATCAGGGTGAATTGAGATATTTTTGACACCTATCTGTAGTATTATAAGAATATTAACAATAGTTATATTCAGTGATTTTAATGTCAATGTATATCTTATATAAAACTAAAGCAAAATCCAGTAAACAGATGGATGATTTACGAATGAAATTCCAAGAGATCTACAAGAAAC
>CAZLMZ010000222.1:0-5715 GCA_964560475.1 uncultured Anaerolineae bacterium
CTGGTCCCGACGATCTATGTGCAGCGGTTGAACGACTATCTCGGCGGGGGGGAGTTGGCCCCGCTGTTGGCGCTGTTTGACGAGCACGCCGTGATCGAGCGCTTCGTCCACGGCGAGGCGCCGCGCGTCCACGCCGGGATCGAGCAGATCGAAGAGTCGCTGCTGCGCCTGCCGCCGACGGGGGGCTGCTTTCACGTGGACGACGTGCGCGTCGAGGGAGAAGCGGTGCACGCGCGCTTTTACACGCGTGATTTCCCCTACCCGCTGCGCGGCATGTACCGTTTCGAGCTCACACCCCACGGGCGCATCGCTCACCTCTGGATCGCCGCCCGCTACTGTGGGCCGCGGCGGTAAGCGATCCACCGTTCGACCGCTCCATGATCACTGACCTCGCTGACCTGCCCCCCCGACCCGCATGGAAGGGGAGGCACCCCAAGCGTCGCTAGCCCGGTTTTGGGATCCGCAGCGCTCGTTTGACACTCGCAACCAGAACATGGTAGAATCCCACGATACATTCGTCCTGTACCTAGATTCGGGAGGAAGCACATGCCCGGGAGGCGTCGACGGGGGCGTGGAGGAGGAAGGGGCTGGGGCCGGCCGATCCGCGGCTTTCTCGAACCCTGCCTGCTGCTCGTCCTGCAGCGCGGCAAGAGTCACGGCTACGACCTCAAGGACGAACTTGGCCCGTTCGGCATGGGCAACGTCAACCCTAGCCTCGTCTATCGCGCGCTGCGCGACATGGAAGAGGAGGGCCTCGTTCGCTCCGAGTGGGACACCGAGAGCACAGCCGGCCCGGCGCGCCGCGTCTACGAGCTGACCAGGGAGGGGCACGAGCGCCTCAACGAGTGGGCGGAAGAACTGCGCCACACCGATCTTGTGCTACATCACTTTCTCGAGGCCGTAAATCGAACGATAGAGGAGGATTCATCGTGAGGATCGCCGTATCTGTGGATACCAACAATGGGCTAGACAGCGTCGTGGCAGCGCATTTTGGCCGCTGCCCTTACTTTGCGCTCGTCGACGTGGAGGACGGCGAGATCCAGTCGACGCAAGTCATCGATAACCCCTTTTACGCCCAGCACCAGCCTGGGGAGGTGCCGCGTTTCGTCCAGGACCAGGGCGCCGACCTGATGATCACCAGCGGCATGGGCGGTCGGGCGATCGAGTTCTTTCGCCAGGCCGAGGTCGGCGTGGCCTGTGGCGCGTCAGGCACGGTGCGCGAAGCGATCGCCGCCTACCATGCCGACCAGCTTCAGGGCGCAGTTGCCTGTCGCGAGAGCCAGGAGCACGGCCACGGGCATGGCCACGAGCCGCATTAAGCGCGGCAGCGCTCGTATCCTGTAGGCCGATAGTGCACGCTGTCCCAAGGGAGACCCCGCACGCAGGGGCGACGCATTCCTCGCCGGGTTGTGCTTGAGGGTCGTCGTACTTCTGATGGAAGAGGGTCCGTACAGGATGTGCTCCCTCGGAATGCGCCGCCCCTACGACGAGCCTGCGCGCATCAGCAGGATAGCGGGCAACTGAGGGCAACGGCCGGGAATGCCTCGTTCCTACGACGAGCCGTGAGCCGAAAGCTGGATGTGCCGCGGTGAGCGTATCACGCTCTTGAGGAAACGCCCTCGACATGCTATAATGATCGTGCTTATCGGGGCACGCGTTCCCCCGGCGGGACGAGGTCCGGAGAGAGGGCATGATCGAGCGTAAGCGCACCTGGCATTGCATACCCGTTACGTTGCTCTTTTGCGCCTGGCTGGCTGTCGGGTTCGGCTGCCAGGCTTTTGCGACGCCCGAGCAGGCACCGCCTGCGACCGCTACCCCGGCCCAGGTGGTGACGGCAACGCCGCTTCCCACTGCCACGCCCACCCTCCCTCCGCCCGAGGAGGATCCGTCCACGCTCACGGTGTGGATCACCGAGCTCGTCTCTCCCCTCGACGGCGATGAGCGCTCGCGCATCTTCGAGGAGCAGATCCTGGCCTTCGAGGCGACCCATCCCGGGTTGAGCGTCAATGTTCTCCGCAAAAAGGCCGACGGCAAGGGAGGGCTGGAGGATTTCCTCTCTACCGCCAGCGCGGTGGCGCCCGACGTGGTGCCCGACCTGATGATGATCGACACGGCGCGGCTGCCCGCCCTGGCGCAGCAGGGCCTCGTCGCGCCGCTCGATGAGTTGCTCGACCCCGATCTGGTGAAGGACCTCTATCCGTTCGCCATACAGGGCAGCACCGTCGATGGGCAGCTCGTAGGCGTGCCCTTTGAGACCAGCGTCGAGCACGCACTATATAACACTAGCAAGATCGCCGTGCCCCCGCTCTCCTGGACCGAGGTCTTTTCCAGCGGCGCGACCTATATCTTTCCCACCATGGGCCAGGGCGGCCTGGTCAACGACGCCTTCCTGATCCAATACCTCTCTACCGGCGCCGAGCTGGTCGACAGCAATGGCCAGTCGGCGCTCGACGTGCAGGCCCTGACCGACGTGCTGACCTTTTATCGGGACGGGCTCGCCAACGGCTCGATCCTGGGCGACGTCCTGCAGTATGATACGGTGCGCAGCGGCTGGCGCAAGTATCTGCAGGCCGAGGTGGTCATGGCCGACATCAGCTCCGATCTTTACCTTGAGGGACGTGGCCTGCTCCAGGTGAGCAAGGCGACTTGGGTGCCCACCCAGGCCGGGCCGCCCGCGATCACGCTTGCGCGTGGCAACGCGTGGGTGGTCACGGCGCCGACGCCGAAACGGGTGGCTCTTTCCGCCAAGCTGTTGGCCTGGTTGATGAATCCGGCCAACATGGCCAGGTGGAACATGGCCGCTGAATGCCTGCCCACCCGTCGCGCTGCGTTCGAGCAGATGCCGCGCGACGAGGACGAGTACGTGCAGTTTATCTATACCCAGCTCGAATACGCCATTCCCTATCCCTCGTCCGAGATACACAAGCGCATCTATCGCGCCATGCAGGATGCCGTCGATGCCGTCTTGAGGCAGGGCAAGCCGCCTGCGCTCGCCGCGGAGGAGGTTCTCCAGGCCGTCAATCAGGAAGGAACACCGTGATGATGAGAGAGCCGGCCATGCGCCTGGTGCGTGCTGCGCTCGACGCGGTCGACCCGGTGCGCGCCGTCCACGAAGCGGTACAGCGCGAGGGGAATCTGCTCCGCGTTGGCACTGCTGCCTACGACCTGGGTGATTACGAGCACGTCTACCTCATCGGCGGGGGCAAGGCGGGCGCGCCCATGGCGCAGGCTATGGCCGAGATCCTCGGCCCCGTGCTGACCGGCGGCTGGGTGAACGTCAAGGAGGGTCACCTCGCGGAGGGCGATCTCCCGCCCGGTCTGGTGATCTATGAGGCCGGCCATCCCATCCCCGACGAGCGCGGGCAGCGCGGCGCGGCCGAGGTGCTGCGCATTGCGCGTCAGGCGACCGAGCGCGACCTGATCTTTTGCCTGATCTCTGGCGGCGGCTCCGCCCTGTTGCCCCTACCCGTCGACGGAATCTCGCTGGCCGACCTGCAGGCGCTGACCGATGCGCTGCTGCGCTGCGGGGCGACGATCAATGAGATCAATGCCGTGCGCAAGCACTGTTCGCAGATCAAGGGGGGGCAGTTGGCGCGCGCGGCCTATCCGGCGACCGTCGTTGCCCTCTTGCTTTCTGACGTCGTCGGCAACCCGCTCGACGTCATTGCCTCCGGGCCGACCGTGCCTGATACGAGCACCTTTGCCGAGGCGCAGGGGGTGATCGATCGCTACCAGATCGGAGATGCCATCCCGCGCTCGATCCGTGCCCACCTGCGTGAGGGGCTCGAGGGGCGGATCGCAGAGACGCCCAAGGCGGGCGACCTGGCATTCGAGCGAGTATATACCACTGTAATCGGCAGCAATGCCATCGCTGCCCGCGCTGCCCAGGCCGAGGCGGAGGCCATGGGCTACCATACGTTGCTGCTCTCGACCTACGTTGAGGGAGAGGCGCGCGAGGTGGCTAAGGTGTTTGCCGCAGTGGCCAAGTCGTTGCTCGCCGAGGGTTGGCCTCTACCTCTGCCCGCCTGCGTGATCGCGGGCGGCGAGACCACGGTCACCGTGCGCGGGGATGGCAAGGGGGGACGAAACCAGGAACTGGCCCTCGCGGCGGCGATTGCCCTGCAGGGCTGGGAGGGCGTGACCCTGGTCACGCTGGCTACCGACGGCACCGACGGCCCGACGGATGCCGCAGGCGCGATCGTCGACGGGCAGACCGTCGCGCGGGCGCAGGCGCTGGATCTGTCGGCCGACGACTATTTGTCGCGCAACGACGCATACACTTTTTTCGACCGCCTCGACGACCTGATCCGCACCGGGCCGACCAACACCAACGTCAACGACCTCGTCTTTGTCCTCGCGCGGGGTCAGGCCTGAGCGCTAGCTGAATCCTGGTCCAGCATAGGCCAGTTCTCTAGCACGTCCCGCAAGGTAGGCCGGCCGATCTCCTGCAGCTCGTAACGCACGCGCTGCACCGGGTGCCGGATCTCGATCATGCGGCTCAGGTCGACCGGCGTCGCCACCAGCACCAGGTCGACCGGCGTCGCGTTGATTGTCTCTTCCAGCTCGGCGATCTGCTCCTGCCCATAGCCCATCGCCGGGAGCAGCGCGCCGATCGCGGGGTAGTGCTCGTAGGTCGCGGCGATCGAACCGACCGCATAGGGCCGCGGATCGATCGTCTCTGCGGCGCCAAAGCGCCGTGCGGCGACGATCCCCGCCCCGTAGGGCATCTCGCCGTGCGTCAGCGTCGGCCCATCCTCCACCACCAGCACGCGCTGGCCGCGGATCGCGGCGTGGTCCTGCACATAGATCGGTGACGCGGCGTCGACGACCGTTGCCTCCGGGTTGAGCTCTTGCACGTTGCCCCGCACCAGGATCACGTCCTTTGCGTCTGCGGTATCGATCTTGTTGATCACCACCACGTCGGCCATGCGCAGGTTCGTCTCCCCGGGATGGTAGCGCCGCTCGTGTCCTGCCCGGTGCGGGTCGGCGACGACGATGTGCAGGTCGGGCCGGAAAAAGGGCAGGTCATTGTTGCCCCCGTCCCAGACCACGATATCCGCCTCCGCTTCGGCCTCGCGCAGGATCTGGCCATAGTCTACCCCGGCGTAGACGACCATCCCGCGGTCGAGCAGCGGCTCGTACTCTTCGCGCTCCTCGATCGTACACTGGTAGCGCTCCAGGTCCTCGTAGCTCGCGAACCGCTCGCACGCCTGCCGCACCAAGTCGCCATAGGGCATCGGGTGGCGGACTACCACCACCTGCTTGCCCATCCCGCGCAAGAGATCGCAGACACGGCGCGTGGTCTGGCTCTTGCCCGATCCAGTACGTACCGCGCAGACCGAGACCACCGGCCTGGCCGAGCGCAGCATCGTCGTCTTGCCGCCCATCAGCCTGTAATCCGCCCCGGCGGCAAGGACGAGCGAGGCGCGGTGCATCACGTACTCGTGCGTCACGTCCGAGTAGGCAAACACCACCTCGTCGACGTCGTGCTCTGCGATCAGCCGGGCCAGGTCGCTCTCGGCGTAGATCGGGATCCCCTGCGGGTAGGCCTCGCCCGCCAACTCGGGAGGGTAGAGCCGCCCCTCGATATCAGGGATCTGGGTCGCCGTAAAGGCCACGACCTCGTAACGCGGGTTATCGCGGTAATAGACGTTGAAATTGTGAAAATCGCGCCCCGCGGCGCCCATGATGATCACGCGTTGCTTTGCCATGTGA
>CAZLMZ010000223.1:0-3278 GCA_964560475.1 uncultured Anaerolineae bacterium
CCGTAACCGACTATGATCTCTGCGTCTACACACAGTCGGGTGACGCCCGGTGGATTAATATGAGCACACTGATCTTTGCTTCAGGAGACCAAGCAGGGGATCCGCTGCTTGTGCACCTCTTTCGCGATGCCACGGAAGCAGCACAGAACAAGGGATTCGTTCAGCACGTGCTGGATGTCGTGAACCGCCTGCGGAACCAGGTACCCCTCCCTACGACTCAGAGCGCGCCCGCACCAAGTCTCCTGGAAGAGCTGACCGAGCGCGAACGCGACGTACTTGACCTGCTCGTACGGGGACTGGGTACCCGAGAGATCGCGGATGCACTGTCGATTAGCCCTTCCACGGTACGGAACCACATTCGCAATATCCTGGCCAAATTCCACGTTCACAGCCGGCTGGAGGCCGTGCTCTATGCCTTGGAGCACGGCCTGGTCGACAGATGACACAGATTGACTACAGAGATGGTCCGCCTGGGTCTGGTGACCCACGGCTGGATCTGGTACACTGGAACGTACACGACTCGTCTCGTATCCGCACCGTACGGCACTCTTCCCGGAGCAACGAATCGGTAGGCTGCAACCCAGGTGAGATGGCTCACCACGGGGTATATTCGCCCTGCCAAGTGGGGTTGCCACATACGAAAGAGAGGTGCGTCACCATCCACTAACCTGTAAGCGCGAATACGTCTAGGCATCCGTTGATTACGAAAGAGGAGTGAACCGATGATTCGCAAAATCACGATCGTCAGCTTGATCCTTGTGCTCAGCCTGGTCGCCGCGTCCTCAGCCTCGGCGGGCGTGTTCACAGCAAACGGCTGGTACGAAGGGCAAGAGATCTACTATATCGACCATGGCGTAGAACAAGGCGTCACTCAGCGCGGAGGGAACGACATCTACCTGATCGGTGGGAATCGCGCCTACCAGGCCCAGGTCGTCGAGTTCGTCCCGGGCGAGGCCGGCTATTCGCCGCACTGGAACGTCAACGTCGTACATACTGCCGAGGGTGTAACGCTCGCCGACATCCTGGCTTCGCCGTATGCATCGGATCGCTATCCCGAGGCACTGTTCGACGACCTGGAAGATATCTTGGGCGCCCAGGCTGCAGGACTGGTCACGATCGATCACCCTGGCGTCGTCGTCCTGTGCCCCGTCATCTCCGAGCAAGGTGCCGACGCTCCGGGGAACATGCCGCTGTCAGAGGACTTTCCTCCCTTCCCTGACACCTTCTAGCGCACGACACGTCGCCTGACAGAAACACCACGCCGCCTTCTACGGATGCGATATCCGTAGAAGGCGGCGTTCCATGCTCAGCCATCGCTCGCCTGTATGCTTGATCACGTACATTTCCTCGCGCGAAGCGATGGACTGGGTAGGGACGGTGGCTCCTCCCCGGTGGGAGAGGTTGGGTGGGGGCAGTAGCTCTTCCTACCCACTCGCATGTACTCGTCAAGATAGACATCCGGGAGACAAGGCTATTCCTCCCATCGGGTGTTCCTTATTGCATGCACGCCAGATTCACAGTTGCCAGATTCCCCGAATGGCGCTATCATTCATGTAGGCGATCGACGCTGCTGGACGGGCGCACTGCCCAGGGCAGCTGGCCCTTACCCGCCTCACCACCGTGCCGGATCGCCATCTTTACGCCGCCAATAGATCCTTCATCGCCCTGCCCAGGAGGAAGCATGAGCAAAGGTGCTCGATTCGTGCCCCGATCCCTCACTATCGCTATTCCCTGTCTCCTGTTGTTGCTCGCCGGCTACTGGGGCGTGCGCGCCTACGTCGGCGAGATCACCTACGACGGTACCGTCGACGGCGCCGACCTGGCGGTGATCGAGACCGCCTTTGGACGTACCGAATGGTCCGGCGACCCCGCGTGGAACGCCGAGGCCGACCTCAACGAGGACGACCGCATCGATGTCATGGACCTCGCCATCGCCGGGCGCAGCTATGGCTCGGATCGCAACTTGCACCAGGCGCGGCGCCTGGCGAACAGCACTGAAACGACCAACCGTCTCGACGCCTGTCTCGACGGGCGTGGGCAACTCCACGTTGCCTGGTCCGAGACGGACTGGCGCAGCGTCTACTACACCCGGCTCGACCGCTATGGCAACACGCTGGTCGACGACGTGCTGGTGGACGAGGGATCGAGCACCGGGGTCGACCTGGTGGCCATCGGCTGCGACGAGGAGGGCAACGCGCACCTGATCTGGGACTGTGTGAGCGACGTCTGCCAGGCGCGTTTCGATCCGTGGGGCTACCAGACCCTGCCCAAGACGCTCGTCGACGACCGCCTCTCTGCCGGCGCGGAGGGAAGCGTGGGCCTCGACTCGCTGGGCCGCGCCCACGTGCTCTATCGCATCGGCACACCGCATCGCCTGGTATATGCCATGCTCACCGGCGAGGGCGAAAAGGCGGTCTCGATCGAGGACCCGCTGATCGCCGACGTCGTGGTCTCGCGCTACCGCGAGCTGGCGGTAGATGGAGCGGACAACGTCCATCTCCTCTGGTCCGAGGAAGATGGCGAGGATCGCCTGTTCTACGCGCGGTTGGGCGCCGACGCCGGCACTTCCATCCCGGCACGCGTGATCGGCTTGCCGCAGTGGAACGGCGCCGTGTCGGCGGCACATCGCCCTTCGCTTGCCCTGAACAGCCAAGGCAACGCCTTTGTGCTGTGGAACGGCGGCGACCCGGCACAGCTCTACCTCGACCAGATCGACGGTGAGGGGAACGACGTGCTGGACGACGATCTGATCTTCCCCGAATGGGCGCCGGGGCACTACCAGGATCTAGCCATCGGCCAGGACGGCCATCTGCATCTGCTCGCGCCCACCGCGTGGGGGCGAAGCATGACCCGCACCGCCTACGGCACCTTCGACGGCGACATCCAGCCGCTCTACCCCATGCGCTGGGTGCTCTATGGGTGGCGGGCGCGCGACCCGCGGCTGCTCGTCGACGCGCAGGACGACCTGCACCTGTTCTACAGGCCAGAGGATGTCAGCGCCGACGACCCTCCCTGCCCGCAGATGGTGCTCTGTTACCAGGGCACGGCCTTTGACCCCATCGCCTACGATCGGACGCGCCCCGACCTGGGCGTGGATGCCGCCCACCTCGACTGGGCACCGGACCTGGCCCGCTGGGGGCAGTCGCTCACCGTGACCGCCACGGTGTTCAACGCCGGTTGGGTCGCCGCGCCTGCGACGACGGCTCGCTTTGAGGTGCTGGCATCGGACGAGACGCCCCTCGACCCGCCGGTCCAGGCCCAGGTCGCCATTGCCGCCC
>CAZLMZ010000223.1:3378-5681 GCA_964560475.1 uncultured Anaerolineae bacterium
TCGGACGAGACGCCCCTCGACCCGCCGGTCCAGGCCCAGGTCGCCATTGCCGCCCTGTTTCCGCGGCAGAGCCAGCAGGTGACCGTCACCCTTTCCCTTCCGATCACCCCACCGGCAGGATACGAGGCGCTGGAATACGCGCGCCTCGAGGTGCGCGTCGACCCGTCAAGTGCCATCGCCGAGACCACTGAGGACAACAACCAGCTCGCCGCGCCGCTAATGATCCAGCCACTGCCGACCCACGCCGGCCTGTTCCTGATCGTGAAGGACGTAACCCCCACCTCGCGCGGCGGCGACGCGGCGCCGCTCGAGACGGGCGAAGCACGCGTGACCGGACCGGGCATCGACCGCAGGGTCGAGATCGACGCCTACACCACCGTCCTGGGCGACCTGCCCATCGGCGCGACGCCGGTCACCTATACCGTCTCCTGGGAGGGAGCAGGCTACCGCACACCCGCACCGATCGAGATCGGCATCGGGCGAAACGCGGTCGACCCCTACCAGGTCGATTACCAACCCAGTAACACGGCGCTGTTCGAGACCGATACCTGGGGCCGCCTGAACGGCGTGCTGACCGCGTCGGACACGCACGACCTGCTGCCCGGAGCCACGGTACGGATCCAGGGGCAAGGCCTCTCGCTGCAGGTGACCACCGATGGCACGGGAACGTTCTCGTCCTCAACGGAACCGCTGCTGGACAAGCTGCCGCCCGGAACATACACGATCTATGCCAGCGCCGCTGGCTATGCCCGCATCGCCGAAGGGGTCGACGTCCCCTCGCTGGGCGAGAGGGCCTGGGAACACGAGATGGATCCAACCGCGGACGCATACGTCCGAGGCAGCGTGGTCAACCAGTACGGCCGCCCGGTAGCGAACGCGGAGCTCGATGCCTGCGGCACCCTGGGACAGAGCGCATCGGACGGCTCGTTCGACCTGGGCGAGGTGGCGGCGACGTGCACCCTGCTCGAGGTGTCCAAGAGCGGCTATGCGGCCGCGAACGAGACCCTCGCCCTCACCGCCGGCCTGGAGGCCTACCTGCCCGAGATCGTGCTCTCTTTCGACCCGCCGGTCGACGTGGTGCAGGATGAGGGCGGGCTGGCGAGCTGGTACCAGGACGAAAGCTCGGAGGACCTGCTGCCCGATCCGCCGGACGATGCTACCTGGGTCGAGAAAAAGCTCTTTAGCAAGTTCAGCGACAAGTTCTGGCCCTCCTACCGGGTTCAGGTGTGGTGGGGGTGCTACGAATACGCCGTCGACGCTGCCTACACCGGGCCGGAGGCCGACCGGCACCTCTACCAGGTGCAGTTACGCCTGGTGCCCAAGACGTTCGAGGCGCACCGCGTCTCGGGCAGCGGCTCGGTCAAGGTCAACGGCCGCTCGATCAAAGTCAACATCGGTGTGTTCCAGGATTCCGGCGTCACTACCGCGCTGTGGGTCGTCGAAGCCCGCCTGGTCAATGCAGAGACGGGCGAAGTGATCCAGACGGTGCGGAACCCGGTCGAAGGGGGCAGCTCGTGGATCGCGCTGCAGGATACCACGCGCACCTACGACTTTGGGGGAGTGACTGTGGAGGATTGGGACGATGCCGAGGTCTGGCTGTACGTCAAGGTGGGCAAGAACGAGAGCGACGAGTGGACGAGCAGTCCTATCCTGCGCGGCTGGCACTTTGACCAGCAGGTGCTGCGCTTCGATCTCAGCGCCGCTTCGGCGTCCGGCGATTTCGCGATCGTCGACTTTCCACTGCCATGAGGATCGACCGCATGCTGATACAACGGAAGGAGACTCCCATGCGTAAGAGTGGACTGCTGCTCCTGGTCACCTTGTGCGTTGCGGCGATCCTGGCAGTAGGTCTGTGCTGGACTGCGCGCCGTGCAGGAGCGCAGACCCCCCAGTTGGGCTGTCCCACCGGCACGCTGACCGTGCGCACCGGGCAGCGCTTTTACTTTACCGTCGCGGTCAGCGACGTCCTCGATCTCTATGCCTGGCAGGCCGACGTGACTTACAACTCGACCTACCTCGCCTACGACGGGATCACGATCGGCGATTTCCTGCAAGGTGACGGGGCAGCGCAGCACACGATCGGGCCGGTAGAAACGTCTGGCAAGCTGGACGACGTGGCGGTCACGCGCCTCAGCCGCCACACCGGGCAGGACGGGAGCGGGACGATCGCCTACCTGTTCTTTACGGCGCTAAAGGACACGGGGGTCAGCTCCACATCGGCCAAGGTTTCGAGCGCGGTCCTGGTAGACCGCAACGCGCTCGAGATCGACAAGAGCTATATCAGCTCTGGCAACTGCTGGGCC
>CAZLMZ010000224.1:0-5589 GCA_964560475.1 uncultured Anaerolineae bacterium
ATCAGCATGATGGTCGCTTAGGATGAATCGCTCCGCCCGTTTATATTTATTGAATTCAAATTCAATACTATTCGAATACATCTTTAGCTAACATAAAGCTATACGTCTAACAATAAATGACGACTCTATAGAAATAACGAACTTTGAGAATCATACATCACTCCATCCAGTGGATGTCTCACAAAGGATAGTGATACTCGATAGATTGTATTTCTGAATATATTGAATTCCTTCAAAACATACTGATGTTATAAGATCAGTATTCCTAGGATTGGATTGTATCTTCCACGCAACTCATAAAGGATGTATCAGACTTCCAACAATTAGTTATGGGGAGATTTGCGTGCAGTTTTCAAAAATCCTAGTCCCTAAGATACTATCAGAAGAGTATCTATGCGGTCTCAATGATTACATTATTTATAAGAACTCAGATTAGCCAAAATTCAGGCTTTATTGTGCATGCAAGAACCGTTTGAGAACAAAATCAACATTTGAATTAATTGTATGCAAGGGAATTGGTCAGGAGACAAATAATCTATGATAAAGAGCAATGCAGAGATAGCTCAGTTTCGATGTGAAAAATGTAATGCACCATACCCACTTGGAGCTGATGATGTCATTGCTACGTGTCCTTACTGTGGGTACACCTTTGAGATTGGTAGTGAGGAAGTCGAACATTACATCATTTCAAATAAATTTGACAAACATTCCATCATTCCTTTCTTCAAAGAGTGGCTTAAATCAGTGACTCCAAAAACAGTTGGTCATGGGATGATAAAGCATATCGATAATATAGCACCTACATTAGAATGGATACCGATTTTCCGCATTACAGGAAGTTACACGTCTCAGTACTCAGGCTATCAGAGAATAGATGGAGGAAGTAATCTACTTCCTATTAACGAGAGTTCTGCTGGAGAGATGACCGAATGGATTTTAGCTCGTAGACATGCTGCAACTTATGGTATTAACAGATTTATGGGGAGCCTCAGTAATGAAGAAATTTCGCAATTTAAGATAGATAACACACAAGATTCCCCAGTACTAAATTCAGAAATTTCACCACATGAAGCATTTCTACGATTTCAAAAGATCTCTAAGAATCAACACAGAAAAGCAATAGACGCTGAAGTACTTGATCACCATTTTAAAATCAAGCCTGAATCAATAGACTATGTCCATGTTCCATATTGGTTAGTTCGTTACTCTTATCAAAAAGGGGCGTTTCGTGCCGCTATCTCTGGTGCTACGGGAGAAGTGCTCTTCGGTGAATTACCTGTTACGAAAAGATACAGGTTCAAAAAGTGGTTGTTTGTATTTGCTATAATGATTCTCAATGCGGTTATCATTCAGCTAGCCCCATACGTAGCTACATATTTTGGTGGTGAAGATGGCGCAGAAGGGGCTACAGCTTTACTCGGGGTTGCTATGTTTATCACAATAGGCCTTACGTTCCTAATGAAAAACACTTTCCTATATGAAATTGAAGTTGACAAGGAAGGTAATGAAACACGAGAGTTCTTGGGGGATGAGAGAGTTGAGTGAATTAGAATGTCCTCAATGCGGAGGTGTTGTCAAAATACCCCCCTATTCTAGTACAATTGTATGCCCCTATTGCAACACAACAATTCAAACAAAGACCGGAACGATTTTCAAAGAACACTACATGATGGGACTCCAATACAATAAACAAGATGCAAAAGCAAAAATGTTTGAGTGGGCATTGAAGCAGCTCGGAGCTCCAGAGGATTTAACACAAGCAGAAATTGCGAAAAGCGAACTTACATACTGGCCTTTCTGGGTCGTAGAAATTGAGGCTAATGCAACATATAGAGGCAGTCAGAAGAAACCCAAATTTCAAAATAAAGAGGCAATTCCAATAGACAAAGTAACATGGGAGTATGAGTTTGAGGGAGGGACAGTTGAGTCTACAGATGATTTCATAGTCCCAGCAAATCGTGATATACCTCAGTTTTTGGCGAATTATAATATCCCAATTAGACGCAAAGACTTTTTCGATCACGAAAAGATAGCAGATCAAGAAGGAATGATTAAAGATATCCAAGTGGATCAGGAGGAGGCCCTTGAAATTGCTCGAAGTGAAATGTTAGAAATCCTTCGTCAGGAAGCAGAACTAGAAGTAGAATCAATGATCCTAATGGATGATCAGAAAATCAATGCTATCTTCTTGGTTGAAATACCGATATTGCATTTTGAATACTCATACGGCACTAGTAGATATGATGGATTTGTGGATGGAGCATCAGGCAGAATTATCAATCTCGATTTTCCTAGAAAAGTATCTTTTCGAGCAATGACAAAATTGGCAGGACAGGTGCATGTGGGTGTTGGTGTCGGAATCATTCTTCTTCTGACTTATTTGGGTTTTACTCTATTTGACGGAATATTCCCAACATACTTCGGCATTGGATTAGGATTGGAAATGTTTCTCTTCGGGTACCTTTTCCTTAGATTTTCACGGTCATTAGGAACTGGCAACGAGGGACAAAAGTAGAGATTCAAAAAAAGAAAAACGAGAGAGAGGCATTAGCCATCTCTCTTTTATTTCGACTAAGTCTTCCGCATCTTCGGTAAGACCACAAACACAATCAGAACAATACCTATGACGCCAGCTACTGCAACAATCAATAGTGGAGTCAATAAATCAGGAGGTATAGAGGTCGTAGTTGTAGTCGTTGTAGTTGTAGTTGTCGTGGTAGTGGTTGTAGTCGTTGTAGTAGTCTCTGCATTTACAGTAACAACTACCGTATCACTTGCACTATTACCTCCATCATCATAAAAGACACAAGTATAGTTGTATGAACCAATTGCTAAACCATCAACCGCAATCACCAAATGTTCTGATGATTCGTTCCAGCTTCCAGTGTAGGTGCTTACACCATCAACAAATATTTCGTAAGAGCTTGGTCGCACATCAGTTGCGTTCCAGTCAATGGTATTTCCAGTATCACCTACAGTATATTCTACGTCTGCAGGATTCTCAAGGACAGGTGCGATTGTATCGACGACTGTGAAGTAATGTGTCTTCGTAGTTTGTAGGCCAACATTGTCACGTGCGGTAACTATTACAAAATGCGAGCCAAGAGATTCATCGTCTAGATTCCAGTTCTGTTGGTAGGGAGCTGTGTAATGGGTGATAGCGCCGCCTCCATCAAAATTGAAACTTACATATTCTATTCCAGAACCAGGATCATCAACAGTAACTGTAACCGTGATGAGCCCTTCTTGGTCAGTGTTATTGATGGGTGTATCAATGGTTAATGTTGGAGCTATGTCATCATCTACAGTGTAAGAGTAGAACAAGCCGCCATTATCATCGATTTTTTCAACATTACAACCATCGGTCGCCTGGATATAGAAATCCACGTGGGTGTTGTAGGCTTGTGCAGGAATAGTAACATTGTACCAATTGTCCTGATCATAATCACCAGCGGAAGCATAAGCTGATGACCAGCCATCTGTTGAGTATACAATAAAAACTGTAGATACCCCAGGACGTGCATCAGTTGCAAATACACGAACTAACACGTCCTCATAGTACATTGGTGTTGTATCAAACAACACAGAATCAATAGTTGGAGGTTCCATATCCTTGAAATTAAAATCATCAATTAGAAGTGATGTTCTCATTCCAGCATCTGCAGATGCCGCTGCAGTAATCTGATATATCCTCCAACCATCAGGTGTTGTCAAGAAAGCATCTTCAATATCAGCAGTGATATTTCTTGATAAGAGGGTCCATGTTCCAGTCTGGTTAAATCCTTCAACATCAATATAATTGAAATTAGAAGAATTCGCTGGAGCCCAAGATGATGAGCGACCAAGTACATAGATAACATGCCGATTGCCGCCAAGGTCATTAATGAATTCAAAATTTATGTATGCGAATGCGCTACTACTTCCCTGAATGTCTTCTAAACGCCACCAGAAATCAGTAAACAACTTTGAGTCGAAATAGTGATTCAATTCATACCGATAGATTCCATCAATTGCATTTTCCACCGTTATATTTGCCGAATGTGAACCACCATGATAGACACTTGACTGTGTAACCTCACCATTACCATAAAATCTCAACCATCCTGTAAAAGGTGAATATTCACCCCAGTTCTCTATGTATTCAAAAGTCTGATCACTGGTTAGATAGGTCATCAGTTTGAAGTTATCTACTAGAAGCTGTAATTGTGTATTAGGAGTTGAAGTTGAAACGTAAATATAGAATTGTAATTCTTGCAATCTAATATTAAACAGACCAACTTCATTCATTATTTCATAGAGGTCAACTTCTGAATGTTGCCAGGAGTTTCTATTACCAAATTCTGGTAGGTTGATATACCAATAAGTTGTGGAATTAGTTGAACTGGCATCATCTCCACGTCCCATAACTAGATAGATTGAGTAGGTCGAACCATTATAAAATCGAAGACGAATGTAGGCATATTGAGATGGTCCTGCTCCATCAGTATCATTGTAGTTCCAGTCGAAAGAGAGCGTAGTCATTCCAGAATGAAGTGCATGATAACTTCCTCCTATAGGAAATATCTTAGTGGTGCGTCCATGCCCATAGCCCCAATCTGAAGGTGTAGATGACATATTTAGCGAATAAACACCGTCAGTATGATCTAAGCTTTGAGAAACACTAACAAGAGTGGTTTCGTTACGAGTCCATCCGTCTGTAGTCGCTTCTTCGAAATCACCGTTAGAATTCCAATTGGAATATGTGTTATTATATACTGAAACATCATCAATTACACTCTGAATCATACCTGTCGCACCGGTCGGAGACCGTACATAGAAGTAGATATTGTTAATATAGCGTGAATCAGATAATTCGCTAACACCAAAACCAGCTATGAAATCTTGAGTGATATTCCTATTAAAACTATTCCACTGACCAATTGTATCATTCATCAAGTACAATACATTTCCAGTATAATTTGTATAAGAATCGTATCCAAAAGAAAGGATATACCAAACGTATCTCGAATATCCAGTGGAGTTACTTGTTTCAATATAGACTTCAAAGCGAGAATTTAGATCTATATCAGGATTATTCAGGACATACCAATTGAAGCTTAAAGAAATTCCTGATTTCAGAAGTGGTGCTTCAGTTGTATCAAGCATCGGACGTAGATAAGCACCACCATATGAATTCTCATTTGCAATACTTTCTATCAAACCTGCGTAATTACCATTCTTAACTCCAGTATAGGTAGTATTGGCATGCTGATATGCACTTGTCTGACAATCCCAAGTTTCAGGTTCATTTTGCGTTGTATCCCATTCTTCAAAACTTGGATTTTCTACAACATTCAGATGAAGTGGTTCCTGTGGAACCGGTGCATCTGCAATATGTTCAACAATTTCAGGAGCTTCATATACAACGGAGTCTACCTCTGGCTGAGTAGCTAGTGGAGTATCTACCGAAAAAAACATGAGCCCAACAAGTACAAAAGTAAGTGCTAACACTGTAACGTGCTTTCTTTCCATTAAACTCTCCTCACAATTTTTAATTGCGACGATTTGGGGTGGTACAAAACAGGTCATAATTGTTTTGCTTAATTTTCA
>CAZLMZ010000225.1:0-2609 GCA_964560475.1 uncultured Anaerolineae bacterium
TTGCTGCATCACGTCCTAGGTCGACATTGTCAGCAAGCGCCATCTTACCCGCGTTGTGCACTGCTGTCAAGTGCACTGCCGCACGACGCACATGCTCATGTTGACGGAAACTGGCAATACCGGTACAATAGACACATTGCGGATCGGTATAACTCAAGGTGCGGAGGAGTCAATGGACGTCTATGCCAAGGTCAAGGACATCGTGGTAGAGTTGCTCGAGGTGGATCCGGAGGAGGTCACGCCGGGCGCGAGCTTTCGGGACACGCTCGAGGCCGACTCGCTCGACCTGGTCGAGCTCTTGATGGCCTTCGAGGACGAGTTCGGAGCCACGATCCCGGACGAGGACGTAAAGCAGATCAACACCGTCGGCGACGCCGTCGCCTATATCGAGAAACGGATGCAAGAAGAGTCCTGATCGCAAGCCCAATCGACATCGTAGAACCAAGCGACGCACCTCACGGTGCGTCGCTTGGTGATCGACCCTCGCTCGTGCTGACTACGGTCCGGCCTACCCGGTCGAAGGAGTGCTCTGCTCGGACGCCGCACCCTGATCGCCCGTTCGCGTCACAAACTGAATCACGCGATCGACCACTTCCAGGATAAACCGCTGCCGGAAGGCGGCGATCACGGCCAAGGCATAGGGAAAGAGTCGCAGCGGCGTTCCCTGCTCCACGGCTGGCTGGCCGATGAGCGTCAAAAAGCCAGCGCCGATGATCACGTGCAGCGAAGCACCGATGATCAACCCGATCACCGGTTGGACGACGTACCACATCACGTACTGCTTGTCAAAGTCCTTGACCTTGGCTGCGTGCCAGTACAGGCTGTACAGCGCGCCCAGTACACCGCCGACCCCACCCCAAGCCGCCGTGTTCCACAGTTGCTCGACCGAGATCAAGCTCTCGGAAGCGCCAAAGCTCGACGTGATCGAGGTCACGATCGCAGGCGCGTAAAAGATGGCTCCCGACAAGACCACCACCCACGCCGCCTCATACAGAAATGTCAACCAACCATAGGTATTGGTCCAACGCGTCGTCTGCCTGCGGCGCATGAGAATGCTCTCGACCTGCCCCACTTTGTACTTGGCGACGTCGAATTGCCGGGGCCGTTCCATCAGGATATCCTGTGCAGCCTGCAGCAGTTGCAGCGCCTCGTCCTGCAGCTCGTCGTGAACCAGTACCTGCGGCACCTCGTCGTACAGCCTGGCGATCGTTTGCCACAACTGCTGGCGCTGCTCGTCGCCGATGTAGGCCAGCACCTCGTCCTCATCCCGTACCCGCGATGACGGCTCCTCTTCGGATTGCTCCAGCTCGGGCAGGTCGAGCGGTGCAGAGGCCGGACCATCCGGCTCCAACGGGTCCGTGGCGGGCGCTGCTGCCGCGCCGGCGTACATCGTGCCCGCCTTGGGTGGTGCGGCCAGCGGTGCAGCATAAAAGGTCAAAGGGGGCGTGTCTGGTTCGAGCGCCGGGGTAGTTGCCAATGGCGGCAGCTCGTCCTCGTCGAACGCAGGCCCCGCTGCCGGCGAGGTTGGATCGCTCGCCGCCGGGTCCGGCGCAGTGGCGGGTGCGGGCCGCTCTTGCGCGGGCGCACCGGGTGCGAAAGGCGTGTCCCGCTTGTCCGTCATGAACGATGTCGCGAAACGGCGCACCTCGCTGCCGCGGTCGCGCACTTCCGTGACCTCAGCCTCGCGCGCGTTCGGAGGCATCGCGCTCTTGGCCTCTTCCTCCAGCGCCGCCCACCAGTCCCCCCGGATCACGGCCTGTGACGCAGAACCGCTTCCAGTCGGTGCCCTGCTCTCGGCTGCCGGCTTGGTCTTGGCTGCCGGCCTGGTCCTGGTTGCCGGCTTGCTCGCGCTCGCCGGCACATCCCTTGCTGCCTGCGAACGTCTCGTCCCGTTCGGCGACCGGTCGTCCTCCGCACCGAACAAGATCTCCATCCCGTGTCCCGCCAGGTTCGCTCGCTTTCTCGCCATACCTGTTCCCCCTCCACGTGGCCGGCTGTTTAGCGATTCACTCTGATTTTGATTATACCATAACTGCCGCCGAGGCCACAACTTACGTCAAGTCATGGCAGAGATACCCGTAAGCCGCCGCTCTCGCACACACAAGAGGCCGCTGGTTTCTCGACCAGCGGCCTCTGTGAAACAGAGCGGGTGCGGTGTGGTCCGCTAACTGGCGTGTACCCTAGCGGTGTCCACCTCCGGTGCCACCGTCTTGTCCACCACCAGAAGTGCCTCCATCGCCGCTGCCGCCTCCCGGGCCACCGGGAGCTTCTGGACCAGACGTGTTCGGCTGTGTCCCATGCTGGTGCTGGTCCCCGTCGGGCTCGCAATCATCACAAGGCGCGTCCGCCGGGCCACCCGGCTCGCCAGGTCCTGGCTGCTCGGGCTGGGGCCCGTACTGCTGTTGGTCTCCCTCGGGCTCACAGCCGTCGCACGTGCCATCCCCCGGGCCACCGGGATCCTCTGGACCAGACGTGTCCGGCTGTGTCCCATACTGATGCTGATCTCCTTCGGGCTCGCAGTCGTCACACGGTGCGTCCGCGGGGCCACCTGGTTCTCCTGGACCTGGCTGGTCCGGCTGTGGTCCATACTGGTGCTGATCGCCCGCCGG
>CAZLMZ010000225.1:2709-5481 GCA_964560475.1 uncultured Anaerolineae bacterium
GTCTGCTGCAGCATCCCCAGTGCCTGGCGCAGCGGCTCCTGCGCCGCCCCGTCCGCCTGTGATCCGGCCTGCTGCAGCGCCTGCTCTTGCTGTTGGATCTGCTGCTCCCACTGGGCCAAGGTGCCCTGCATCGCCTCATCCGGCATCCCTGCCGCCAACTGCAGCGCCTGATCGAGATGCTGCTGCAGTTGGTACATCACTTCCTGCCCGGGCTCCCGCCCCGACACGACGAGTTGCTCCATCTCCTGGACACGCGCCTGGGCCAGGATCATGTGCAGTTGCGCCTGGTCCGTCGGGTTGGCCGCGATCTGCAAGCGTGCCTGTTCGACGGCCAGCTTGGCCGGATAGAGCGGCGACCCGGGCAAGCTGTTGGCTGTCGCGAACGCGGTTCCGCCGGCCGAACCGAACAACATCGTCGCCACGAGCACGAGCTTGAGCATCAGTGCATTCATTCGTCTTGGCTCCCTTCGATGAACCGGTGTGGTGATCGCTTGCCAGGCAAACACCTGAGCGAACCACCTTCTCAAACGAACCACGAGGCTGGGGCGTGTGGGTTGCCGCACGGCACGAGCGACCTCGGCCAGGAAACGATTCCGGTCTGCCAACTGCCGCTCCGATGCGGGCATCTCGACCTGGCGGAGCGGCTCCAGCGCCTCAGCGGCGCTCAGCAGCGAACGCAGGTCTGCCGCCTGGCTTGCGTGCTCCTCCAGGATAGAGGATAAGCCCTCTCCTTTGCGCAGTTGGTCGAGCGCTATGTCCAGCGTGTCGGTCAGATCCCTCATGTCCGTGCCTTCTCCTCGTCCGCCGCCAGGTGGCGCTGCAGGGCAGCCAGCCCCCGGTGTTGAAGCAGCTTGATCGCCCCCACCGAGCGGTCCAGGATCTCGGCTACCTCCTGGTTGGTCAGTCCCTGCAGGAACTTGAGCGCGATCACCTGCTGCTGCGCGTCCGTCAGGTGCTGCAGTGCCCGCCGCACCCGATCGGCATTGACCTTTTGCTCCACCAGGCCGGCCGGGTCCTTGCCGCCATCGACGAGGTCTTCCTCTAGCGGCAGGTGCTGGCGGTGCGTCTGGCGGCGATAGTGGTCGACCACCAGGTTGTGAGCCGTGCGGTACAGCCAGGCGCGCATCTCGCACTCGGGAAATCCACGTTGCTGCACCGAGCGCAGCAGGCGGTGGAACACCTCCGCTGCCAGATCGCTCGCCATCTCGACGTCGCTGACCCGGCGATAGACATAGCTGTAGATCGGCTCGTGGAACTGCTCATAGATCCCGGCCAGCCTTTCCCGGTCGGCAGCTCCTCGTGCGCGCGGTCCAGCCCTGCTCACTAGCCCGCGTAGACGTCCCTGTTTGAGATGACCCACCATCTACCCTCTCCCCTACACCCTACAAGACGTATGAGACGTCCCAGGGTTACGGGTAGCATCAAGTCTCTTCGAATCACGTGACACCGGGCATCAGCCCGGAACCGTCCCTGTGCAAAACGACTAGCCTGTGGTAAAATGAGCGCCAATGTGACGGCGGCACCAGGGAAAGCAGCGGAAATGGTACCCAAGGCAAACTCAGAGCGCGATCTCGCCCGGGCACAATGCCGCGCGGCCGCAGCAGCAGAGCGCGTTCCGCTGATCCAGGCCGTGTTCGACCTGGCAGAGAGGCACGAGATCCCGCTCTGCCTGGTCGGTGGCACGGTGCGCGACCTGCTCCTGGGCCGTGATACCCACGACCTCGATTATGCCGTCGATGGCGACGGGCTCGCCATCGCCCGCCGCGTGGCTAACGCGCTCGGTGGCGCGTACGTCCCCCTCGACCGTGAGCGCCGCACCGGGCGCGTGGTACTGCGCCGCCAGGGCGCGCCTGGTGGGCACGCCGCCGACGCGCTCGACTTTGCCTCTTTCCGCGGCCCTACCCTCGAGGCGGACCTCGGCGACCGCGACCTGACGATCAACGCCATGGCCCTCTGCCGCGCCGCTGACGGGTCGTTGACCCTGATCGACCCGCTCGGCGGCAGCCGGGATCTCCACGACCGCGTGCTGCGCGCCTCCTCCTCGCATGCCTTTCTCGATGACCCCGTGCGCACGCTGCGCGCTGTGCGCCAGGGCATCCAGTTCGGCTGCCAGATCGAGGCCCGGACCCGGGCCTGGTTAGCAGAGGCCGCGCCGTGCCTGTCCACAGTCTCGCCCGAACGGGTCCGCGACGAGTGGTTCCGGATCCTGGCTCAGCCACGTGCCGCTGACGCGGTACAGCAACTGCAGCACCTGGGCCTGTTGTTTCAGGTCGCCCCACCCGTCGCCGCGCTGGACAGTCTGCCGGCACCATCAGCAGCGCACGATGACACCCTCGCCCACGCGATCGAGGTGCTGCGCGCGGTCGAGGCGATCTGGGAAGCGCTCCAGGCACAGCATAGCAGCACCAACGAGTTGCCTGCCGCGGCATACGCCGTCGCGCCGCACCTCCGCCGGCGCTACGAGGCCTCCGTCTCCGACCAGCGGCCTCGCCTCGCCTTGCTCAAGTGCGCCGCCCTCCTGCTCCGCGTGGGCCTCGCCAGGCCAGGCGATGGTACAGCACCGGACGAGCCCGATGCAGGAGAAAGCGCCGGTATCGCCGGTCAACTGGCGCGGTCCTGGCATTGCAGCAACGCCGAGGCCGACGCGCTTCGCGTCACGGTCGCTGCGCGTGGACGCGCCGTCCTGCTGGCACAGACCGCCTGCCTCGATCGTCGCGCCATCCACCGCTACTATCGTTGGGCCGGCGCCCACGGCGTGGATGCGGCCTACCT
>CAZLMZ010000226.1:0-2053 GCA_964560475.1 uncultured Anaerolineae bacterium
GCCGGGTATACCAACCAGGGGCGAGGGCGGGGGCATACCGTGTGGGTGAACAACGAGTATGACCGCCCGCACGCCTGCGCGCTCTTTTATGGGCTGACCGGGCAGCGCCGCGTGCTCGATTCCGGGCTGGTCGCTGCCCGCCACTGGCTGGACGTAGACCTGTGTCACTATAGTCCAGATCCGCTGCTGCAGGGCGGGCTCAAGATCCATACGCGCTATCACGTGACGGGGCGGGTGACGCCGTCGCACGAGTGGACGGAAGGGCTGCTGGACTACTACTTTATGACTGGGCGGGTGGAAGGGCTGGAGGGCGCACGCGCGGTCGGGGAGAACATCATGCGGCACATGGCGCAGCCGCGCATGCGCGAGCCGGGGCAAAGCTCGGTCCGCGAGGGCGGCTGGGCGCTGCGTGCGATGGTCGGCCTGTGGCTGGGCACCGGCGAGGCAAAATGGAGGGACGAGGCCAAGCGCCTGGTCGACATGTACCTCGACTGGTACGAGCGGTACGGTGCGCTCCTGGCCCCCTACACCAGCCACAGCATGCCGCGCGTCACGTTCATGATCGCGCTAACCGCCAACTCGTTCGCTCGCTACCTGCTGATCGAGGATGACGAGCGCGTGAAAAAGATGATCGTGGAGACGGTGGATGACCTTCTGGCACACTGCCTCGGTCCAGATGGGATCTCGTACTACAAGGAGCTGCCCTCGCTGCGGCGGACAGCGCCCACGAACCACCTGCTGGAGGCGCTGACCCACGCCTACCGGATCACAGGAGAGCGGCACTACCTGGAGATGGCGACGCGGCACTTTGCGCTGAGTATGGAAGGGTCTGAGGGAGCGCGTGCGCGTGCCAAGTATGTCGATGACAGCGGCGCGGTGATCTCGGGCGAAGGGGGTGGGCGGAGCTTTGCCGACCGCTACACGTCGATCCTGCTCTACGCGGGTGCTGCAACACCGCACGGCCTGCTGGATTGGTACGAATATCCCTACTGAGTAGGACGTGTGGAGCCAGAAAGGAGAGCACTATGGCGAGTCGCGGCAAAGGAAGCCGCTGGGCTCCGGAATGGAAGACATTTCAGGATCCGGTCAGCGGTGCAAGGGTGCGGCAACGGACGACCTACAAGGGGCATAGCAGCCACTTTTACTTCACGAACCCCTGCTGGTATGCCGACCAGCAAAAGATGCTTCTTGTCTCGGACCGTGAAAACTGTACCAACCTGTTCAGCATCGACCTGGAAAGCGGTGAGATCACGCAGTTGACGGGCTTTGGGCCCGAGGAGGAAGGCGTCGGTGGGCTGAATGTGAGCCCCGTGGGCGACCAGGCGATCTACTATCATGGAGATACCTTGATGGCGCTGGACCTGGCATCGCTCGACGAGCGCGCGCTGTACACGCGCCCGGAAGGCTATGTCGGCGGAGGAACGAACGTGACCGCAGACGGTCGATACGTCTGCACCGGGCACTTTAAGGATCTCTCCGATCAATTCCAAGTCGATCTCGGGCACGGGTACGTCGGCTTTCGCGAGATCTGGGAGGCACGCCCCCATTCGCGGATCATCAAGGTGGCGCTGGATGGGAGCGGCTCGGAAGTGGCCTTTGAAGAGGACTATTGGCTCGGACACTTGAACACCTCTCCCCGGCGCGCAGAGCTGATGACCTACTGTCACGAAGGCCCCTGGAACCTGGTGGAGAACCGGATCTGGGGACTGGACCTCGAAAGCGGCGAAACCTGGCAGATCCGTCCTAATGCCCCGGATGAAGCGATCGGGCACGAGTACTGGATGGTGGATGGCGAACACATCGGCTACCACGGGCGTACCCCCGATGGGCCGGTGTACGGCTCGATCCGCTATGACAACACGGATCAGGTCGAAGCACCCTTTACGTATGGATCGACGCACTTTCACAGCCTCACGCTGGACCTGATCGTGGGTGACGGCAGCCGTACGGATCCCTACCTGCTCCTATGGCGGTTCAGGGACGGGGCGTTCGAAGGCCCAAAGGTCTTGGCGTGGCACCGTGGATCTTTCCATACGCAGCGGGTGCACGTCCA
>CAZLMZ010000226.1:2153-5438 GCA_964560475.1 uncultured Anaerolineae bacterium
CTGGAGCCTAACCTTGGCCACCTACCGTTTTGACCCGATCGATGAAGAGCAGTTCCGCCTGTTGTGCAACCTGTCGCCTGGGCAGCGCATCCGGGTGATGCTCGACGCGCGCGAGCTGGCGGTGGGTTTGATCCGTGGCCGCGTGCGGCGCCAGTATCCAGATATGTCTCTGCGTGAGCTGAACCTGAAGGTGCTGGAGGAGATCGAACGTGTCAAGCAGATCCGCCCTGGACCTTAGCCTGTTTGCTGATATCCTTCGGATGCTGCCCATCGAGAGGCGGATCGGGCGCATGAGTAGGATTGGCAAGGCACAAGAAGGAGTAAGCATGAGTGAGCAGAGCAGCGATTCGTCCGGTGTACCAGATGGGGTAGGCATCCAGGCCACGGCGGACGTGACGGCGGGATACACTGACCCAACGGGCAAGACGGGCAACCGCCCGGAGCGGCTGGCCTGGTTCCGGAGCCTGGGCCTCGGCATGTTCATCCACTGGAGCGTCGACGTGCAGCTCGGTTCCGTGATCAGCCATTCGCTGGTCGGTGCGTCAGAGGCGTACCGGGAGCGCTTTTTCCGTGAGCTGCCCACGACATTCAATCCTCGCCGTTTCGACCCCGACGCGTGGGCAGCACTGGCCCAGATCGCGGGTATGCGCTACGTCGTGTTCACGACCAAGCACCACAGCGGCTTTTGCATGTTCGACACCGAGACCACCGATTTCAACGTCATGAACACGCCCTTTGGGCAAGACGTGACGCGCCAGGTGGTCGAGGCTTTTCGCAAGCGTGGCATTGCGGTCGGTTTCTACTTTTCACCGGACGATTTCTCTGTCCTCCATCGCCAGGGGACGCTGATCAGCCGCCGCCGACCGGAAGCCCTACCTTCCAACAACCCCGAGCTGATGGCACACAACCTGCGGCAGATGCGCGAGCTGCTGACCCACTATGGGCCGGTCGATATCGTCTTCCTGGACGGCGAGGCGACTGGGCTGCGCGAGCTGTGCTGGGAGCTGCAGCCCGAGGTGGTGGTGACGCGCGGGGCGATGCCGACGCCCGAGCAGCACCTGCCCGACCAGGCGCCGGCCGAGCCGTGGGAGGCATGCTTTACCATGGGCACGCAGTGGCAATACAAGCCGACGAACGAGACCTACAAGAGCGGGCGCAAGCTGATCGAGATGCTGATCGAGACGCGCGCCAAGGGCGGCAACCTGCTGATCAACGTTGGTCCGACGCCGGACGGTGAGATCCCGTTCGAGCAGGACCGCATCCTGCGCGAGCTGGCGCTGTGGCTGTTCATCAACGGCGAGGCGATCTATGACGTCGTGCCCTGGGACCCGATCCACGAGGGCGACATCTGGTTCACCAAGGCGCGCCAGGCGGATACGGCCTATGTGTTGATTGCAGGCACCGAGTGGAGCTACCGCGAGCGCAAGAACGTGACGATCGAGAGCGTGCAGGCGACAGCGGAGACAGAGATCGAGCTGCTGGGGCAGAACGGGCAGGTGCTCGAGTACCAGCCCGACGTCCTGCCGCGCACCGAGTGGCGCCAGGTAGAGGGTTGGCTGACGATCAATGCCACGCGTGCGCAGCGGATCTACAACGATGGGACGTGGTCGAACCCGCCCGTGCTGCGGGTCACCCACGCGCGGCCTCGAACGCGCTAGGGGCACCGATCGTCCCCTGATGCAGTGTGCGCAGTCTAGCCAGAAGGAGAAAGCAGTGATCGAGCACACCACGCAGGCCCCGGCCCGTCCAATCACGCATGGGCCCAAGCACCACTGGTTCGGGTACTATGACAAGCTGCAATTCGACCCCTCCGTGCGCTATGTCCTGGGCATGGAGGTCGATTTCGAGCACAGGTCGCCCACGGCCAAGGACGAAATCGCGATCGGCATGGTTGATCTGGCTGAAAACGACCGCTGGAGCGCGCTCGGCACGTCGCGCGCCTGGTGCTGGCAGCAGGGCTGCATGCTGCAGTGGCGCCCGGGGTCAGAGCGCGAGGTGCTGTGGAACGACCGGGAAGGGGATCGGTTCGTGAGCCACATCTTGGATGTGCGGACGGGGGAGATGTGCACCCTTCCGCACCCCTTTTACACCGTCAGCCCCGACGGGCGCACGGCGGTCGCGCCCGATTTCCGGCGGATCAACGACATGCGCCCCGGCTATGGCTATGCCGGGCTGCCCGACCCGCACGCGGGCGAGCTGGCCCCGCAGGACTTGGGCATCTGGCGCCTCGACCTGGAGAGCGGGGCGCGCGAGCTGGTCGTCTCCCTGGCCGAGGTGGCGGCGATCCCCTATCCCCACGCCGACCTGGGCGCGGCCAAGCACTATTTCAACCACCTGTTGTTTAACACCGACGGGACCCGCTTCGAGTTCCTGCACCGCTGGCGTATGCCCGGAGAGCCCGGCTTTGGGACGCGCATGCTGACCGCAGCGCCGGATGGGACGGACCTTTGCGTGGTCGACGACTATGGCCACACCTCGCACTTTATCTGGCGCGATCCGGCGCACATTTTGGCGTGGGCCTACCATCCCTCGCACGGCTCGGCGTTCTACCTGTACGAGGATGGCACGGGCAAGGTGGAGGTGGTGGGCGAAGGGGTCATGACACGCAACGGGCACTGCACCTACCTGCCAGGGAGCGAGTGGATCCTCAACGATACCTACCCCGATGCCGAGCGCTACCAGGAGCTGTATCTCTATCACGTGCCGACCGGAGAAAAGGTTCCGCTGGGGCGCTTTTACGCGCCCGAGGCATATGCGGGCGAGTGGCGCTGCGACCTGCACCCGCGCTCGAGCCCCGACGGGCAGTTCGTGTGCGTCGATGCACCGCGCGCCGGCAGCGGGCGGCAGATGTACCTGGTCGATATCGGCGAGATCGTTGGGCGGTGAGCGACCGCTCCTACGATCCAGACGCGGTCGCCGCGTACTTTGATCGACTCGGCCAGCAAGAGTGGGATCGCCTGACCGCGACACCGGTCGACGAGGTTAGCCTGCACGTGCACGCGCACTACCTGCGCCAGTATGTGCCGCGAGGGGCGCGCGTGCTCGAGATCGGTGCTGGCGCCGGGCGGTTCACGCAGCTCCTGGCCGAACAGGGCGCGCGCGTGGTGGTGGCTGACATTTCGTCTGTGCAGCTCGACCTGAACCGGCACCACGCCGAGCAGTACGGCTATCGACACGCGGTCGAGGCGTGGGAGCAGGTCGACGCATGCAGGATGGGCTGCTTTGCCGACCAGGCTTTCGACTGCGTGGTGGCCTATGGCGGGCTGTTCAGCTATGTCCTCGAGC
>CAZLMZ010000227.1:0-5420 GCA_964560475.1 uncultured Anaerolineae bacterium
GGCAGGCCCATGTCGCTGATCAGGATGTTGAGCTGCTTGGCCAGGTTGACGTCCATCGCCGTGCTGGAAACGACCAGGTGCTCGTTGGCCAGCGCTGCCGCGACGATGGTCCGGTAGTTATTCTCTTCGCACTTGCCCAGCACCAGCCGTTCGCCCTTGCCCTCTTCGGCCACTGCGACGAGCAGCTCGTTGTCGAGCTCGACCTGCCCGGGGCCGTACACCATCAGGGGCAGGCCGCTCGCGTCGAGCACCGCGCGCACCGTAGCCCGCGCGTCGGCGGCGGTCATCGGGCTGCCGCCGTCCTTGGTCGCGCTGAGCCGCAGCAGCAGCGCCTCGGCGCCCTTAGCCTCGGCCGCCGCTGCCCACTTGGCCGGGTCGTCCATCACGTCGCCCCACGCCTCCATCAGCAGCGGGGACCAGTCCGTCGGCCTGCTGTCGGCGATCTCGATCGCCACCGCCGGCCTGTGCGGGATCTCGCCCTCTGTGTACATGTAGGGCAGTGTGCTCTCGCCGCCCAGCACCAGGGCGCTCGAACGCGTGCCCCCCTGCGCTGGCATGGCGCCGAGCTGGACCTCCAGCACCTTGCCGGACCACTTTTGGTGGACCAGCTTGATCTGCGCCCCGTCGCCCTTGATCCAGGGCGCCGCGACCGGCTCGGGCCGCTCCTTGCGCGGGCGGACCGGTTCGGGTTCTGGCTCGGGCTCGGCGATCTCTTCTTCCGGTACGGGCGCTTTGGCCATTGGCGGCTTTTGCGCCGCCGCTGCCTGCTGAGGCGCAGGCACCGTACCGCCGAGCTGCTGCAGAGCCGCGCCCAGCGCCGCCCGGATCTGGTCGAGCACGATATCCGCGCTCATCTGGGCGATAGCCGCCAGGTCAGCACCCTCGGGCAGCTCGCGTGCCGGCCTGGCCGCCGGCTTCCGAGCCGCCGCTGCCTTGGGCTCCTCAACTGCGGGCTGTTCCGCAGGCTCCTGAGCTGCTGCTTCCGTCTCAGCCGCTGCCTTTGCCGCCGCGGGTGCCGGCTTTTCGACTGCAGTTGCCGCGGTGGCTGCCACCGGCTTCTGAGCCGCGGGGGCTGCCACCGGCTTCTGAGCAGCCACCGCAGGAGCGGGTGCCGCTCCTGCCGCCGCCATCGCTGGCTGGGCCACCTCTTCCGGCTCGGGCGCAGGCTCCATCGGCTCCATATCGAGCGCCGGGTGGTCGTGCTCCTCCAGCCACTTGACCAGTTCGTCCACTTCGGTCACCGAGTCGCCGTCGGCAATGCGGCTGATCAGGTCTGGATCACCCTCCCGTTCGGCCACCGCCTGGAACTCGGACGCCATCGAGTCCTTCAGGTTCTTGGACATCCACACCACACGCTTGAAACCACCGTCGGCCGAGATGAACTTGGGGCTGAGCATATAGTATTTGCCAATGCCCATCATGCCCGGCGTCTGGATCCCGCCGCCGGCAATGCCGGCCAGGGTGGAGAACTTCATCCCGGCTGGCGTCATCGAGGCATCCTCACGGCTGACGACCATGATCCCGTTGGCCTCGGGGATCAGCATAGCGATGCACTCGAAGCAGCCACAGGCCGTCATCGGGTTGTTCATGATCGAGTACAGCGTCACCCGTACCACCGAGCCATGCGAGGCCTGCCGTGCATACTCGTTCGTGCCCTCCCAGTAGCCGAGCGTCGGGTCGGTACATGGGCCCTTGATGATCGGCTGGTTCGGGCCGGTCGGGTTGATCTCGTAGCTGGCCTTGCAGTCCAGCCAGTTGTACGCGCCGCACAGGCCCAGGCGCTCGGGCGAGATGACGCACACGTGATCGGGCGCGAAGGACTGGCAGAGGATACAGGAGTAGAACGTGTCGACCGACTCGTCCGTCATGTCCGCCAGGCGGCGGTTGCGATAGTCGTACGCCTCGCGCGCCTTGGCCAGCCACTCCGCGTGCAGCTTGGGATCGGTGATGATCTTGACCTGGACCTTGTCCACGATCGCGCCAAAGTCGGCGTGCAAGCGCGCGTGCAGGATCTTGCCGAAATGCTCCAGGCCAAAACCCCTCTCCGATGCGCTCTTGGCGATGCGGATCCAGGCGATATCGCGCTGCCCAATGTGCTGCACCCCCGAGGCGCCGTTCACAAAGTAATGGATCTGGCGCTCCAGCACCGGCTCAAAGTCGAGCTGCATCTTGCGCCCCGCGACCTCAACCAGGATGCCGAGGTCGATGCTGCCACCCTCTTCGACCTCCTCGAAGCCAGGGCCGATGACCTTGATCTCACCGTCGGTCACCTCGTCCATCGGCGCCATGTACAGGTACTCGAACGCACGGCTGCCGCGCCCACCGAACTCGATCCGCATGTCGGCGCGGCGCACGACCTCGCCCTCGAAGGCCGAGCCATAGGGTACCGGCACCGGGACCTCGGAGATCTTGAGCTTGACCCCGCGCACGTCGATACAGCGCTGTACCAGCCGCTCCGCGCGCGCCAGGTCGTCCTGGCCCTCGATCTCCTCGAAAGGCATCGAGACCACGTGCTCGTAGCGTGTCACGCCGGTGGGCAAGATCTCCGGAATCACGGTATCGGCGATGACCGGGAAGCCATAGCTGATCGCTCCCGCCGCCGCCGCGTATTTCAGATCGTCTACCTCGCCCAGGGCCAGGACGAAGGCAAAGACGCGGAACTTGTTATAGAGCAGGATATCGCGCCACTGACCGCCTTTCATACCGCCGAAGGTCAAGGCCGAGCGCGTGGCAAAGCCCAGCGCATAGATCGCCGAGAGCGTATCGCGCCCAAAGGGGACGATGTAGGTATCGTACCCCATCTCCACGCCCTCTTCGTGCAGTTGGTCGATGATCGATCGCCCGTTGACGTTACCCGAGAGAAAGACCAGGATGTTGCGGCGCTGCAGCTCGCGCACGATCTGCACCGCCACCTCGTTGCTCTTGGCTGCGCCGACGATGGCGGCGAAACCGGGCATGCGCCCGTCGACGAGTTGGATGCCCCACGAGCGCAGCTGGATGTCATCGATCGGGCCGTTCAGGTGGTCGCGCCCCGACCCATCGTTCTGGTACTGCGTCGAGCCCGACATCTGGAAACCCGGGTAGCGCTCGGGCTGCTGGCCGTACACGAAACGGACCGCCTCGATCGTCTCGGCAGCGAGCAGCGTCGCCTGGCCCGAGTCGAGCGTCTCGCCCAGGTAGGGCGACCAGACCTGGTCGCGCGGCAGCGGGTGGAGCATCTTTTTCGCGTGCTCCAGCACCGACACCAGCCCGCCCAGCGTGCTCACTTCGCGTCCCAGCATGCCGTTGATCACGGGCAAATAGTATGCCGTATTCGGAAAAGCAACCTCTGTATCCTCGCCCTTGTCGGCGATCGCCGCCTCCAGCATGGCCGAGGCCTCGGCAACGAGGGCGTTTGCGCCACGAATCGCGCGTGTTGCGATATATTTCGACATTGTCTCCTCCTAATCCGCAGCCTCAGCCTCAGGAACGCCAGGCTCCGGCCTGGCTCCATACGCCGCCGCGATGCGCTCCTCGATCGGCATCTCGAGCAGGACCTTCATCCGCGCGTCACCGCTCTTGCCCCACTGGCTGGCATCGTACTCGGGCAGGCCGAGGGCCGCGCGCTTGGCGTCGATGTGCGCCAGCGTCCGCTCCAGGATCTCGTCCATCTCGGTGATGAATTCGAGCTTGCCGCCGATCTTGCTCTCCCAGCCCTTGCTGATGTGCTCGGTCACCACTTCGCTGCCGGCCACCGGGTTGTGGACGCCCATGATCACATAAGCGCCCGACGCCACGCAGTAAGTGGCGATCGAGATGGCCTTCTCGCTCATCCATTCCGGCGCCATACCGACGGCAGGGATGTCCGAGATATCCTGTCCCAGTCCCCCTTCGTTCGCCATCTGCGCCAGAACGGTCAGGATGCGGCAGTTGTCGACGCACGAGCCCATGTGCAGCACCGGCGGGATGCCCACCGTCTCGCACACCTCGCGCAGCCCCGGTCCGGCGACCTCCAGGGCCGCCTCGGGAGTCATATAGTCCTGCTTCTGTGAAGCCACGGACGCGCAGCCCGTTTCGACCACCAGCACGTCGTTCTTGATGAACTGCTCGGTCAGGTAGCGGTGAAAGCCCTCAAACTGGACGCGCGCGTTGGTGCAGCCGATGTTGGCCACCACGCCGCGGATACGCCCGGCCATGATCGCGTCGTTGAGCGGCCGGAACGAGCCGCGGTACAGCCCGCCCAGCGCATAGCCGATGTATTCGTGCGAATAACCGGGGATCGTCGCGTGTACGTCCTTGGGAATATGCGTCTCGCCGCGCTCCGGGAAACGGTCGATCGCGCGGCGCACGATCTGCTTGGCGATCTCGAGCGCGCGATCCTCTTCGAACTCGATGTGCGTGGCGCCCTGGATCTTCATCTTGGGCGAGGTGGTGATGATCTCGGTATGGTAGCGTTCTGCCACCGCCACGATGCCCTGCATGATGCACTGCACGTCCACGATCATGGCCTCGATCGCGCCGGTCAGGATCGCCAGTTCCTGCTGCAGCATGTTGCCCGCGGTGGGAATGCCTTGCCGCATGATGATCTCGTTCGCCGTGCAGCACAGCCCAGAGAGCGTGATCCCCTTGGCGCCCTTGCTCTCGGCATATTCGATCAGCTCGGGATCCTGCGTGGCCACGACGATCATCTCGGACAACGTCGGCTCGTGCCCGTGGACGACGATGTTGACCTCGTCCTCGCTCAACACACCCAGCCCCACGTCGCCCTGGATCGGCCCCGGCGTGCCAAAGAGAATATCCGAGATATCCGTCGCCAGCATCGACCCGCCCCAACCGTCGGCCAGCGCCGCGCGCATCGCCTGGTCCAGGATGTGCTCGTAATCCTGGTCGTTGCCCATGTGCGTGCGGTGCATCATCTCGACGATCTCGCGGTCGATGTTGCGCGGGGTGAGGCGGTGCTCGTGCCAGATCTCCTGCCGCTGCGCGGGGGCCCGTTGCGCGTACAGGATCTCGCCGAGCGGCTTGCCAAACTCGCCCAGCGCCACCTCTGCCACTTCGCGCGCGATCTCTTCTACCGATCGCCCGTCGGCGGTGACGCCCAGGTAGCCTGCGACCTTGAACAGCTTGTCCACGTCGCGGATCTGATAGTCGGTCGTCTTGCCTTCGGCCACTTCGAGCAGCGTGTAGGCCAAGCCACGCCCGTGGTCCGAGTGCGCCGAAGCGCCGGCCGCCACCATCCGGGCAAAGTTGCGCGCGGCGACGGTCTCGATCGTCGCCCCACACACGCCCACCTGCCCATCCCGGACCAACCGGCAGGGGCCCATCGAGCAGTTCTTGCAGCACTTGGCCTCTTGCCCGATCGGGCACGGTGACATATCGTCCGCCCGGTCGAAACAGGTCACGCACTCGAGGTCACAGGCGTGCTGCAGCAGCTCGACGAC
>CAZLMZ010000228.1:0-1964 GCA_964560475.1 uncultured Anaerolineae bacterium
GGCGCGCACATGATGGTCGAGATCCACAACGACGGGCCGGTGACGCTGATCCTAGAGCGCGCATAGGCCTATTTCACCTGCACCACCTGGCGCAGCGTGGCGCCACCGGCTGTACTGAACCACGCATCCCCTTCGCGCAGGACGTCCCATTCCAGGATATAGGTGCCCGGCACGGGCGGCGTCAGCAGCGCCCCGCGCAGGCGAACGGCATGTCCGGGTGCCACGCGGTGCGGCAGGTCGGTGCGCAACTGCGGTACCTCGATCACCGCCTGGCCCGCCGCGTCGAGCCACCGGTACGAGAGCCGCACGGGCAGCGTGCCCTGCGCCTGCCAGTTCTGCGATCCGGTATTGCGCAGGGCGAACGGGACGCGATAGTACGCGTCCGCGCGCAGCACGGCCGGTGCTGCCCCACGCTCGAAAGCCACCCGGTAGAGGCCCATTCCGTACGCGTGCAGCGCCTCCTCGACCGCGCTCACGTTTCCTCGCGAGGCGCCGCGCTGCAAGAGCAGGCCGCTGCCCTGAGAGGCGACCACACCATAGTCCTCTCGCGCCAGCCACTGCGCCACCAGCCTGTAGAAGGTATGGTGGTCCACCGGGCTCTTGATCGCGGTCGGGTCCAGGTCAAGCACGACGTACTCGGCTTCGAGCCCCGGCTCGAGCGTACAGCGCGGATAGAGCGCCACGTCGCGCCGCTGCGACAGGTGGGGGTGCAGGTCGCTCTGCGCGCACACGGTCGCGTCCGGGGGCACCTGTGCCAGGACCGCGCGCAGGTCTTGCTCGTAGACAGAGGGCTGGTACACGTCCGCCAAGCGAAAGGCCCGCCCGGGAGGAAAGGGGCTAAAGGCCCAGGTGACCAGCCCGGTGTAGGCCAGCACGAAAACAGAGAGCGCGCCGGGACGCGCATAGCGGGCGAGAGACGGCGCACGCCTTGCCCGGCGCGAGAGCCAAGCAAGGCCTTCTACGGCGGCGATCCAGACGAACGGGATCACGGGCGCCATGTAATGGGCGTGTATGGACTGCTGCCAGGCTGACTCGGACAGGAAATTGACCGCCAGCACCGGCAGCGCGGGCATGAGCGCCCACGGCGCGAGCAGCGCCAGGAAGCCGGTCGGTGCCAGGAGATCGACCAGCGCCTGTGCCTTGTCGAGATCGACCAGCATGCTCAGCACGCTTAGCGGCTGCGATACGAGGGTGCGCAGGATGCCGAGTGGGCTTCCGCCCAGCGCCTCGAAGCGGCGGCTGACCAGGTCGCCCGCGCCCGGGCCATAGGCCGCGTGCACCGCGGGCACCACCACCGCGAAATCGAGCGCCAGCCACGCCCCGGCGACCGCGACCGTCCACGCGCCGTGCCGCCGCGCGCCCCTTTCGGCAATCAGGATCGCTGCCCCCACGCCGAGGCCGACGAGGGCGGCGTCGACCCGGCACAGCAGGGCCAGCGTGAACCACGTATAGTACTGGGGCCAGCGCCGCAGCCGCATGGCGCGCCAGGCAGCGATCAGCGGCGGGATCATCAGCGCCGAGGGATGAAAGTCGGCCATGTTCACATAGTGCAGCGGGAGATAGATCAGGTAGGCGCCGGCCAGTACGGCCGCCGGCCACGTGCTCGCTGTGCCCGCCGCAGCCAGCCGCTCGCGGGCGAGCAGGTAAAGCGGGATCGCCCCGGCGGCCAGGGCTGCCGTCTGGACAAAGAGCAGCAGGCGCGGATCCGACCACACGGCATAGAGCGCCGAAAGCGGAAGGAAGATCAGCTCCAGCTTGGCGTCGAGCAGCCGGTTCTCGTAGCGCGAACCGTCGGCCGGGTCCCGGTAGAGCGGCGTCCGCTCCAGGATTCGCCCGTGGAGCGTGTTCCACGCCGCCTGATCCATGGTCCCCAGGTCGAGGCCGTGCGCCCGGTAGCTGTCATAGCGCGCGATCGAGAGCGAGCCAAAGACGAGGAGATAGACCACCGCCGCCGCGGCAACGAC
>CAZLMZ010000228.1:2064-5392 GCA_964560475.1 uncultured Anaerolineae bacterium
GCCGGTACGGCGGCGGTCAGGGCGAGGAGAGCGTAGGTCCAGACCGAGCTTCCACTCTGAACGCCAAAGGGATGGAGCACGTAGCGGGCCAGCGTCACCGGTGCCAGGAGAGCAGGCAAGAAGGGAAGGAAACGACGCCCCTGCGCGCGGGTGCGGCCCGCCACCCACCACAAGACGAGCGCGGCAGCCGTCCCCAGCAGGATCATCCACGCCAGGCGGAGTTGATAGAGACGATAGATGCGCTCGCCGTACCACCAGGCCTCAGTCTGGCCGGGGTAGACCCAATCCCACCAGGCAAAGGCCAGGGCGGCACCAGCCAGCAAGGCCGGCGCCGCGCGCCAGGGCACAGGGGGCAGCGTGCGCCTTGCCGCCTGCGGCGGTCTCGTGTTCACCGGAGGCTGCCGGCGCCGGTGAGGTGTGTGCTAGGCAGCCAGGCCGGCGAGCATGGAAAAGCAAAAGCTGACCAGTGCCGAGGCCCAGATCCGCCATCGCCACGGGTTATAGACGCGCTGCAGACGCCTGCGCACCGCGTCCGCGCGCTTTTCTTCTGCCGATACGGTGGGTTCCGCCGCAGTCTTTTGGCTCGACGCGCTACGAGTGACCGCAAAGTTGGTCTTTTTCTTCTTCTGCTGGTTGCGTTTCTGGGTCGAGTCCCTCAGGTCAGAGGCCGAGGGAGCAAGCAGCCCCGAAAAGAGCAGCAACGCCGAGGCCCAAAAGAGCCAATCCGAAACCGTGCGCCCGTTAAAGAGGTGCTGCGGCGAAAAGAGATCGACGATCAGCAACAGGATGGTGGTGATCAGGGCTGCGCCCGTCCCGATGCCGGCTGCCCACGCGACCAGGAGGCCAAGCTCCTCGTACCAGCGCCGTCCCGTCCGGGAGGACTCGTGCACTTCTTGCAGGACGTTGCTCCAGCGCTCCTCACGATCTTGATCTTGTGCGAAAGATGGGCTTTCGCGATCCGCAACCATATCTCACTCTCCCCTTCTTTTCATCTAGTGTGTTTCTGCCCCGACCGAGGCGTGCAGGAGCTCGATCCCCTTGTCGACCTGCTGCAGCGTGCGCTCGCGCCCCAGGATCGACATGCTCTCAAAGAGCGGCGGCGAGACCCGTTGGCCGGTCACTGCGCCGCGCAGGATGCCAAACAGCGGGCCGACACGAACATCGAGCGCATCTGCCAGGTCGCGCAGCGGCTGCTCCAGTCCCTCTGGCGTAAAGGGCTCCACCTGTGCCAGCACCTCGCGTGCGCGCTGCAGCGCGTGGAGCGAGCTGGCGGCGTCCATCTTTTTACCGATCAGGAGTTCGGGATCGATCTGGATCTCATCCTCGAAGAAAAAGCCGCTCAGCGGTAGCGCGTCGGTCAGCTTTTTGATGCGCGGCTGCAGCAGTGGCACGATCTGCTTGACCGTCTCCAGGTCTGCGTCCAGCCCCGCCTCGCGGTAGACCGGCAGCAGGCGCTCAGCTAGTTCGTCCACGTCCGCCTCGCGCATATAGACCCCGGCCATCCAGTCGAGCTTGTCATAGTCAAAGCGTGCCGGAGAGGCGTTCAGCCCCTCGATCGAGAATTTCTGTACGAGCTCCTCCCGGGTTAAGAGCTCGGTGCGGTCATCGTAGCTCCAGCCCACGCGCGCGATAAAGTTGACCAGCGCTTCAGGCAAATAGCCGGCGGCGCGAAAATCGTGCACCAGTACCAAGTACTCCTTCCCGCCGGGGCCGATCGTCTTGCGCTTGCTCATCTTGCCCTTGCCCGCCGGGTCGAGGATCAGCGGCAGGTGCACGTATGTCGGCACCTCCCAGCCCAGCGCATCGTACAGGATCACGTGGATCGGGCAGGAGGAGAGCCATTCGTCGCCGCGCATGATGTGGCTGATCTCCATCAGGTGATCGTCGACCACGTTCGCCATATGATAGGTCGGGTAGCCGTCCGACTTGATCAGGACGATGTCCTCCAGCAGGGCATTCTCGACTGTGGTCGTGCCGCGCAGCACGTCGTGAAACGTGGTCTGGCCGCTGAGCGGTACCTTGAGCCGGACCACGGACACCAGGCCGGCGGCCTCGCGCTCGGCAACCTCGCCGGGCGTCAGGTTGCGGCAGTGCCGATCGTAGCCAACGTAGCTCCCACCCTCGGCACGCTGCGCTTTGCGCAGCTCAGCCAGGCGCTCGGGCGTGCAAAAGCACCTGTAGGCCTGGTCGTGCTCGAGCAGCTTACGCGCATAGGTGTCATAGAGATCGAGACGCTGCGATTGGTAATAGGGGCCATACTCGCCGCCAACGCGGGGGCCTTCGTCCCACTCTAGCCCCAGCCAGCGCAGCCCGTCCAGCAGGTCTTCCTCCGCCTCTTCCTGGTAACGCGTCCGATCCGTGTCTTCGATGCGCAGGATGAACGTGCCGCCGTGGTGCCGGGCAAAGAGCCAGTTATAGAGCGCTGTGCGCGCCCCGCCGATGTGAAAATAGCCGGTAGGGCTGGGCGCAAAGCGCACGCGTACAGGTTTGTCTGCCATGGTGCACTCCCTTCGAGTGCACCATTCTACCTGTTTTCCGGCCAAAATTCAAGTATTGGCGCGTTGACACCTGTGCCACTTCACGGTATCATCCCCTGCTGGCGCGCTTTTGGCTGGCGTCCTGGTCCGCCCCTGCTCCGCTGGAGGAACGCGATGTCTTCTTTTGTTGACTTTCTCAACAACCCGCTCTATGTCTCTGTCTTTGTGATCCTGGTCACCTCGCTGGTTGGGTTCTATGTCAACTCGCGCGTCCGCGACCGCTGCCTGCGCGATTTCGACGGCTATGCGGTGACAATCGAGCACGGCCCCGGCACCGTGGTGTGGGGGCGGCTGCGCACCTACAGCGCCGGCCTGGAGGTGGTCTATGCGGCGGCACATCACGACACCCAGGGCCACGACGAAAACTCGTACATCCTCTATGGCAGCGAGCTGAATGGCTTGCAGGCCGTCTATCGCTTCCACGACGACCAGTTGCCGCGCAACCAGCGGCGCCGCGAGCGCGACATTCGCCGTACCTACAAGCCCAGCATCTACCGCCGCATGCGCCGTGCCCTCCGCAACATCTTTAGTACCTTCCGCGACGCCATCGTACAGACCACGAACACCCTGCTGGGCCGTCGCATGCAGCAGATTCAGCAGAGCGCGATGACCGGCCAGTACCAGCAGCTCACCACCAGCGGCGTGCAATTGCTGAGCGGCACCCTTGGCAACGCATACGAGCCAATCCTGGAGCGCTACATCGGCCAGTACGTCGTCCTCGAGATCACGCGGGGGGACACGGTGGAAGAAGAGTATGGGATCCTGAAAGAGTATAGCGCCAAGTACGTCGA
>CAZLMZ010000229.1:0-5392 GCA_964560475.1 uncultured Anaerolineae bacterium
AAGGCGGATAAGAATCCGAAGGCGGATAAGAATCCGAAGGCGGACCAGAACCGGGCAGCGGGCGACTGCCCGGCGAGTATCGCTGCGGTTGGCCTGGCGCTGTCGGCTTATCCGGTGGGCGTGGACCGTGGATTCATGGAGCGTGAGGAGGCCGTCGAGCGCACGCTAAAGACGCTGCGCTTCCTGTGGAATGCCCCCCAGAGCAAAGAGCCGGATGCCACGGGGTACAGGGGGTTTTTCTATCACTTTCTCGACATGACCTCTGGGCAGCGAGTATGGCAGTGCGAGCTATCGACGATCGACACCACGCTCTGCCTGGCCGGTGTCCTGACTGCAGGAGAGTACTATGTGCGCGACAACGAGCGGGAGGCAGAGATCCGCGACCTGGCCGACCGGATCTACAGGCGTGTAGACTGGCGCTGGGCACAGAACGGTGGGGCGACGGTGACGCACGGATGGACGCCTGAAAACGGGTTCCTCCCCTATCGATGGGAGGGATACAGCGAGGGGCTGCTGCTCTACGTCCTCGGGCTCGGCTCTCCCACCTATCCGTTGGACGAAACAAGCTACCAGGCGTTCGTATCGACCTACAACTGGAAGACGGCCTATGGCTACGAGTTCGTCTATGCCGGCCCGCTCTTTATCCACCAGTTCGCCCACCTGTGGCTCGATCTGCGTGGCCTCCAGGATGCGTACACGCGTGAAAAGGGGATCGACTATTTTGAGAACAGCCGGCGCGCGACCTACGTGCAGCAGCAGTACGCGCAGCACAACCCGCAAGGGTTCGCAGGCCACGGGGAGAGCTTTTGGGGGATCACGGCCAGCGATGGCCCCGGGCCAGCCACGATCAAGATCGACGGCGTCGAGCGCACCTTCTACGGGTATATCGCCCGCGGTGTGCCCTATGGCCCAGACGACGGCACCATTGCGCCGTGGGTAACGGTTGCTTCGCTGCCTTTTGCTCCAGAGATCGTCGTCCCGACGATCCAGCACTATGACGAGTTGGACCTCAAGGCCACCAACCCGTACGGTTACAAGGCGACTTTCAACCAGACCTTTCCGGACACTTCGCGCCACAAGTTGGGGTGGATGTCTCCCTACCACTATGGGATCAACCAGGGTCCCATCGTCCTGGCGATCGAGAACCACCGCTCGAGTTTTGTCTGGAACTTGATGTGCAGTTGTCCTTGCCTGGCAAAGGGGCTGCGGCGGGCCGGCTTTCGTGGTGGGTGGCTGTCAGATGCGTCGTGACGAGATGACTGCCAGGCCGTTTTCCCGGCCTGGGCCACGTTGTGGTCTGATAATAGAACGAGGAAGAAGATAGATGCCTGACAACCGATCGGCGGATTCGTCCGCGGGCCATTCTCGCTTTGTATATGTCGCAGCCGCCATCTCCGCCCTGGGAGGCCTGCTCTTTGGCTATGACACGGGCGTCATCTCGGGCGCGATCCTGTTCATCAAGCAAGACTTTGCCTTGTCGGCGGGACGTGAGGAACTGGTGGTCAGCGCCGTGCTGTGGGGCGCAGTGGTCGGAGCCGCCCTGGGAGGCGAACTGTCGGATCGCTTTGGCCGGCGTGCAACCCTCATCGTTGCCGCAACGGTCTTTGTCCTGGGCGCCATCGCTACCGCACTCGTGCCAACGGTCCTCTTGTTGATCGTCGGCCGTGTGGTGGTTGGCCTGGCCATTGGCATCGCTTCCTTTACTGCGCCGCTGTACATCTCGGAGGTGTCGCCGGTCAACACTCGCGGCTCTCTCGTCTCTCTCAACCAGCTTGCGTTGACCAGCGGGATCGTCATCGCCTACCTGGTCGATCTCGCCTTTTCCGGGAGCGGTGGCTGGCGCTGGATGCTGGGCCTGGCGGCGGTTCCAGGTACGATGCTGGGCATCGGCATGATCCTGCTTCCCGACAGCCCACGCTGGCTGATGGATCACGGGCAGCGTGAGCGTGCGCGGGCAGTGCTCGGCCGCATACGCGAGCCGGACCAGGTAGACGACGAGGTGAACGAGATCGAAAAGGTGCTCAGCAAAGAGAGCGGCGCGTGGTCCGACCTGTTCAAGCCTCTAGTTCGACCTGCACTCTTGGTCGGCGTGGCGCTCGCCATCTTTCAGCAGATCACCGGCATCAATACGGTCATCTACTATGCGCCCACCATCTTTCAGTTCGCTGGCTTTGCCTCGGCCTCGGCTTCTATCCTGGCGACGGTGGGCGTCGGCGTGGTGAACGTGCTGTTCACGGGGGTAGCAGTGTGGTTGCTGGACCGGATCGGGCGGAGACCGCTGCTCTTGGTGGGGCAGGCTGGGATGATCGTGGGCCTGATCGTGTTGGGACTAGCGTTCGCGATCCCAAGGCTGGGGGGACTGCTCGGCCCCATCGCGGTGGCCAGCTTGATGATCTACGTAGGGTCCTTTGCTGTGGGCCTCGGGCCTGTGTTCTGGCTGCTGATCGCCGAGATCTACCCGCTGAAGGTCCGTGGCAGGGCGATGAGCATTGCTACTGTGGCGAACTGGGCGGCGAACCTGATCGTGACCCTGACCTTTCTCTCCCTGGTGCAGGCAGCCGGCCGGCCAGGGACGTTCTGGCTCTATGGCGGGATCGGGATCGGCGCGTGGGCCTTTTCCTATTTTATGGTGCCAGAGACCAAGGGGCACAGCCTCGAGGAGATAGAGGCACACTGGCGCGCTGGCGGGCACCCCAGGCAGTTGCAGGGAAAGGGGCACCAGTGACGGATTTGGACGTTCCGTGGACGGTGTTCCTATCCGAATTTATCGGCACGGCTCTGCTCGTGGGAGTGGGACTGTCGATCGTCATTCTCGATTTCGGCACGGGCAGCCCGGTCGTGAAGCGGATCCCGAGCGCCGGCCTGCGGCGCGCGACCACGGGCTTTTTGTTCGGTTCGACCGGCGCCTTGATCGCGCTTTCGCCGGTTGGGAAGGAGAGCGGAGCGCACATTAACCCGGTCGTATCGCTCGGCTTTTGGATGATGGGCAAGCTTCGGGTAGGCCACGCAATTGGATATATCACGGCACAGTTGCTGGGCGGCGTGGTTGGCGCGCTGCCTCTGTTGGCCTGGGGTGCCACGGGGAACAGTGTGCACTATGGCGCTACCCTGCCTGGCTATGGCCCTGGATGGGCCGTGCTGGGAGAGGCAGCGACGACCTTTGGCTTGATCGCGTCGCTATTCTTTTTCCTACGTCACAAACAGATACGTGCCTACACGCCCGCGATCTTTCCGGTGCTGTACGCGTTCATGGTCTTTGTCGAGGCACCGGTCTCGGGGACGAGCACCAACCCGGCGCGCAGCCTGGGGCCGGCTGTCGTCTCGGGTGACTGGCGGGACTGGTGGGTGTACTGGATCGGTCCGCTGGCTGGCACGCTGGTGGGCGTGGCACTCTATCGCTTTACCTGGTTGCGCCACATCGAGATCGAGGTAGCCAAGTTGTACCATTTTGAGCACGATCCACATGGGATTTTCACCCAGGCCGAAGAGGCCTTGGAAGGCGAGTTGCACGGGACTGGCGACTCGTGATTTGAGGAGGTGAAAGAATGAAGGGGTTGTTGGACAAGGTTGTGTTGGTTACGGGAGCGACTTCTGGCATCGGGCAGGCAATCGCCGTGCGCTTTGCCCAGGAGGGTGCTCACGTCGCGGTCAACTATCACACGACCGGGAAAAAGGTGACCAAGACGGACGAGCTCGTGGACGAGGCAAGCGAACAATGCATGCAGCGCATCGCCGAATGCAACGTGAAGCACGTCCTCGTGCAGGGTGATGTGTCCAACGATAACGATGTCGCGCGGATGTTCAAACAGACCATAGACGAACTCGGCAGTCTGGATATCCTGATCAACAATGCCGGGATCCAGATCCAGGGCCCTTCGCACGAGGTGAGCATCGAGAGCATCGATCAGGTGCTTGCGATCAACCTCCGAGGCGCTTACTTGTGCGCGCGTGCGGCGATCCAGCACTTTCTCAACGAGGGCAAACCAGGGGTGATCATCAACGACTCGAGCGTGCACCAGATCATCCCCAGGCCCCTCTATATTAGCTACTCGATGAGCAAGGGCGGTATAGGGAACCTGACACGGACGCTGGCACTCGAGTACGCCGACCGGGGGATCCGGGTGAATGGCATCGGCCCGGGAGCGACGCTTACGCCGATCAACCAGCGCTGGGTCAACGATCCAGAGAAACGCGCTGAGGTAGAAAGCCACATTCCGATGGGACGCGCCGGAACCCCGGAAGAGATGGCAGGAGTGGTTGCATTCCTGGCGTCCGATGAGGCGGCGTATATCACAGGGCAGACACTATTTGTCGACGGCGGGCTGACGCTGTATCCCGACTTTCGCACGCCCTGGTCTGGGTAGGCGCTGATACACAGCGCTGTAGTGACCTGCACCCGCCGGTTCAGGGTGCAGCCGGTGCCAGAGGCCGGTCACAGATGAACCGATAGATCGAGGAGATCCTATGAGCGACCAAGTCCACTATGCGCCGGGCTGGCCCGGCATCGAGCCGCGCTGGACCTCCAGCGCCAAGAGCGGGGTCGGCACTTCGCTGAGCCCCGCCAGCCGTGTATGGTTCACCGTGAGCCACGGCATCCTGGACGAGATTTATTACCCGCGCGTGGACCAGGCCTGCACCCGCGACCTGGGACTGATCGTCACCGACGGGAAGGACTTTTTTTCCGAAGAGAAACGCGACACGCGACACGAGGTGTCCTACCTTGCCCCAGGCTGCCCCGCATATCGCCTCGTCAATACGGACCGGGGTGGCCGTTACAAGATCGAAAAAGAGATACTCAGCGATCCCAGGCGTGACGTGGTCCTGCAACGCATCCGTTTCACGCCCCTGAAAGGAAAGCTGGCCGACTATCACCTTTATGCCCTGCTGGCCCCGCACCTGGCAAACCATGGCGCCGGCAACACGGGTTGGGCCGACCATTACAAGGGGCTGCCCGTACTCTATGCGGAGCGGGACGGTCATGCCCTGGCACTGGCCTGCTCGCAGCCGTGGCTCAAGCGATCGGTTGGCTTTGTCGGCACCTCAGATGGTTGGCAGGACCTGGAGGCACACAAGCAGATGGCGTGGGCCTATGACCGGGCGGAGAACGGCAACATTGCGCTTACCGGAGAGATCGACCTGAGCTCAGGTGGCGAGATCGTGCTCGCGCTCGGCTTTGGCCTCAACACCGCCGAAGCCGGCCTCCGTGCCCGCGCCAGCCTTCAGGCCGGCTTTGGGGCCGCGCGAGACGTCTACTTCCAGCAGTGGCAGGCGTGGCAGGAGAACCTGCGCTCCTTCGATGCTTCTGGCAGCGACGAGTGGGACCTCTGCCAGATCAGCGCGGCCGTACTACGGACCCACGAAGCCAAGCGCTTCCCGGGGGGTATCATCGCCA
>CAZLMZ010000230.1:0-5377 GCA_964560475.1 uncultured Anaerolineae bacterium
GGGCCGGCCCCCAGCCCTTCTTTGCCGTGCTCTCGGTCCAGCCCCCACACAACCCGCACGTCGCCCCGCCCGAGTACGTGCGTCGCCACGATCCTGGGCAGGTGGTCCTGCGCCCTAACGTGCCCGACATCCCACGGATCAAGGATCAAGCGAGGTCTGAGCTAGCTGGCTACTATGCCCAGATCGAGAACCTCGACTGGAACGTGGGGCGGGTGATGGCCACGCTGCGCGACCTGGGCCTGGAGGACACGACGCACGTCGTCTTTTTCTCCGATCACGGCGACATGCACGGCTCGCACGGTTACGTGCGCAAGAGCAGCCCCTGGGAGGAATCTATCCGTATCCCATGCATCTTTCGCCCGGCAGGCGGCATGCGGGCCAACGCGGAGAGCGATGCGCCCTTTAACCACGTCGATTTCGCCCCCACCACGCTCGGCCTGTGCGGCATCGCGGCGCCCGATTGGATGCAGGGCACCGATCTCTCCTACCACATCCTGTCGGGGCGCCCCCCGCCTGCGGACGAGCCGGACTCGGCTTTCCTCCAACACAGCTTTCGCAAGCGCTTTGACTGCCTGAACCGCGTCTGGCGCGGGGTGCGCACCAGAGATGGCTGGAAGTACGTCTGCCTGGAAGGACAGCCGCTCATGCTGTTCAACCTCGACGAGGATCCCTACGAGCTCAATAACCTGGCCTTCCTGGACACCTACAACGAGGTGCGTGCCGAGCTACAAGCTATGCTGGTAGCTTGGCTAGGGCGAACCGGCGACACGTTCGAACTGCCAGAGCTCTGAGGATCGTTTCCCCGCCAACTCACAGCCGCCTACCGAAGGAGGTCTTGCATGACTGAAGAACAGAAGGTCGGCCCTGAGGCCGTGGTTACGCTCCGCGAGATCACGCGCGAGACCGTGGGCCAGATCTGCGACCTGAGCGACACGCTGTCCGAGCAGCAGCAGGAAATGGTCGCCCCAAATGCGAAATCGATCGCGCAGGCCCACTTTGAGCCAAAGGCGTGGTTCCGCGCCATCTATGCCGACGAGACGCCCGTCGGGTTCATCATGCTCTATGACGATCCCGATGGACCCGAGTACTTTCTCTGGCGGCTCATGATCGCCGCGCCACACCAGCGCAAGGGCTATGGCCGCCGCGCGGTAGCGCAGCTGATCGAGTACGTCCGGACCAGGCCAGGCGCAGTGGAACTCCGGGTCAGCTATGTGCCGATCGAGGGTGGGCCAAAGGAGTTCTACCACAAGCTCGGCTTTGAGCCCACGGGGCAGAAGGTAGGTGACGAGATCATGATGCGCCTGCTGTTGTGAGGTACCAGGAGGAGCAAAGCGCCGCCACGGTTGACGTGGCGGCGCTTTGCGTTACGCCTAGGGCCAGAGCGGCACCATCTCCTTCTCCGCCAGGACCTCGTCCATCTCTTCGTCCGAGGGCCTGGCCTTGAAGCGGCTGGCTGCGTTCAGCACCTTGGGCAGGATGTGTATGTCGGACGCCGTGTTGAGGAACACGTAGGGATTGCCCAGCACCCAATGCACCGCCTTGTCGATCGCTTCCTGCTCGACCAGCGGCTGGTACCACGTGTTCGCCGTGCGCGGCCGCTCGTCCCACGGCCGGCGCGCGATCCCCTTGATCGTCTGCACCGCCACCTGCCGTTTCCGGCACATCTCCACCAGCGCCTCGAAATCGGCCGCATACTGCGCGTTCTGGAACAGGATATAGTTGTAGGGGAGCAGTACCGAGTCGAACTCAAAGCGTTCCAGGCTGCGCATGTGCGTGGACGGTGCCGCCAGGGTGTGCCCGGTGACGCCGATAAAGCGCGTCAGGCCCTCCTCGCGCGCCTCGACCGCGGCTTCCAGCGCCCCGCCCGGCCCCATCGCGATCTCCCACTCTTCGGGATCGATCAGGTTGTGCAGCTGCAGCAGGTCGACGCGATCGACGCGCAGTCGCTCCAGCGAGCGGTGAAACTCGTCGCGCGCCTTCTCATAGGTGCGCTCGCCGGTCTTGGTCGCCAGGAAAAAGGTGTTGCGATAGTGCTCCATCCACGGCCCGATCCGCAGCTCGGCGTCGCCATAGCTCGCCGCAACGTCGATGTGGTTGATCCCGTACTCGAGGAGCACGTCCAAGGTGCGATCTGCCGCCGCCTGGTCCACCGACCCGACCGCTGCCGCACCGAACAGGGTCCGCGTACTCATGTGCCCCGTTCGCCCAAATTCCGATTTCGCAATCATGTCGTTCTCCTTTCCGTCCGAACAGCAATGCTCCACGCCCGACCCGAACCGCGGCCTACGACCCCTGATCGCAGAGCAGGAAGGTCTGCCGCAGGGCCTCGATCAGATCTCCCTTTGGCTTGAACTCGTGACCAACATACAGGTCATAGCCCGTCGTCGCGATCGCACGACAGATCCCGGCATAGTTGAGCTCTTGCGTGTCGTCCATGTCGTTGCGCCCGGGGTTGCCCGCCGTGTGAAAGTGGCCGATCCAGCGAATGTTCTGCTGGATGGTGCGGATCACGTCGCCCTCCATGATCTGCATGTGATAGATGTCATAGAGCAGCTTGACGCGCGGGCTGCCCACCTTCTCGCAGACCGCGACGCCCCACGCCGTGTGGTCGCACTGGTAACCGGGATGGTTGACCTTGGAGTTCAGCAGCTCCAGGTTGAGGTTGATACCCCGTTCCTCGGCATACGGCGCGATGCGCCGGAACCCATCGGCGACGGCATCGATCGCCTCCAGCTCGCTCACGTGCGGCTGCCGGTTGCCGCTCAGGCAGATCAACCCGGGGATGCCGTGCTCGGCGGCGATGTCGATCGACTCGCGCAGCTCGGCTTCGATCCGGTCGTGCTGTGAGCGGTCGTTCAGTGCACCCGGGCGCGAGACGTGCCCGCCCATGCTCGCTACCGCGAGCCCATAGCGGTGCGCCGTCTCGATCACCTCCTGGTAGTCGTCGCCCCGCCCCCACATCTCCACCGCCGCATAGCCAATCTCGGCACTGGCCCTGAAGAGGTCGTCGTAGCTCATGTCCTGAGGCTTCATGATCGGGTAACAGACGGACTGCTTGATGCGCATCGAGTCAGTGCCCTCCTCTGCTGGATGGATCGCCCTGCCCATCGCGGTCGGGCCGCGGTTGACCTCATTGTACTGCTACCCTCGCCAACAGGCAAACGACAAACGTCGCATGACGCGGCAGGAGCTCCAGGCAATAGCCCACGTGTGCCACGTGGGGCTCTTCCAGCTCGATGTCACGCGGCACACGTGACCTGCTTCCAGAGGCAAACGGGTCGCACGTCCCGCTTTGACATTTTCCGGGATGTGCAGTATAGTCGGTGGTGAAAGCGCTTACACCCACCACAGGGGCAGAGATGCGACCGACGATCTATACCGTCGCCGAGCGAGCAGGCGTCTCGATCGCCACCGTCTCGCGCGTGCTCAACAACAGTCCTCGGATCTCGGCCGAGACCAGGGCCAAGGTCCTGCAGGTGATGCAGGAGCTGAGCTATCGTCCCAGCGCGGCGGCACGTGACCTGGCTCGCAACACCACCGAGACGATCGCCCTGCTCTTTCCCGAGGTCTCTGGACCTTTTTTCTCCGAGATCATCCGCGGCATCGAGACCGAGGCCCACCGGCATCACTATCACCTATTGGTCTATAGCTTGCCCAGCGCTGACCAAGAGGACCAGCTCTTGCCCTTCCTGTCGAGCAAGGTGGACGGCATGATCGTCGGCAGCCACTGCGAGGCGAGCTACGTGCAGCGCCTGCACGAGCAGGACGTGCCTTTTGTCCTGTTGAACCAGCAACTCGAAGAGATGGCCGCCGACAGCATACAAACCAGCAGCTTTGAGGGCGCCTACGAGGCGGTCGATCATCTCGTGGGACACGGCTACGAGCCGATTGCATTCATCGCCGGCCCTGCGACATCTACCCAGAGCCGGGTCCGCCTGGAAGCCTACCGGCAGGCGCTGGTAGATCGCGGCTGGCCGCAGGATCCGCAGTGGATCGTCGCGGGCGACTATTCCGAGCAAAGCGGGGAACGAGCAATGCGTACGTTACTCTCCTATGCGCAGCCGCCCCGCGCCGTGTTTGCTGCTAACGACCAGATGGCGATCGGCGCGATCGACGCTGCGCGCAGCCAGGGGCTGTCCGTGCCGCACGACGTGGCCATCGCCGGCTTTGACGACCTGCCGGTAGCCGCCTATATCGACCCCACTTTGACCACGGTCCGCCGGAGCGTACGTGAGTCGGGCGAGTTGGCCGTGCAGCTCCTGGTGCGACGCATCGAGGAACCGGATGCGCCGGTCGAGCAAATCGTGCTGCCGACAGAGCTCGTCATCCGCCGTTCATGCGGCTGCACAAGTCCCGGCGAGTAGAGCAGGTAGCCAGCGCTCCGTGGCTTGGCTGAGGGCGACGCCTCTTGGATCGCAAAGCAGATAGCGGCCATCGAGGTAGCACGGGCCGCAGAAAGGATATGAGCGTGAACAAGCGAGAAACGGTCCTGCGCCTGTTGGACGAGACGCGAACGCCGGATTACGTCCCGGCGGCGTTCTTTCTGCACTTTCCGTCCGAGTACCACCGCGGGCAGGCGGCGATCGACAAGCACCTCGAGTATTTCCGCTACACGGGCATGGATTTCGTCAAGATCCAGTACGAGTTCCCCTTTCCGCACCGCCCCGAGATCCGGTCACCTGCGGATTGGGCCAACATGCCGCGCTACGGGCAAGCCTTTTTCCAGGATCAGCTCGAGATCGTCGCCGGCCTGGTAGAGGCGGTCAAAGGGGAGGCCCTGGTCCTGCAGACCCTCTACTCTCCCTTTATGAGTGCCGGCCATACGACCAGCGACGAGACGATCACGCAGCACATTCAGATCGACCCAGAAAACGCCAAGGTCGGGCTCGAGATCATCACCGAGAGCATCCTGTGGTTCGTTCGCGAGTGCGTCAAGCGAGGGATCGACGGCTTTTACGCCTCCACCCAGGGCGGGGAGCGCGGTCGCTTTGACCCGGCGCTCTTTGCCGACGTAGTCAAGCCGTACGACCTCGCGGTGATGAACGAGATCGATGCCACCTGCCCCTTTAACATCCTCCACATCTGCGACTATCAGGCCCCGTACGACGACCTGGCGCCCTTCCTGGACTATCCAGGCGACATCGTCAACTGCCCGCTGGAGGTGGGCGGTCAGGCCATGACCGCCCGCGAGGCAGCGCGCATGTTTGGCCGCCCCTACATGGGCGGCCTCGACCGGCACGGGATCATTGCCAGTGGCAGCAAAGAGGAAATCAAAGCAGCGGTAAAGGATGTGCTTCGCGACGCGCCAGAGCGCTTTATCCTGGGGGCCGACTGCACACTCCCCGGCGACATTGACTGGGGCAACATCCGGACGGCG
>CAZLMZ010000231.1:0-1838 GCA_964560475.1 uncultured Anaerolineae bacterium
AACAAGATCCTGTGCGTGAACCTGACCGACCGGACGATTACCGTCGAGGAGCCGGGCCCGATCTATTTCCGGCGCTACATGGGCGGCTGGAACATCATCGGCGACGTCCTGCTCAAGCGCGTCCCTGCCGGCGCCGATCCGCTGGGGCCGGAGAACGTGATCGTCTTTGCGCCCGGCGTGCTGACCGGCCTGGCCATCTCGGGCGCCTCGCGCAGCGCGGTCGGGGCCAAGAGCCCGATCACCGGCGCATTTGGCGCAGCCGAGGCCGGCGGGCACTGGCCCGCGCAGTTCAAGCGCGCCGGATTCGACGCGCTGATCGTCGAGGGCGCCTCGGACAAGCCGGTCTATTTGTGGATCGCCGACGGCACATGCGAGATCCGCGACGCGACGCACCTGTGGGGCAAGGGGACCAAGGAGACCCAGGAAGCGATACGGGGTGAGCTGGGCGAGCCGCGCGCCGAGCTGGCCATGATCGGCCCCGGCGGCGAAAACATGGTCCAGTATGCCTGCGTGATGCACGGCCTCAAGGACGCTGCCGGGCGCACGGGCCTGGGCGCGGTGATGGGTTCCAAGAAGCTCAAGGCCGTGGTCGCGCGGGGCACGACGAACGTCGACGGAGCCGATCCCGAGACGATCCAGGCCATGGCCCGCCGGGCAGCACAAGAGGTCCGCGAGGAAAAGCGGGCCGCGTGGGCCAGCAAGGCCGGTACGGGCGGCACCGAGCTGGAGGGAGGCATTCGCTCCGGCAACATGCCGATCCGCAATTTCCGCGACGGCGAGTTCCCCGAGATCAGCGGCCTGGAATACATCATGGACAAGATCGGCATCGGCATGGAGGGCTGCTGGGCCTGCGCCGTGCGCTGCAAAAAGGTCGTCCGGGCAGAGGCGCCCTATGAAATCGATCCGGATTATGGCGGTCCGGAATACGAGACGATCGGCTCGCTGGGCTCGACCTGCGGGGTGAGCGACATCGTGGCCGTCTCCAGGGCCAACGTGCTCTGCAACGACTATTCGCTCGACACGATCGGCACCGGGGTGACCATCGCCTTTGCTATGGAGTGCTTCGAGAATGGGCTGCTGACCCTGGAAGATACAGAGGGGATCGACCTGCGCTTTGGCAACGCGGACGCGATGGTGCAGATGGTGGACAAGATCGGCAAGCGCGAGGGGCTGGGCGACGTCCTGGCCGACGGGCTGCTGCCCGCGGCGGCCCGGATCGGCAACGGCGCCGAGCGCTATGCCGTGCACGCCAAGGGACAGGCCCAGCCGATGCACGAGCCCCGGCTCAAGCGCGGCCTGGCGATCGGCTATTCCGTCTCGCCGACCGGCGCCGATCACTGCCACTCGCTGCACGATACCGGCCTGGTCTACCCGGGCGAGGACGGGTTCGTGCAGAGCGGCGAGCTGCGCGGCATGGGCGCGCTGGAAGCGCTGGAGCTGGAGAGCCTGGGCCCGGAAAAGGTGCGGGCCGTGATCTATAACGCGACGAGCTCGATCATGGGCAACTGTGTCTCGATCTGCGCCTTCACCGGCTGGAGCCTGCGCGAGCTGTCCGACATGGTCCGGGCCGCCACCGGCTGGGACGTGACCGAGTACGAGCTGCTCAAGGTCGGCGAGCGGGCCATGAACCTGGCGCGCACCTTTAACATGCGCGAGGGGTTGACCGTGGAGGACGACCAGCTCTGCCCGCGGAGCTACAGTCCCACTCGGGGCGGTGCGCTGGCAGACGGCGGGATCGACATGGAAGAGCTGCGCGAGGCGGTACACACCTACTATGGCATGATGGGCTGGGACCGGGAGACCGGGGTGCCCACCGTGGAAAAGCTGCAGGAGCTGGG
>CAZLMZ010000231.1:1938-3442 GCA_964560475.1 uncultured Anaerolineae bacterium
CGCCCGTACCGTGCAGGCCGCGGCGGGAGCGATGGCGCACGAAACGAGCGATGGCGCACGAAACGAGCGATGGGCGCACGAAACGAGGAGGGGGAGCCATGAAGCACGAGCAGAGACCCAACTTTGCCGTGATCGGCACGCGCCCGCCTCGTTTCGACGCTGCAGAAAAGGCCACCGGGCAGGCACGCTTTGGGCCCGACACCGACCTGCCGCGGCTCTTGCACGGTAAGGTGCTGCGCAGCCCGCACGCGCACGCGCGCATCCTATCGATCGATACCCGCCGCGCGGCGGCCTATCCCGGCGTGTACGCCGTGATCACGGCGGCGGACCTCCCTGCCAACGCATCGCTCGCATCCGGGGAGGGAGAGGTCGATACCGGGCTCAAGTACCGCTGCGACAATACGCTGGCCGGCGACAAGGTGCTCTATGCCGGGCACCCCATCGCTGCCGTCGCGGCCAGCGACCCGCATACTGCCGAGCAGGCTGTCCGGCTGATCGAAGTCGAATACGAGCGCCTGCCGGCGGTGATGGACGTGCTCGACGCCATGCGCGAGGACGCGCCCCTCTTGCACGAGGAGCTGCGGACCCGGTCGCTGGCCGGCACGAGCGAAACCCCCAGCAACGTGGCCAGCCACTCGCAGTTCCTGAAGGGCGACCCGGAGCGCGGTTTCGCCGAGGCCGACGTGATCGTCGAGCGCGCGTTCCGCACCGCGACCGTGCACCACAACTACCTCGAGCCACACGCTACGACGGCGACCTGGGGTCCCGACGGCGTGCTGACCGTCTACCCGACCACGCAGGGGGCGTTCGGCTGCCGCGACCAGCTCGCCCGGCTGCTCTGCTACCCGATGTCCAAGATCCGCGTCGTCCCCACCGAGGTCGGCGGGGCGTTCGGAGGCAAGTCGACCAGCTACCTCGACTCTCTGGCAGCGCTCCTCTCCCGCAAGGCGGGCCGCCCGGTCAAGATGGTCATGACGCGCGCCGAGACGCTGCTCGGGACCGGGCCAACGCCGGGCACGGCGATCCGGGTCAAGATCGGCGCCAGGGCGGACGGCCGGATCACGGCCGCGCAGGCCGAGCTGTGCTACGAGGCGGGCGCCTACCCGGGCGCCACGCTGTGGGGCGGCATGGGCGTCGTCCTGGCGGCCTATGACATCCCGCACGGACAGATCGACGGGTACGACGTGGTCGTCAACAAGCCCAAGACGGTCACCTACCGCGCCCCGGGCGCGACCCCGCCGGTCTTTGCCGTCGAGCAGGTGATCGACGAGCTGGCCGAAAAGGTGGGCATGGACCCGATCGCATTTCGCCTGCTGAACCGCGCCCGGGAGGGCACGCGGCGGGTCAACGGCAGCACCCACAGCAGCGTCAGCTCCCGAGAGGTGCTCGAGGCCGTGCAGGCCCACCCACACTATAGCGCGGCGTTGGGAGGGCCCCACCGCGGGCGCGGCGTGGCCTATGGCCACTGGGGGAACCACGGCGGGGTGTCGAGCTGCACGCTCGG
>CAZLMZ010000231.1:3542-5369 GCA_964560475.1 uncultured Anaerolineae bacterium
TACATGTACTTGCCCTCGTGTGTGATCCTCCCCCGCAAGCGCCATTGCAGAGCCACGAATCGACTCGCGGGTATCGGGCCTACACCCAAGGGTTGCTCGCCGGTAGGGCAGCCTCAACATGCTCTACCTGACAGAGTCTACTTGCCAGCCGCAGCCTGCTTAGCCATCTCCAGGGCCTCACTGTCAGACGTGTCCGTGTTGTGGACCCGCTTGGTGTGCGCCTTGATTTCTTTGGCCAGTGCTTCTACGCTGTCTGCCGTCAGTGTCGCCCCGCATGGACATGTCATGCTTGCCTTTGCCATTTTGAACCTCCATTCACTCCCGAAACCGCCCATCACTCTCGTCATGGGCAGCTCCAACATGAAATCTACTATTGCAATCATAGCATGTTTCAGCAGACGTGCCTGCACAGTCACTGCACGAGTACTGCAGCCAGACTGCAGCGGACCATCTGTCAGGGCCTGCCAGGGAAGCAGAGCGGCCTCCATGCGGGTACTCTCTTGTCAATCTGATCAGGTTATAGTATAACCAAGCTGAACTCGAACCGCGTCGATGCCAAGCTCCCAGAGGACGGCGTGATCTACTACAGTGTGGACGATCCACAACTGCTGGCCGACCTGCGTGCAGCGCTCAGGCGCTGGCACCGGTCGACACTCGGCGATGAGGCCCTGGCTAACCGCCTGACCGAGGTCGAGCGCCGCTTGTCTGCTGACCCTGGGCTGTCCCGGTCCAACGCCCTGCAGCAGGCTGTTCGTGCGGCGCTCGCCTCGCTGCGGGAAGCGGGGCGGGCGGAACAGGCTGTCCTGTTGGAGCGTCACTACCTTCGCCGTGAGAGCGCACCCGTGCTGATGGGGGCCTACAGCCTCAGCGAGCGGAGCATCTACTACCGTCTGCAAGAAGCTCGCGTCGCTCTGGCGCATGTCCTGTGGACCAAGGAGCAGGGCGAGGCAGATGCGGCCGCAGACCCCCTGCCGTCTAGTCAACGCTCGGACGCCCTGTGGCGGGCCCGGCACCTGCCGCCGCGGACTTTTACCCAGCTCTTTGGCGTGGAACAAGGACTCGCCCAACTGCTGGGTTACCTGGGTGATCGCGATCGCCACTGGGTGATCAGTCTGGATGGTATGGCTGGCCTGGGAAAAACAGCATTGGCCCGCGAGGCCGTCGGTCGCATGGCGGAGACCGACCGCTTTGCCGACATCGCCTGGGTGACGGTCGGGCGGGTGCCCTACACTCCGCGCAGCCAAGAGCAGCACGATGCTGTGTTCCTTACCTGCGGCCAAGTGCTCGATCATATCGCCGAGCAACTGGGCGGCATCGAGCTGGGAACTCTTGCCTTGCCGGCCAAGCGAGAGCGTGTACGCGAACTGCTCCACACTGCCTCTTATTTGGTCGTTTTGGACAGCCTGGAGACGGCATTGGACTGCGGAACGCTCCCCGACTGGTTCTGGGACATGGCAAGACCCAGCAAGCTCTTGCTCACGAGTCGCCACTTGCTTGACACGGACGTCGGGCCGACGGTCCTTGCTCTGGGTGAGCTAGACGAGTCCGACGGGCTGGCCCTCATCCGTCACGAGGCACATCGTCGTGGGCTGTCAGAGGTGACTGCTGCTCGCGATGATGATCTGCGGCCCATCCTAGCCGTGACAGGGGGGAACCCATTGGCCATCACTCTGGTCGTAGGTCAACTGGCCAGTCTGCCGTTGAGCCGGGTTCTGAACGCACTGGAGAGCGTTCGGCCCAGCACCAGCTCATTGTACCAATACCTCTACCACATCTCATGGGATCAGCTCTCTGCTCAGACCCGGCATCTATTGCTGTGTATAGCCC
>CAZLMZ010000232.1:0-1144 GCA_964560475.1 uncultured Anaerolineae bacterium
GAGAGGACCAGGCCGGCGAGGATGCCGACCGTATAGCCTACTTTGGCCGTGGGCAGGCGCAGGGACAGGCCTGCTACCAGGATGACCAGGAACGTCGATAGTGGCTTGTACACGTAGATCCGTGCCCGTTGTGAGCGGGCCTCGGCCCGCAGCAGCAGGCCCACGGATGCGAACAGCAGGGGGATCAGCGCGCCCTGGGACATCACCTCGCTCTTGCCTGGGCAGGCGCGCGGCTCGGACGGGCTATCTCCGAGCGTTCGAACGCGTCTGCGACGTCGCACAGCGCACCCAGCAGTGCCTGGAGGCCAGCTACGTCCTGGTCGATCGGGCCCCAGTACGTGCGCCCCGGTCGGTGTTGGAGACGAAGCAAGTTACCGTTGAGTGAGAGGTGGTATCCGCTCGCTTGTACTTGTCGCGGAAAATGTAAGGCCTGCACTTCCAGTTGCCCGCTGTCAACCACGGCCTGGGCCAGGTCGGGAGGTGTACTGCGCATCACCTGGTAGCCTTCCCGGGCTCGCCCGGGTTCACTCACACCTCTTGGGGTTGGCCTCCGGATCACGTCAAAGCTGCACGAGGAGGGATTGTCCACCGAGAGGACGACCCGCGTGTGTCGCTCGACACCTACCTGCTTGCCCATCTCGATCGTGCACGCGCGCCCGCGGTAGGCCCCCGTCGCACGGCCGCTGCGGGGAATGCCCAGGACACGGTTGGGCTGGTGGCGGAGCTTGAGAAGGGTAGCCACTCTGTGCAAGGCTGTCTGCTCGCGCCACGGACCTACGATGCGGGGCAGCAGGAGGAAGGTCAGGATTCCGAGCATCAACACCAGTGCGGCGATCACCAGGACATCCGTCATGGTCGGCTCCCTTTCCATCGCCGGCATCGCGAGCCCCGGCACAGCGCGCTAGTTGGTGCGTATCTCCGTTCCGGAGTGTTGCTGGCGAGGCCGGTCAAGTCCCTCAACCATCTCTCTTGCGTCTCAATCAATCAGCAGTGGGCCGGCCTATTCCCCCGCTGCCTGTAACACGCGGTTGTACAACTCGGGAGTGATCCAGAAGCCCGCCTTGGCGATGAGGTTGTCCAAAACCGGCCTTACGGTGGCTACGAGCCCCCTGCGCTTGGCCTCGACCAAGATGCCCAAGAGACC
>CAZLMZ010000232.1:1244-5363 GCA_964560475.1 uncultured Anaerolineae bacterium
TTACGGTGGCTACGAGCCCCCTGCGCTTGGCCTCGACCAAGATGCCCAAGAGACCCACAAATCTCATTCCTAGGCGGGAAGCGATGGCTCGACCTCTCCGTTCATCCAAGAGGAGCAGATCTGCCCGGAGCTCGATAGCAAGCGCGATAGCCTCGGCCTCACCCTGATCTACCTCCAATCTGAGCGAGGCAACCACGGTTTCATTCGCAACCTGGCGACTCTCAACCCAATCTGCTGCTTTGACCTCGGCAGCACCGGGCTGCCCCATCCCAGCGACAACCACCTCGCAGTAGACGGCCCGAGGGACAATGATTCTGCCATAGAGCTGTCGTAGCAGTCCCAGATGGCCGACTACCGCTAGATTGAGGACCGGCGAAGCATTGCTGACGACGATCACAGTCGTCTCATCTCTCGTAGGGTCTCCAGGTCAGCCTCGAACTCGGCCACGTCATAGTGCACAGGAATCTGGCGACTCGCCAACAGGTGCTGGAATTGCAGCTGGCTCATCTCGGCCAGTTGACTGGCCTGCCCCAAGGTCAGCTTCTCCTTCTGATAGAGGAGCACCGCGACCTCCTGTGCCAGTTCGGCTGCAGTCATCCGCGCGGTATGTAGCACTGAATCCGGTATCACCAGGCTCATTTCTTGCTCCCTATCCCCAGAACACCAAGTCAGAGGATCCACGTATCCTAACGTGGCAAATTGTACCATAACTGCCCTGGCACGGCAATGTCTGGAATGGGGAGTACCGCTCGTGCGCTAGAGGAGGGGAGGAGGCTTTCCAGCCGGGAACCGGTGCACCCGGCCTGCAGGTCGCCACTGGGCGGGGCGAGAAAATAGCGCCCGCGGATGGACGTCCATCCGCGGGCGCATACGGTCGTGCGGAATCTTTACGCGTACGCGTTCAGTACCCGGTTCAGTCCCTCGACCGTCTCTTCTACGTCCTCGTTGGTCAGCAGCGGATTGACGTCCAGGTGTATCGCCCGGCCAAGTAGGTCCAACGAGCGTGGGCACATGTCCTTGCTATAGCGGATCTCGCGCTGTGCCCAGCGCCACGGGCCGCCGTTCGGCGTCCAGGTGCGCTGTTCCATGAGCGGCGTCCAGTGGGGATAGAGGTGATAGTCGCTGCGGTCGGGGCTATAGATCACGCCCGCGCCGATATTCTCCGCGCGCAGCGCCTTGGCGATCTTGGCCGCGCGCTCTGCGTCCTCGACGAAAAAGATCGCGGCGACGGCGGCATCCCCCTCTGGGTCGGGCACGTCCTGGAACTGGATCCCCTTGCGTTGTGCCACGCCCTGCATCCCGGCGATGAGCATGTGCTTGCGTGCGCGCATGGCTTCCAGCAGTCCTTCCAGGCGCCGCAATTGGACCAGCATCACCGCGCCCAGCAGCTCGGGCATACGGAAGTTGATCCCCCACAGGATCTGGTCGGGGGGGATGTTGTTGCGCTGCCCGCCGACCACGTCGTGGAACATCAGTGCCCGCTTCCACACCTGTTCGTCGTTCGTGATGACCATGCCTCCCTCGCCGGAGGTGAGGATCTTGTTGAACTGCAGGCTAAAGCAGCCTACGTCGCCGATCGAGCCCAGGCGCCGCCCTCTGTAGCTGGCTCCGTCGGCCTGTGCCGCATCCTCGATCACCTTGAGCCCGTGCCGCCGTGCCACGTCCATGAGGGCATCCATGCGGCTCGGCGTGCCGCGCATGTGCACCGGCATGATCGCCTTGGTGTAGGGTGTGATCTTGCGCTCCACGTCGGCGGGGTCCAGGGTCAGCGATTCGTCTACCTCGGCCACGACCGGGACGGCGCCCACGGCCACGACGGAGCCTGGCGAGGCGATCCAGGTGTAGGCGGGCACGATCACCTCGTCGCCTGGCCCGACGCCGATGCCTTGCAGGCCGCAGATCAGCGCCGCCGTGCCCGATGTGACGGCCAGGGCGTAGCGAGTGCCAGCGTGCTCGGCAAAGGCCTTTTCCAGCTCCTCGACCTTGGAGGGACCTGGCTCAGGGCCATAGTAGCGAAAGAGCCGCTTGGCACGCAGCACCTCCAGCACAGCTTGTTCCTCTTCCTCGCCGATCAGCATCCCGCCGGGGTACATAGGTGGGTCGGGGCGTTCCTTGGTCGGCTTGCCGCCCTCGATAGCCAGGGCGTCTTGCTCGGAATCGTGCACAGACATCGTTTGGTGCTCCTTCTGGGTAGAGGTTAGGTGGCAAGATCAGTCGCTGATCTGCTCGAGCTCGTCCGGGTGTGCTCTCACCTTACGGATGGCCGCCAGGATCAGGTCCATGTCTTCCTGCTCGCCCAGGAAGAAACGGTGCCCGATGCTGAGGGCGACGTTGGCAAAGGCGTTCTCGGCCTCCGGGCAGTACACCTGGGTGAAATCGACCGGTTTGCCATAGAGCGGGCATGCGATCGGGCACCCGGTGCGGCCAAAGTTCATCGATTCAAAGAGTGGGTTGCGATAGATTGGACGCCCGTGCGCGCCGACGCCCATCGGCACGCCCTCGGCCTGCACCGCTTTCAGGAACGTGTCGCGCGGCATGCCATCGAACGCGTCCTGGTTGTAGCGCAGATTCCAGTAGTAAAAGTTCCAGCGCGTCACCCGATCGTCGAGGACGATCGGATCTACGCCCTCGATCTCGTTCAATCCCTGGATGAGGTACTTGTAGTTACGCTCGCGGACGGCGATCTGGTCGTCCAGGCGGCTCATCTGCGACAGCAGGAGCGCGCCCTGCCACTCGGTCATGCGCAGGTTGGATGCCACGCGGTGAAACTCGTAGAACGGGCGGCCCGGCATACGGCCGATGTTGTGGAAGGAGAACGCCTTCTCGGCCAATTCCGGGTCGTTGGTGACCACCGCGCCGCCCTCGCCGCACGTGAGCGACTTGAAGGCCTGGAAGCTAAAGGTCCCCAGGCCAGACAACGCGCCGACACGTGTGCCGCGCCATTCCGACCCGTGGGCGTGGGCCGAGTCTTCGACGACGGTGATGTCGTGCTTTTCGGCGATGGCGCCGATGCGATCCATGTCGACCGGGTAGCCGCCGTTGTGCACCACCACCACGGCGCGCGTCCGGTCGGTGATGGCCGCCTCAAAGGAAGCCGGGTCGATGTTAAAAGTACCAGGATCGATGTCGGCAAAGACCGGGATGCCGTTGACCATGATGATCGCCGTCGCGCTGGCCACAAAGGTCAGCGCGGGCACGATCACCTCGTCACCCGCTTCGACGCCCGCGCTTCTCAGTGCACATTCCAGGGCGGTCGTGCCGTTGGTGACGGCCACCGCGTACTTGGCGTCCTGGTACGCGGCAAACGCGTCTTCGAACGCGGCGACCTTGGATCCCTTGCCGTCTTCGCGATACCCTCCCCGCCACCAGATGCCGCTGTGCAGCACTTCCAGGAGCGCTTGCTCTTCCCTCTCATCCCAGATCGGCCACGGCCTGCCGATCTCGCGACTGACGGCCTTGGGGCCACCGTTGATTGCCAATTGTGCCATCGTTCTCTCCTTTGGACTAGAAGTCCATCTGTACATCATTCCGCTTGGCAGGCGTTTTACACCTGCCAAGCGGTGTGAATGCTATCGGATCGACAATGCCTCCGGCGAGGCACCAACCAGCTAGCACTTCAGGGGCAACAGCTCGTGCGCCCTCACTTTGTACGGGTGGGCACAGGACCCGACGATCACCCAGCAGTCGGGATTGAAATCGGTGATCAGCTCCCGGCAGCGGCCGCAGGGAGGCATGATCTCGTGCTGACCCTGCGCATCCCTATACACGGCGACGATGGTCGCCAGGTCCCGGTGTCCGCTGGACAGGGCGGTGCAGATCGCTGCTACCTCGCCACACACGTCCGCGAAACCCACGTTAGCTTCGATGTGGATCCCTGAAAAGACCAGCCCGCTCTGGGTGCGCAGCGTGGCGGCGACCTCGTGTACCCCCTCCAGGTAGAGCCGGTTCGCCGTCTCTATCGCTCTGTCAATTAGCTCGATGTCTTGATCGCTCAGTTCGACCGCGTCTGGCATCACACCGACTTGTAGGGGTCGGCGGCGTCGCGCAGGCCGTCGCCCACAAAGTTGAACATCAAGATCACGACGATGATGAACAGGGCCGGGATGAGCAGCCAGGGCT
>CAZLMZ010000233.1:0-1265 GCA_964560475.1 uncultured Anaerolineae bacterium
GTGCTCGTCACCTGCGCCATGACCTACTGGTACCCCGGCGCGTTCGAGGCGATCCGCCGCGTGAAGGCGCGCTGGCCGGCGGTGCCCATCGCCCTGGGTGGGACCTATGCCACGCTCTGTACCGCGCACGCGCGCGCTCATTCCGGCGCTGACGCTGTGCTCCCCGGCCCGGGCGAGCGCGCCGGGCTGGAATGGGTCGATGCTGTCATTGGTAGCCATGCTACACCGCTACACGAAGAAGACGTGCTCTCGGCCCACGACCTGCACCGCCCGCAGGGGTACGTCGCCGTGCGCACCGCCCGCGGCTGCCCTTTTGCCTGCCCCTACTGCGCGGCACGGCTGCTCTGCCCCGGCGGGTGGCAGCCGCGCGACCCGCTGCGCGTCGTCAAAGAGATCGCGTGGTGTGCCCGCGACCTGGGCGCGCGGGACGTGGCCTTTTACGACGACGCCCTCCTGGTCGACGCGGAGCATCACATCGCCCCCCTGCTCGAGGCGGTCGTCGCCCGGCGGCTGCCGGTCCGCTTCCATACGCCGAACGGCCTGCACGCGCGCTATATCGACCGCCCCTTGGCCCGCCTGATGCGCCGCGCCGAGTTCCGCACTATCCGTCTCGGCCTCGAGAGCGCCGACCCCTTCCGGCAAGCACAGGATGGGGCCAAGGTGGACGGCGATACCTTTGCCCGCGCCGTCGAGGCGCTGTATGCCGCCGGTTTCAGCGCGCGCGAGGTGGGCACCTACGTCCTGATCGCCCGGCCCGGGCAGCGGGTACGCGAGGTCGAGGAGACCGTGGCCTTTGCCCAGCGCCTCGGCGTGCCCGTCTACCCCGCCCAGTTCTCCCCGATCCCAGGCACGCCCGAAGGAAAAGCCGCCGTGACGGCGGGCTGCCTCCCTGCAGACGCCGACCCGTTGCTGCACAACAACTCGATCTATCCCTGCGGGAACGCCGCAGCGTGGGAAGCACTCAAGGTCCGCATCCGCGCCGGCAACCGCGCGCTCTATACTTGACGCCAGCCCACGGCCACTTCACTGATCTCGGCAGAGCTGTAGGCCGGCATCCTCGCAGCCTGCGGCCGCCAGGGCACATGCCGGCGCGAGGCAGCACGTCGGCTCGTACTACATTGACAGTGACTTGGCTACAGCCTGGACCAGCCACATGCAGTTGCTGTCGGTCCGCAAACTGGGTATAATGGTCTCGAAAGGAGCTCTGTCATGGTAGAGGTTCAGTTCTCAGACCACAAAGAGATCATCTTGCCCGAGTCCCTTGG
>CAZLMZ010000233.1:1365-5342 GCA_964560475.1 uncultured Anaerolineae bacterium
GATCTCTATACCTGCAACCCGCGGATCCTTGCCCAGCGTTGAGTTCTCTGGTTGGGCGCTAACGTGCGTCGCGACATGCCAGCCATACCCCGCTCGTAAAGAAAGGACGCCGAGATGTACAAAGCCGTACGGATCGCCACCCTGCTCGTCGTATTGTTTGCCCTTTCACTCACCACCGCCATCCCCACCTATTCAGAATCGGCCGTCGCCGGACACGCCATCGCGATCGACCCCGGACACGGCGGAGAGGAACTCGGGTCGACGGCCTGCCCGGGCCTGCTCGAAAAGGACGCCAACCTCGACATCGCGCTTCGCCTCAAGGCACTGCTCGAAAGCAGTGGCGCCATTGTCTACCTGACACGCACAACGGACGTGGACCTGTCCAGCAAGGAGCGCGCCGCGATCGTCAATGCGACGGACGCGGAAGTGCTGGTCAACCTGCACCTCAACGGCTGGGAAGACCCGAATACGGACGGGCTGTACGTGCTCTATGGGAAAAAGCGCAAGGATGCGGAACTGGCCCAGGTCATGCACGATGCCATGTGGGATCCGCTGCGGGAGCGGGTACCCAGCGATATCGAGTTTACCGATTTCGGTACGCGCCAGTTTGCGGCAGGCGTCCTGCTGTGGTCCGAGATCCCTTCGGTCTTGACCGAGTCGGTCTTTATCTCGAACGATTGGGAGTGCGCCGAGCTGACGAACGGGACCGGCCTCCGCCAGGACGAGATCGCCGCGGCGATCCTGGCTGGGCTGGAAGATTGGTTCGCGCAGGGAGGCACGCCCACCAAGCCGGGCAGAAAGTAGCCGGTCCGGATACAGATACGATGCGCGCACACCGGGCAAAAGCTCGGCGTGCGCGCCTTGACGCAAAACTCCCTGTCTTCGGGCGGTGACTCAGGTCTCCTCCCCCACCCTGAACCGCCACACCGCCAGGGCGAAAAAGCCGGCAGCATAGGCCAGCAGGACCGCCGCCGGCCGCCAGGCCGAAGCCAGGCCCAGCCCGCGGATCAGGACGTTCTGAAAGCCGTCCATGGCCCACGCTCCCGGGGTCAAGTGCCCAATCGTGGCAAAGGCCTTGCCAGCCCCCTCCAGCGGAAACCACGCCCCACCCAGCCCGGTGAACAGGAACATGGCGATCATCGAGTAGAGGACAACCTGCTGATCCTCCTGGGCGAAAACGCCGATCAGCAGGCCCATGCTGGACACCCACAGGCTGAGAGCCACGGCGATCAGCAGTGTCCCGGCCGGCTCGCGCAGGTAATCGACACCCAGCACCAGTTGCCCGAACACGATCAGCAGTGCTGTCTGCAAGAACCCGAGGGCAAACATTGCCAACAGGTGTCCGGCGATGATCTGCCACGGTCTCAGTGCCGTGGTCATCATGCGCTGCAAGGTGCGCGACTTGCGCTCCAACACCAGGATCTGCGCCGACGAGACCAGGCCAAAGACGGCAAACTGCACCAGCATCCCCGGCGAGGTCTGGTTGTAGGGGTTGCCGCCCAATGGCGCGCTTTCCGGTTCTGATGCGACCGCCTTTTCGACCCGGATCCACGCATCCTCCTGCCGGGCCTCCGCCCAAGCCTGAGTAGCAGATTCGAACGCTGCCGACCGCTCGGCGTCCCGCGCGGCCTCGTCGGCAAACGGCTGCTGGGCATCGAGCGTCTCGACGTCCAGGCGGGCGATCTGTGCCGCGCTCATCACCTGCACGACCGGCGCGCGCAGCACCTGGTAGAGCGACTGTCCGGTCGTGCTCAGCGCGTCCGCCAGCAGCGTCAACTGCGCGGCTTCCCCGGATAGCGCCTTGTCGCTGAAACCGGCAGGGACAACCAGCACACCAGCCATATCGCTGAGAACGCCACTACTGGGAACGCTAGCCGGATCGCCAGGCTCTGGCCTGGCAATGCTCGCCGGATCGACCTCCACCAGCCGCACCGCCGCCGAATTCTCCAGCGCCGCATAGAGCTGCTGGCTCAATGCGCCCCCGTCCGCGTCCGCCCAGCCGAGCACCAGGCGCGGATCGGCGGGCTGCGCGGCACCGCGATAGGCAAAGCCCATAAAGAAGGTAAAGACGACCGGCATTGCCACAAAAAAGAGCAGGGACTGCTTCTCCCGCAGCACCTGGGAGAGGTCTTTCAAGGCCAGATCGAACGTGCGCATCGTACGCTCCCCAGAGTCGCACTCACGTGAGTAACATCAGGCAAAGCGGCGGCGAAAGAGCACCGCCCCAATCGCAAACATGGCGCCGCCGATCAACACACTGACAACAAAGGGCAAGAGCAGCTCAGCAGGCGCTCCCCCGGCGATCGCCACTTTCCAGCTCTTGAGCACCCAGCCCTGCGGCGTGAAAACCGACAGCGTGTCGAATAGGGCGGGCATGCCCTGGATACCGACGGTGAACAGGCCCCCTAGCATCCCAAAGGCGGTCAGCCCGCCGCCCAGCACCGCGCCAGCCTGCCGCGTGGTCCTGGTCAGCGAGATCAGCATCACGCCGAGGCCCGCAGCGGCGACGACCTGCCCGACCACCGCCAACGCCACGCTGACCGGGCGCCCCCACACGACGCCAAAGGCGAGACGGCCAAAGACCATCAAGGCCACACCCTGGCCGATGACAGTGAGGAAAACGGCGAGAAACTTGCCAGCGAGGATCAGCGTGCGCTCGGTCGGCGTAGTGAACAGGCGGGCCAGTGTGCCCTCTTCTTGCTCCTGCAGGATCGACATCATCGAATATGCGCCGGTATAGAAGGCGAAAAAGATCATCTGCCCGACCATGGTCATCGACAGGATCTGCTGCATGGGAGCGGCCCCACCCTCACCCGCGGAGGGCACGACCATGCGCAGCGCAGCCCTGTCCGGCTCGTGGAACAGCGCCCGCTGAAAGTCGACGTACCAGGTCTGGTACTTGTCGATCAGGGTGGCAACCTGCCAGGCTGGAGCCTGGCGATCCGGCAGGGGATCGCCAGGCTCCAGCCTGGCTCCCCGCTCCTGGATCACCTGCAATGCAATGCTGCCCCCGGTAAAGCCATCCAGCAGCGAGGTGATCATATCACGGGCCACCTGCGGGCCGATGGTCAACGTCGGATCCTGAACGATGACGATCGTGGTATCGGGATCGCGCTCACCGGACAGGATCGCGGCGGTCAGGCCTTCTGGGATGAACACAGCAGCGCCGATCTCTTGCCGGTCCACTGCGGTGCGGGCCGCAACCTCATCAGGATAGTGCGTGGCGACCAGCCAATCAGCCACACTCTCGTCGGTGAACATCTCCACAATGTTCTGGCCCAGGTTGAATGGGGCGTCCGCGGGCGGGGCATCGAGGTTGACCAACCCAACCCGGATGGCGGGCATGTCCGGCTGCTCCCCGCCCATCCCGCCAAAGGCAAAGTAGATCAAGCCGGTGAGAAGCAGCGGCGCGACCACCATCATCCCTACTGCAAACAGGCTGCGGAAGGAGCGCACCAGATCCTTGAGCGCAATATCCAGAACCTTCATCAGGCTATCCCCTCGCACGCACCACACATCAATCCCGCAACGCCCGCCCCATGCCATCCGTAGGGGCGGGACTCTGTGCCCGCCCGCTCAGTCCCTCAACGCCCGCCCGGTGAGGTGCAGGAACACCGCCTCCAGGTTTGGTTCCTGGATGTCCACGCTCGTAATGCGCGCATCCACCTCAGTCGCCGCCTCAAAGAGGCGCGGCAGCACGCGGTTGCTGTCGTCGACGAGCACGGTCACCAGCCCCTCCGCGCCCGGAGAAACGCGTGAGACGCCGCTCACCTCCTGCCAGGCCGGCAACACGCGCTCTGCTTCCACGTTCAGCGTCAGGTCGATGCGTGCCTGCTCGCCCACCAGGCGGACCAGTTCCTCGTGCGTGCCATAGGCAATGATCTGGCCGTGGTCCATGATGGCGATGTGGTCGGACAGCTCCTGGGCTTCTTCCATGTAATGGGTGGTATAGAGCACTGTCATTCCCTGCCGGTTGA
>CAZLMZ010000234.1:0-3144 GCA_964560475.1 uncultured Anaerolineae bacterium
ATGCGCCGGCTCCTGCGGCGCGCCCCCTTACTGGCCATGACCGTCACGTGCGGCCTCGTCGCACTCGTGGCACTGATCGCGGCAGCGCGCCTGGGCTCACCCGTCGCCTATGCCGCCCCTATCCCGCCACCGGAGGGCTACCCCAAGCTCACCACGTCGCTCAAATCGGTCACGCCGGCTCTGGCCCACACCGGCGGGGTGACGCTCTCTTACGAGATCGAGGTCCGCAACACCGGGGCCTATGCTGCCCAGGGCGCGACGCTCGTCGACGCCATCCCCGCCTCCACGACCTTTGTGGATGCCGGTGCCAGCACCGGCCTGGTTGAGGTAAACGCGGGCACACTGACCTGGGAGGGTGACGTTGGGTTTGACGCCACGGTCCTGGTCACGCTGAGCGTCTATGTCGACCCCGCGTTTTCCGGGACGATCGTTAACACCGCCGTGCTCAGCCACCCGCTGATCGCCCGGCCGGTCAGCGTCACTGCCGAGGCCATCGTCACCGACGACCCGATCCTGACGATCAGCAAGCATTCCCTCCCGCCGGTGCCCGGTGCCAACAAGCCGCTGACCTACACCCTGGTCGTGGCCAACATCGGGCAGCCTGCGGTCGATCTGCCGATCACGGTCACCGACCAGGTGCCGCTCCATACGAGCGTGCGCGAGGTGGGCCCCGATGGCAGCGACGATGGCACTACGGTGACCTGGGCGCGCCAGGCCACGCTGGATACGGGCGAGGAGACCGCGTTCACCTACAGTGTCGACGTCGGCGACGTGCCCAGCGGCACGGTGGTCGCCAACGACGTCTACCAGGTGGCCGGCCTGGGCATCGATACGGCGGCAGGCCAGCCCTACACCGTGACGATCGTCGACCCTGTGTTGAGCCTCAACAAGTATGCCTGGCCCGACCCGCCGGGCTCGAACCGCGAGATGACCTATACGCTGGTCGTCCGCAACCGCGGCTCGCTGGCGACCGACCTGGAGATCACCGATCGGGTGCCGGATGGCGTGTCCTATGTGCGGGGCGGCTCCGAGTCGCACGGCGTCGTCTCCTGGTCGCTACCTGAGCTGGATACGAACGAGTCCGCACGCTTTAGCTATGTAGTCTATGTCGGCGACGTGATGAGCGTGACCATCGTCAACGACGACTATGAGGTGTGCACCGCCGAAGGCGTGTGCCAGCCAGGCACGCCGGTCAGCCACACCGTGCGCGGGCCTACGTTCGAGGCCTCGGTCACGCTCGATCCGGTCGCCAAGAAGCCGGGGGGTGGTACCGGGCCGGTGACGCCGACGCTGGTCGTGCGCAACGTAGGGCCTGGCAACGCCATCGACGCCAACGCGATGCTCGAGTTCATACGCATCAGCGTGAGTGGCTCAGACCTGTACGCCGACCCTGCGGTGGGCACCCTGCCGCCATTTCCCAGTCAGGACTGTGGCGACAAGTGCCTCCGCTACTTTTGGCAGGGCGATCTCTCTGTCGGCGAGATCATCACGTTCACCACAATAGAAGGCCAGAGCACACAGGGCGGCGAGGAGGGGACGGTCTACACGGCTACGGTGGTGGTGACCGACGTGCTGGGCGACAACGTCACCGAGCCCGTGACCGGCACTGGCACCGGCTTGGTTACCCACTATGCCAACCTGATCCCCTACAAGCGCGCGCCGAGCGTGGTCGGCGCCGGACAGTTGCTGACCTATACCATCCGTGTCTGGAACAGCGGGCTCAGCACCGATCTGCCGCCTCCGCCGGTCCTGAGCGACGTGCTGCCGGTTAGCGTCACGCTGGTCTCGGTCAGCGATGGCGGGACCAGCCAGGAGGTGAGCGACACAACCGTCATCTCCTGGGTCCTGCCCGCCCTATCGACCGGCGAGGAGCTTGAGCGCTCCTTTGTCGTCCGCGTCGACGACGAGCTGATCAGCGGCACACAGATCGTCAACGCCGACTATACCGCGTGGTGGGGGGAGGCGGTGACCGGCGTGGTGCCTGCCAACACTGGCCTGCCGGTGACGACCACGGTGCGCGAGATCGGCCTGATCGACTCGTACAAAGAAGTGACGCCCGTAGTCGTACTGCCGGGACTGGGACAGGTGCTGACCTACACCGTGCACGTGGTCAACTCGAGCCCGGACTATCTCAGTGGGGTAGAGGTCTATGACTGGCTCCCCTGGGAGTCGAGTACCTACCAGCGCGATGCGGTGGCCAGCGCCGGCACGGTGTACAGCGACATCGTCAGCGTGTGGTGGGAGGGTGACGTCGGGCCGTTTTCTGAGGAAGCGATCACCTTTACCGTCGTGGTCGATCCGGACTATGAGGGGACACTGGTCAATACGGCACGGATCTCGCATCCCAGCCTGGTGACCGACGTCATCGTCTCGACTGGCGCACACGCGACCGAGGAGCCGGTACTGTCGATCTCGAAATCGGCCTCGCCCGATCCGGTGCGGCGCGGAAGCGAGCTGCGCTATACGCTTCACGTCAGCAACCTCGGGCAGCCGGCCACCGAGCTGGTGATCCTCGACCCGATCCCGGAGGGGACGACGTACGTGCCTGATAGCGCGACGGACGGCGGGCGCCTGGAGGGCGGCGCAGTGCGCTGGGCGATCCTCGACCTGGGCGCAGGCGAGAGCCGGACCTTTGCGTTCAGCGTGACGGTCGTGGACGCATCCGAGGTGGTCAACAGCGCCTACAGCGTCGCGTGCGCGGAAGGGATCGAGGCTATCGGCGAGCCGATCACGACCGAGGTCACCATCGGGGGCGGCGGCCGGATCGTCTACCTCCCAGTCGTCACGCGGGCATACTAGATCGATCCGCAACAGGCCCTGGGGCACAAGTCCCCAGGGCCTGAGCGTTTCTCTTTCGCAACCCGCAATCAGTCGGCAGGCGACGTGCGCCTGTTCCTCGCACCCCGCTACTGCTTTGGCAAGCCGGCCTCATCAGCTAGTAGACCACGTGTGCCACGTGGGGCTCTTCTGGAGCCAAATGGTTGCAGTAATTTGCCATTTGTGGTATATTATCCGCATGGAATTCGAGAGACTGCTCGAGATCGTGGGCGATGAGCCCGTCTTTGAGACGGGCCTGCTGCTAGCTGGTGCTGTGAGTCCTGCCAACGTACGGCGCCAGTTGTCGCGCTGGGTGAAGGCGGGGCG
>CAZLMZ010000234.1:3244-5334 GCA_964560475.1 uncultured Anaerolineae bacterium
TGCTCGACCTGGTCTACCTGCAGCCCGGAGGAGACTCACCGCACTATTTGCAGGAACTGCGCCTGCAGAACCTCGAGCGCTTGGACCTGGACCGGCTCCAGCAAGTTGCCGTGAAAGCGTCAAAACCCAAGCTCCAGCGAGCGGCACAGGCTATTGTTGAGCTAGCACGCGCAGAAGCTACAGAGTACGAAGAACTATGAAGGACTACTTACGGCAGTTGGTACGATCCAGCCCCACGCCTTCCCACGGGTGGAACGTGATGCGCGAGTACCTGCAGGCACGTATCCTGGGCAGCCTGCAAGGAGCAGGAGCGATGATCCCGCTCGCCTTTCACGGGGGTACAGCGCTGCGCTTCCTGTATGCTATCCCACGCTACTCGGAGGATCTGGACTTTGCATTGGAAGGCGACCCTTCCCTGTATGACCTGCGAGCGTACGTTCAGGCTACTCGACGACAACTGGGTGTCGAGGGGTATGTCGTTGAGCTCAAGGTCAGCGATCACCGGGTCGTCCATTCGGCGTTCATCCGCTTCCCGGGTCTACCCTACGAACTGGGGCTGTCGTCGCAGCAGGGACAGGTCATCGCGGTCAAGATCGAGATAGATACCAATCCCCCGGCTGGGGCTGGGCTTGTCACGACAGTGGTTCGCCGATACGTGACGCTCCAACTTCAGCATCACGATCGCTCCTCCTTGTTGGCCGGCAAGCTGCACGCCATCCTGCAGCGCCGCTATCTCAAAGGCAGGGACATCTACGATCTGCTGTGGTACCTCAGCGACCCTGAATGGCCTGCACCCAACCTGGTGCTCCTGAACAATGCGTTGAAGCAGACCGGTTGGCGTGGCGGGGACGTAACGGAGGACAACTGGCAGGACTTGGTTGCGGACCGGCTGCAAGGTGTAACGTGGAATGACGTCGTTCGTGATGTGCGCCCTTTCCTGGAGCCGAGCGCGCACGTGGAGCTACTGACGATGGAGAATGTGCTGCGCGTGCTCGGCAAAGAGTAGATGGGCACGTTCCTGCTCTTCTGAGGTTCGCGAGACACGCCGGACATCTCTGAGGGTATAGGACGACAGCCTTCAGGGAGTGACTCTTGCGGGCCGCTGCTGGATGGTGTGCCATGCACGGTCGATCACCGCTCGCATGGCACGGCGCACGTCCTCCCGCGTCCCATGGCCAGGCACGGTCACGGGCGCGGCAAAGGAGACTCGCGGTTCCAGCGGGACGGTGCGCCCGAGCAAGAGCTGCTGCGCCATCTGGATCAGCCCCGCCACCCTCCTCCGATCCTCTGCCCTTCTGCGCACGCAGGTCAGCGGATGGCGATAGCAGGCGCGCGAGATCACGCCACTGACGACGGCTACCAGCACTGCAGTCTGCGGGACGCGGCGCAGCGTCCACTCGACGCTGGGCGACCATCGCTCCAGCTCGTCCCGGTGCACCTGCGCACGCGCTGGGTCGGGATCGAGGTCCTCGCTGGGAAAGGTTAGCAGCGCGCCGCCGGACTCTAGGTGGCGCACTGCGGCGCGCAGGGCTGTGGCGCGCATGTGGTAATCGCGCCCGGCAAAGATGAGGCCGCGGCCGGCGGCGGCAAAGGAGCGGAGGAAAGAAATGTTTCCGGCCACGACCTCGAGATCCTCCCGTGGCAGGCTGGCGGCGATGACCAGCACGTCGTAAGTGCCCGGGTGGTTGGCGACGACGAGCAGCGGGCCGTGCAGGGGGACGTTCTCGGTGCCGTGTGCCCGCCAGCCGCAGACAAAGTGAGGGAGCACCCAGCGGGCGGCCTCGGCAAAGCCCCCACGGGCGAGATGGAGGTCGAACCCGGCGCCTAGCTCGGCAAAGCGCTGCGCCGGAATACGGAGCAGCCAGTCGGCCGGCCGGCGCCTCCACCCGGTAGCCGGCAGTCCCAATACCTTGACCACGACCTCGTCGAGGATTTGCTGACGTAGCATATCGATGTGCGACCTGGTCGGCGTGATGACGGGCGTCCTCGGGCGCTCTCTTGCCGTCCGCTCGGGGCCCTGGGCGGCTCTGGGCTGAATGGTATGCACGTCATCCCCGCCAGCCCGGACAGGGGCGCCATGCAGACCAGAG
>CAZLMZ010000235.1:0-3417 GCA_964560475.1 uncultured Anaerolineae bacterium
GAAAAGGCCGAGCTGTGGCGCAGGCTGAACGACCTGGAACCGGTGCGCCCCCTGGTGTGGATCAACGAGATCCCGTGGCACGAGATGAACGTCGACGACGAGTTGACGCTGCAGTGCACGGGCGAATGGGCACGTCAGGTCGAGCTCGGCCTGCGTCTCATACTCTACCAGTGGAACCACATGCCGGGCGACATGATCGTCGACGACTATGTCGCTTGCCCCAAGGTGATCCACAACACCGGCTTTGGCATCTCGGAGGACGTGGACATTGTCCGGACCGATGAGGCCAACACGGTTGTCTCGCGCCATTTTCACCGCCAAATCGTCGAGCCCGAGGACATTGCCAAGATTGGTATGCCCGTCATCACCTATGACGAGGCGACGACGATTGCGCGCTACCAGGCGCTCGACGACGCGGTGGGCGACATCCTCCCCATCCGCCTGACCGGCATCAAGGGAAGTTGGTTCGCGCCCTGGGACGAGCTGATCCGGTGGTGGGGCGTCGAGGAGGCCATGATGGACCTCGTGCTCCGCCCGCAGATGGTGAACGACATCGTGTCACACCTCGTCGACGCCTACATCTGCATGCTAGACCAGTGGGTCGAGCTCAACCTCCTGACGCGCAACGACGACAATACGCGCATCGGCTCGGGCGCCTACGGCTACACGAGCCAGTTGCCCAGTGCGGACTATGACCCGGCGTACCCACTGCCGGTGGACCTGTGGGGCTCGGCTACGGCCCAGATCTTTGTCGGCGTCTCGCCCGAGATGCACTGGGAGTTTGCACTGCAGCACGAGATGCGCTGGCTGGAGCGCTGGGGCCTGACCTACTATGGCTGCTGCGAGCCGCTCGACGTCAAGATGGATATCATGCGCCGGATCCCCAACCTACGCAAGATCTCGATGAGCCAGTGGATCGACGTCGAGCGAGCCGTCCGTGAGGTTGGCACAAACTATGTCTTCTCGCGCAAGCCCACGCCTGCCGTCCTGGCAGAGGATGACTGGCGCCCCGAGCTTGCCCGCCAGCAGCTACGCGAGTTTCTCGTAAAGGCCCGCGGCTGCCACATCGAGATCATCATGAAGGACATCTCGACGGTCCGCTACCAGCCGCAGCGGCTTTGGGAGTGGGAACGGATGGCGATGGAACTGGCGGAGGAATTCGCACCGTAGCGCCTTTGCGTGGCGGGTGCGTCCCGCACCCGCCACGCCCATTCCTCGCTCGTGATTGGCCAAGATGACCACATTTGGCTCTCCGAAACGTAGGTTGCACATTCCCTTGTGCAACCAGCCAGCATGGCACCCTGGCGGGTGTTTACGAGGATGCCGGCCCACGCTCGCAAAAGTGTGTAGCGCACCCGCTCTGCCGATACAGGTCCAGCCCACGGCCAAATGCGGTCGCCCTGGCTAGCGTAGCCCTCGATGGCTCGCACCTCATGCTGCGTCTCATCCTCCGCTCGTCCTTTGCTCCTCGCTACGCCTTCGACTCCCGCCATGCGTTCCCTTCTGGCACGCGTCGCATCTCTCGATCTCGCCGCTCGGGAGTGTAACGTTCGGAGGAGGACCTCGTCTTATATGTGGGTGGCGCCACGCGAGCAACCAGGACCTGACATGACCCAACTCGTTGCCCGTGGATAGAGGGGGATCGCGAGGCGTTCGATGGCCTACGAGTCCGATCTCGCCGTCAAACACACGGCGACGCTGGTCCATCACCTGACCTTCGCAAACACCCCCACTAATGCACAACAAGACCCCACCCCTTGCCTTTGGCAAAGGCATACACGATCAGCGCGGCCCATGACGCTCTATTCGCCATGCTGCGCACTAGGGTGGCGCAGGTAAAGCGGATGCACCGGTTCTGTGTGGCATAGGGCCGTTGATCTTGCCAGCGAAGGGAGTTGACCAACATGCTGACACGTCTCGCAGAGCATGAGAACCGCAGGCGCTGTGCCCTATCGCACGCGCGCCTCGTCGCAGATCCTACGCGCTGTATCCAATGTGGGATCTGTTCCTACAATTGCCCAGCAGGTATCGACATTCGCGGCCACGTATGGTACGAGGAGCCGATCGATGATTGCCGCTGCGTGATCTGCGGCGAATGTGTCACGCGCTGTCCGCGCGGTGCACTGCGCTTTGTATCCCTCTCTGCCGTTTCGTAACGCCATCGCCGAGCAAACATCGAAAGGGGAGGCGAGATGACACGCCATGTCATTCTGGGAATGGGGACGGCTGGCCTGAGCGCAGCGGAGGTGATCCGGCGCCACCAGCCATCTGCGACGATCACCATGATTAGCGACGACCCGTACGGCTACTACAGCCGTCCCGGCCTGGCCTACGTGCTCAGTCACGAGCTAACCAGAGCACACCTCTTTCCCATGACGCGAGGCAGGTGGAACAGGTTAGCGATCCAGCACATCCGCGCCCATGCCGTGCAGATCGACCCTCAGGCGCGCAGTTTGTCGCTAAACACAGGCCAGAGCATCGCTTACGATCGCCTGCTTCTTGCGATCGGCGCGGCGGCCATGCCGCTGAACGTGCCGGGCGCCGAGCTGGACGGCGTTCTACCCCTCGACTCGATGCAGGATATGCAGCGCATGATCCGGCATGCCAAACGAGCCCGCCAGGCCGTCGTCGTCGGTGGCGGCGTCACGGCGATCGAGATCGTCGAGGGCCTGCACGCGCGCGGGGTACAAGTGCACTATTTGATGCGCGGCGGACGCTATTGGCGCAGCGTGCTGGACGAGGCCGAGTCTCACCTGATCGAGCAGCGGTTGATCCGTAAAGGGGTCAGCCTGCACCACCACACCGAGATCGCGCGCATTACATCCAGGCGGGATTGGCTGGGCCGCGAGCGGATCAGCAGCGTGGAAACTACGGACGGATGGCAGATCCGCTGCCAGGTCGTTGGGGTGGCCATTGGCGTCCGGCCTCGTCTCGACCTTGTTGCGGGCACGGACATAGAGACCGATCGCGGCATCCTGGTCGACGACAGGATGCAGACGAGTGTCCCGGGCATTTATGCCGCAGGTGACGTGGCACAGGCGTGGGATCCCATCGCCGGGCGGGCTACCGTCCAGACACTCTGGCCGGTCGCGCTCGCACAGGGACGCGTGGCCGGCGCCAACATGATCGGGCAGCCTGCGACCTATGAGCGTAGCATCCCGGTCAACGTCACCCGCCTGACCGGCCTCATCGTCAGCATGATCGGCACCGTCAGCACGCGAGGCGAGCCCGATCCCGACCTGGTGACCATCTCCCGCGGCGACAGTGAGCTCTGGCGAGGGGTCCCGGACACGATCGTGGTCCACGAGCGGGATCAGGTGCACCGGCAGCGCCTGATTATCAAGGACAACCGCCTCGTCGGCGCGGTCCTGATCGGTGACCAGTCCTTGTTCTCCACGCTCCACCGGCTGATCGAGA
>CAZLMZ010000235.1:3517-5324 GCA_964560475.1 uncultured Anaerolineae bacterium
GGCTTTCTGCTCATGGTTGCCACCGAGACGCTCTATTCGTGGCGCAAGACGAGGCACGATGCCCGCTGGGGACGGACGCACGTCTGGCTCAAGGCACACATCTTTGGCGGGATCGTCGGCCCATACATGGTTTTCCTGCACACGGGATTTCACTTTGCCGGGCTTGCTGGGATCACGTTCTGGATGACGGTCGCCGTGATGTGCAGCGGGTTCATCGGGCGCTACATCCATACTGCGATCCCGCGTACAGCCACCGGATACGAGCTCGACGTAGACCAGCTAGAGGCAGCGATCCGCGACACAGAGGCGCGGCTGCAAGCCTGGGCATGGCGGTCCGCCCATCCTACCCAGTTGAGGGCCCTGAGCGAGGCTATAGAAGCGATGCCGATCGCGAGCAAAGCACGTTTCAGGGCGCCGCCGGAAGGGCGGGCAGAACGGCACGGCCACGAGCCGTGGCAGCAAGCGGTCGAGCGCCTCGAGGCACCGATCCGTGAGCAAGTACGTACGCTCGGTGTCTTGCTCGACTATCGCCGTGCACTGCAGCGCCATGCCATTGGGGCAGTGCCTGCTCGCCGCCTGCTGGCGGTCTGGCACGCGGCACACGTTCCGCTGGCTATCGCCACGTTCGCCGCCGCGCTGCTGCACATGGTCGCTGCCCTCTGCTTGAGTTGAGGTCGAGACGGATGAACAAGCCGTTGGGTTGCCTCTCTACATATGGTCTCCTCGCCTCACTAGTCCTGATCGTTGGCGTGGGTATCGTGATCTATCTGCAGGGCGCCGCGCTCTTTGGCCCCGGCCCACTGACAGCACGAGCATCCCAGGCGCAGAGCTTGCAGGGCTACACGAGCCACGCCGAAATGGAGCGAGCGTGCACGCTCTGCCATCGCCTGTGGGGACGTGTCGAACCGGCCCGCTGTCTCTCGTGCCATACCACCGTAGGTGCCGAGGTGGCTGCCCAGAACGGCATCCACGGCTGGCTGGAAGACGCTGCAACCTGCATCGACTGCCATCCCGATCACCAGGGACGCGAGGCGGATATCGCTCGTGCTCGCCTGGAGCTCTTTCCACACGAGCGCGCAGGCTTTACGCTGCGCCAGCACCCGCCGTCGGCGGAGGGAAAGCCGTTCAGTTGCGAGAACTGCCACACCGCAGACTATGCCCTGGCTCCCTCGACGTGTGCGTCCTGCCACGAAAAGATGGATGCGATCTTTGCCGAGCAGCACACCGTGTCCTACGGCGCGAACTGCCTGTCGTGCCACGATGGCAGTACCCTGCCCGAGTCTTTTGACCACCAGGCCATCTACCCGCTCGACGGTGCACACGTTCAGCTCGAGTGCTCGGCCTGCCATGACGGTCTCTCGTTCGGCGAGCGCATCAACGGATGTATCGACTGCCACCAGGAACCAGAGATCCACGGCGCACAGTTCGGCACCGAGTGCGGCGCCTGCCACACAGCACAGGGCTGGCAGCCTGCACGTCTCCGCTACCATACCTTTCCGCTCGATCACGGTCAAGCAGAGCCAGAGTCCTGTGCGACGTGCCATCCTGCCAGCTATGCGGTCTACACATGCGATGACTGCCACGTACACCCGCCGGCCGAGATAGAGGCCCAGCATCTTGAGAGGGGCATCACCGAACTGGAGGATTGTGCACGTTGTCACCCGGCAGGACGCATGGAGTAAGAGAGGCCAATGAGAAGATCGCGCTACAACTGGCTGGGCCCGCTGTTGGTCTTTTTGTTCATCGTCAGTGTGGGCACCGGCGCTGCACTATGGGTGACTCGCCTCGGCACCAAGGTCGCACGTGC
>CAZLMZ010000236.1:0-1532 GCA_964560475.1 uncultured Anaerolineae bacterium
TCCGAGACCAACCGCCACGAGCAGCTCGTCCTCTCTGCCGCCGGGGCAGGCAAGCCGATCTTTGTCGAGAAGCCGCTGGGCATGGGCGCCAAGGACGCCTACCGCATGGCCGACGCGATCGAGCGCACCGGCGTGCCCTTCCAGACCGGCTATTTTATGCGGGGCGATCCGGTGCACCGTTTCCTGCGCGAGCAGATCGCTTCCGGCAACCTGGGCATGGTCACGCGCGTGCGCATGAGCAACTGCCACGCTGGCGCACTCAAGGGCTGGTTCGACCGCGACTATCGCTGGATGGCCACCCCATGGATCGCCGGCTGCGGCGCCTTTGGCGACCTGGGCACGCACCGGCTGGATATCATGCTGTGGTGGATGGGTGACCCGCTGCGCGTGACAGCACACATCGACGCCGCCATCGAGCGCTACGAGGATTGCGACGAGTACGGGGAAGGGCTGCTCGAATTCGAGGATGGCGCGGTCGGCGTCCTCGCCGGCGGCTGGGTCGACGTCGCCAACCCTGTGCCGCTGCTGGTCAGCGGCACAGAGGGCCACGCCTACGTCTCCAATGGCGAGTTCTACTTCCAGAGCGAGCACGTTCCCGGCGCAGATGGCAAGACACCGTGGACCAACCTGCCAGAGGCACTGCCGCACGCCTTCGAGCTCTACCTCGACACACTGGCAGGCCAAGACGTCCCCCTGGTCAGCGTGCGCGAGGCGGCAGTGCGCAGCGCGGTGATGGAAGCTATGTACGAGGCCTCCCGGTCCAAGACCTGGGTCGAGCCCATCTACTAGCTGGACGGTCAGCGCGAGAGGAGGCACGACGTGAAGCTTGGTTTTATCGCCCTCAACGATCTACACGGCGTAGAGGCAGATGCGCGCTTTGCTGCCGAGCACGGGTTCGCGGGGCTCGAGTTCAACTTCTGGCACCATCCGGGACGTAGCGGCTTTGACGAGGAACTGGATCCTGGCAAGGTATCGCGCATGCGCGAGATCCTCGATGCCTATGCAGTCGAGACGGCCTCGTTCGGCCTATGGGGCTCGAACCACATCTCGCTGGACGCGGAGGAGCGGCGGGCCAGCCTGGAGCGGCTCGATCGCGCGATCCAGTATGCAGAGATGCTTGGCGCTGAGATTCTGATCACAGGCGGCGGGCAGATCCCCGGCGCTTCGCTGGAAGAGAACGTCGCCGCTTTTGTCGAGGTCTTTCCACCCTACCTGGCCAAGGCACATGCGGCAGGGCTACAGGTAGCTCTCTATGCCGTGCACGGCAACTCGTTCTTTGACCGCATCGAGGCCTACGAGCGAGTGTGGGAACACATCCCTGATGTCGGGATCAAGCTCGACCCAGCCAACATCCTGCACCACGGTGACCCCTACCTTCCCATCCTGCGCGACCACGGCGATCACGTTTACCACGTGCACATCAAGGAACACCTGTACATGGACGGCGAGCTGGCCTCCCAGCCCGCAGCCGGGATGGGCGACATCGAGTGGGGAAAGGTGATGGCCTTTCTCTACGAGCACGATTACCAGGG